>JAEURV010000280.1 GCA_016788465.1 Nitrospira sp. | reverse complement strand
GAATGACGCATCACGAGTAAAGATGCTCCAAAGAGTATGCCTCCAGTAAGACTCAGGTCAACTGAAAATCACGCGGAAAGAACGGCTTGGAACGCACTGGATATTACGGAATTGGCGAGCCCATACCAGAAACAGATTCGGTCACAGGCGTGGGAGTTGCTGACTGTACGGCACCTTTAAAGGGAAGATCGAGCAACGAGTATGGATTCACACGCGCGCCGTTGAGTTTCACACCCCAATGGAGATGCGGACCAGTGGCCCGACCGGTGGCCCCGACTTTCCCCACGATCTGCCCGGCCTTCACGACGTCGCCGTCTTTGACCAGGACCTCAGACAGATGGAAATACATTGAGTAGAATCCCAGGCCATGGTCGAGGAAGATGCCCTTTCCCGAGAAGAAATGATCGACGGTGAGCCGCACCACCCCGTCATTGGTCGCCGCAACAGGCGTGCCGAGCGGCGCACTGATATCTTCTCCGTTATGCGGATTCCGCGGTTGGCCATTCATGATTCGAACACTACCGAAGATCCCCGTTCGCCTGCCGCTCACCGGCTCCACGAAACCAGGTTGCCATAACCTCGCCTGCGAATCGCTAGCCAATCCCGTTTTGATCTGTTCCTGTTCCGCCTTCCACCGAGCTACAGCCTTCTCGTCTAAATCAACTTTGTCTTTAGGCAGCGTCAAATGCTCGATGTGGAATTTCTCTTTAACAACCGCCACGCTGTAATTGAGGGTGCGACTCTGCTCCCCCTGCTTCAGATCGACGAGCAGATCATGCGTTCCCGGCTCATCTTGTAGATCAATCCCCAGCAACCCCACAAACCCTTTCGGCTCGTCGAGTCGCGGATCAGGGAAGAACCGGATGGAGCGACCAAGAAACGTTCCCTGGACTGTGGCTGATTCATCTTCCAACGGCACTTTCACAACAAGCACCTGACCCTGCTTACCGCTATAACGGCCCTCTGCACCCTGCACAACCGAAATGGCTCCAGGCAAGAGAGAGACGACAAGATATGTCATGAGCACGATGACAAACGAGAGCCTTTTGAGTCCGATGGACTGGAAATGATCTAAAATGGACAACGGTTTCATCGGTAGAAGCGTCCTCCTGACACTTGTGAGATCAACTCTTCGACCCGTCGATTCACTGCGCTAAAAGGATCCATGCAAAGGATCGTTTCCTCCCAGTACCCGTTCAACTTCAGATACGTCCAATCAACCGTGTAGGATCGGTTCTTCGCCCGAGCAAACCGAATGAAGTCGCCTCGCACCTTCGCCCTCGTTGTTTGGGGAGGGGTCGACATCGCCCGCTGAACAGCATCTTCCTCCACGACCCGTTCGACCAACCCGCGAGACTCCATCAAATAGTACAGCCCTCTCGTCCGCTTCACATCATGATACTGCAGATCCAGCAACAACACCCTCGGATCGTCCCACCCACAATTTTTCTTATCGACGTAGGATTGGATCAGATGCTTTTTCGTGACCCAATCGATCTGATGCGTCAGCTGCATCGGATCCTCCTCCAACTGCTGCAGCACTGCCTCCCACTTGCTACAGACATCATCGAGGGTCGGGTCATGCGCTTCTTGCGCCAGATAGTCTCTTGCACGGCTCAGATAGACCCGTTGAATCTCTATGGCAGTCATCTGGCGACCGTCATCAAGCCGAACCTTCTTTTTTAAGGTTGGATCGCGGGACACCTCCCGGATCGCCTTCACCGAGTCTTCCAACTCCATCCCATGGACGGCATAACCGTCTTCGATCATCGACAGGACTAGCGTGGCAGTTCCCACCTTGAGATAGGTCACATACTCCGACATGTTCGAATCCCCGACAATGATATGCAGACGCCGATACCGTTCCGCGTCGGAATGCGGCTCATCGCGGGTATTAATGATGCTCCGAGAAGAAGTCGTCGAGGATGAGGTCTTTTCATGAATATGCTGCGCGCGCTGCGAAATAAAATACTGCGGCTTCCCCGACACCTTTAAGACTTTCCCGGCTCCGCTGAAGATCTGCCGGGTGACAAAAAATGGGATCAGTTGTTCGGTGACTTTCCAAAAGTCGACGTCCCGCCGCATCAGAAAATTTTCATGGCATCCGTATGTGTTGCCTAACGAGTCCGTATTGTTCTTGAAGATGTAGATCTCCCCGGACAACCCTTCCTCACGAAGCCGCTCTTCTGCGGCAGGCAAACAGGCTTCCAGCAGTCGCTCTCCTGCCTTATCGTGTACGACAAGATCCAGGATGTTGTCGCACTCCGGAGTCGAGTACTCCGGATGACAACCGGTGTCCTGATAGAACCGAGCCCCGTTGACTAAGAATGCGTTGGAAGGCCAGCTGTTCGGAATCAGTCCTTCGAAGATATACCCCAGTACTTTCTCCATCGGCAGGTAGATCCGACCATTGGGAGAAAAAATAAGGCCGTATTCGTTCTCAAGGCCGTAAATCCGTTGTTTCATGGGACCCACCGTCATCATGCGCGAGCCACACTCAGATTATACGCCCAAGCCGGGATCTTCAACAAAGGACGCCATTATGAACGGAAGAGATTAGGAAGAGAGTGCGCGTCGAATGTCGCTGGTTGAGAGGCGACGGAACTTTCGGCCGATCCGACTACGATCCAGTAGTGCCACCTCCAACCCCTCCGGCTGGAGCTTTTGATTGGCCGTTTGATCAAGAGCCGCCACACAGAGTCGTAAGGCCTCGTCGAGACTCGGGGCATGGTCGGGGAACTTCTCCTTCAGGAAACTCTGTACCGCCTCCGCCCGCCCCCCAATCACGGCAAAGTTCTTTTCGTCGATGATGCTCCCATCAAAGGATATCCGATAGATTTCGTTCGGATGGGTATTGGTACCGGTCTGTACGACCAGAATTTCCACCTCTAGCGGCTTCATTTCTTGGCTAAAGACCGTTCCAAGACTCTGCGAATAGCCATTCGCCAACGACCGGCCGGTCACGTCCTCCCTGCTATACATGAATCCTTTGAGATCAGCGTGGCGAATCCCCGCCTTGCGAAGATTCTCAAACTCGCTATACTTGCCGGCCCCGGCAAACGCAATATTGTCGTAGATCTCAGACACTTTATGAAGCGAAGCGCTCGGATTGTCGGCGGCCAAGAGAATCCCTTCGACATACTCCATTGCAATGATCGATCGACCCTTAGCGATCCCCTTCTTGGCGTACTCCGCCTTATCCTGCATCATCTGTTCAGGGGACACGTAGTAGGGCATCGGCATAAGTTAGGTCTCCCGTGAACGACGAGCCGCCATAACCGCATCACATACCGACCGAAGCGTGTGCTCTGCGACATCTGTGATGCCTTGAGCGGTCACCATCTTCGCGGTGGGATAAATCCCCCGCACAAGGTCGGGGCCACCGGTCCCAACATCGTCATCCGCAGCATTGTAGAGTGCCAACACCGCCAGCTTAATCACATCCGCCTCGGAGAGATTTCGCTGAAAGTGTTCCCGCATCGTATTGCGCGCATCTTTGCCGCCGGACCCGATGGCATGGTAGTCGGATTCTTCGTATCTTCCACCGGTGATATCATATTTGAAAATGCGTCCCTCGCCGCGTTTCAGATCATACCCGGCATAGAGCGGCATCACGACTAATCCCTGAAATACCATGGGCAGGTTTGCCTTGACCATCTGTCCTAACTTGTTCGCCTTCCCTTCACACGAAAGTGGCATGCCTTCCAGTTTTTCGTAATGTTCCAACTCGGTCTGGAACAACTTCGCCATCTCGATACAGGGACCAGCTGCTCCCGCAATCGCCATCGCCGACCACTCATCGATCTTGAACACCTTCTCAATCCGCCGATCCGCAATCTGAAATCCCTCTGTCGCACGTCGATCCCCGGCAATGATCACGCCCTGCTGATACTTGATCGCCAACACGGTCGTAGCCGAGGGGACCGACACCGTCCCGACAGTGCGTGCATGATCTGAGTTTGGGACGAGCCCATTTGCCCCGAGCGTCATATCTGGATAATGTCGAGAAAGGAATTCTACGAAACTGGAACCATCATGGTCAGGAAGGTGAGGTAGCTTCATCGTCGTCGTAGCATGATGTTGAAAAAGTCCACCAACTTCGTTCTCGCGTCGCTCAGAGACTCAACGTCCCAAAATGTACGCCCTCGCCTCTTCGTTCACTGAGGCCTTACTGGACAGCCCTTTTGACCACATTGATTGGGTACCTTCAGTAGGCGTGTCCATTACCCCCGACATCGAAGTGGTTCTCGGCAGCTTACTACAGCCACCGTTCGTCACACCTTGAGATTTTCAAGAAGCACATCGACCGAATCGGAAGCATCCAGCAGCGCCCCGGTCAAAGCTTGTGTCCCACGATGGGGATCCATCAAGGGGACTTTCTTGATCGTAGTATCACCGCCATCGAACAAGACCGAGGTCCAACTGGCACCGTACAACGACTTCGCAAACTTACTCACACAGCGTCCTCGGAAATAGGCTCGCGTACCCGTCGGAGGATGGAACTCGGCCCGCTGGATTTCTTCCTCGTCAACGATCCGTTCGATCAGCTGACTACGCTCCAGCGTATAGAAAATCCCCTTTTCAGGACGGACGTCATGGTATTGAAGATCCATCAATTTCACGCGTGGGTCGTCCCATCCACAGTCTTTTCGTTCCATATAGGACTCTATTAGATGTCGCTTCGCTACCCAATCCAATGAATGGACCAACAACCGCGGATCACGCTCCAGTTTATTCAGCACATTCTCCCAACGCTGCAGGACATCCTGAGTCGTGGGACTGTGAACCTGCGAAGCATAAAACACCTTGGCCGCATTCAGGTAGGCCCGTTGGATCGCCAGCGCCGTCGTGGGCCTTCCCCCTGCCAACTTCACCGTCTGCTTGACTTCCAGATCACGTGACACCTGCTTGAACGCCCGAACCGGCTCTTCGAGTTCAATCTGCGGCAGGTCGGCACCAGCCTCCAGCAAATGCAGCACAATGTCCAAGGTGCCCACCTTGAGATAGGTGGACAACTCCGCCATATTGGCGTCGCCCGCAATCACATGGAGCCTCCGAAACCTCGCTGCATCCGCATGCGGCTCGTCACGTGTGTTGATGATCGGGCGCTTGACCATCGTATTAAGGTCCATGAGACATTCAAAAAAGTCTGCGCGCTGCGAGATCTGATATTCCGTCGGAGTAGTCTGATTTTCAGACCCGACTTTCCCCGCTCCGGCAAAGATCGGCCTGGTGACAAGAAACGGCGTCAGCACACGCGCGATCCGATCAAACGACACGGTCCTCGCTACCAAGTAGTTCTCATGGTACCCATAGCTGTTACCCTTGCCGTCGGAGTTATTCTTGTAGAGCGTGTAGACCTCGAATCCCCTCACGCGGGCCATCGTCTGCAGGCATGAAGCTAGAATACGCTCCCCCACTCGTTCAAACGCCACGATTTCTCGAGCATGCGAACACTCCGGCGTCGAGTACTCCGGATGGGCCCCATCCACATAGAGACGTCCGCCGTTTGCCAACACCTTGTTCAGCTGCCGGTTATAATCCGGGTTCGGACGCTCGCGCTCCCCGTCGACCTCGAACCCGCGTGCATCGACTAAGGGGTTTTCGTGTTCGTAATCCCAGAGGGCAGTTGGAGCAGGTAGGTTTGAATAGTGACCGATCACGGCAAACGATCCAGAAACCGGATCCATCACCGATGCATCTCTCGACGCAATCCCGAACTCAGTTTCCGTACCAATCACCCGGGCGGAGTTCGTGGAAGTTTGTTCTTTCATCATGTCACTAGAGATAGTGGCCGGTACTGATGGTTTCAATTTGACGATGTTCCGTCGGACCACCGCTGATGGTTCGAATATGGATAATTTTCTCACCCTTCTTGCCGGCAACCTTGGCCCAGTCGTCCGGATTGGTCGTATTGGGAAGATCTTCGTGTTCCTTGAACTCTTCACGAATGGCGCGGATCAGGTCATCCGAGCGCAAGCCTGTTCCTTCGTTGGCGATCACCCGCTTCACGGCGAACTTTTTCGCCCGCGATACGATCCCTTCAATCAACGCACCGCTTGCAAAGTCCTTGAAGTAAAGGACTTCCTTTTCGCCGTTGGCATAGGTCACTTCGATGAACTTGTTTTCTTCGCTCGCCGCATACATGGCCTCGACGGTCATCGCGGTCAGGCGTTCGACAAGCGCATGCCGATCCCCTCCATGACGCGCGACATCCTCTTCGGCAAACGGAAGATCCGTCGAGATATACTTGGAGAAAATGTCTCGTGCCGCGTCAGCATCCGGACGCCCCACCTTCACTTTGACATCCAAGCGCCCGGCACGCAGCACGGCCGGATCGATCAAATCCTGCCGATTGCTCGCCCCGATGACGATGACATTGCGCAATCGTTCGACGCCATCGATTTCCGAGAGGAATTGCGGAACGATCGTTGACTCAATATCGGAGGACACGCCCGTCCCACGAGTTCGAAAAAGCGCGTCCATCTCATCAAAAAAGACGATGACCGGATGCCCATCCTCAGCTCGCTCCTTGGCCTTCTTGAATACCTCACGGACCTGACGCTCCGACTCACCGACATACTTATTGAGTAGTTCAGGACCTTTGACATGAAGGAAGTAGCTTCGAATCTCTTTCCCGGATCGATCACCCAGCTTCTTAGCGATGGAATTGGCCACCGCTTTGGCGATCAGCGTCTTGCCGCAACCGGGTGGGCCGTAGAGCAGAACGCCCTTCGGCGCACTGAGTTTGTAGTCAGCGAAAACTTGCGGGTGTAGAAAGGGGAGTTCGACGGCATCACGAACCTGCTCCAGCTCTCTCTGAAGGCCGCCGATGTGCGCATAGTCGACATCCGGGACCTCTTCCAACACCAGTTCTTCCGCTTCCGACTTGGGAAGCTTTTCGATCACATAGCCGGAACGTGCGTCGTAGAGCAGATGATCTCCCACACTCAGCCGTTCGGCCAATAAGGGATCGCCCAGATCGGCTACTTTCTCCTCGTCAAAATGGAGCGTGACCAATGCCCGCCCCCCTTCCAGCACATCCTTAAGCCGGACAACCTCTCCTTGACTCTCGAATCCCTTGACCTCAATCACATTGAGCGCTTCATTCAGCACAACCTCTCGTCCCTTCCGCAACTCCGTCCGTTTGATCGACGGATGAAGGCTCACCTTCATTTTCCGCCCAGAGACATAGACATTGCCCGTTCCATCTTCGTTCAGACTGGAAAAGATGGCGTAACTCGACGGAGGCGCCGTCAGCTTTTCGACCTCCGCCCGCAAGGCTTCGATCTGAGCTTTGGCATCTTGGAGGGTCGCAACAAGTTTTTCGTTCTGCTTGGT
>JAEURV010000250.1 GCA_016788465.1 Nitrospira sp. | reverse complement strand
CGCTTAAAAATCCAAATCCTTTGGTAGAACCAGCACCTGGCTTGTATACTAATGCTACCTAGGTTTCATACTTACTATTTCCGGCAAGCATGATCAACCGACCAATCAACAAAACATAGCCCAGCGATGATCGCCTCGACTCCATCCCGCACCAACCTCTCCTCGGCCCCCCATGAGTCGATTCAGACACTGACACGGTTCCTGAAAGATGTCGGACACCCGACAAGTCTGGCATGCCTTGCCGACCAAATCCTATTCAACTTCGCAGAACTTTCCCGTTATCCACAGGGTTCGCTCTTCCAGTTCGAACGTGAACATCGGCGCTACCGTCAGATCCGTACGTTCGGACAGGTCGAGACCGTTGTAACTCCTTCGGTGATGGATATTGAGCATCCTCTTGTTCATGCTCTCAGCTCACGCCTACACATTCTCAACCCGGCAGGCCCCACACTGGCCTCCCAGACGGAACATTCAGCCGCCACGACAGACACGTTGCCCTCCCTCCATACCGTCGCCATCCCACTCATTACACATGGAACCTTGATCGCATTCGCATTGCTCCATTCTCCGGCTGCACAGACAGCGCTTTCATCCGTAACCATAGGACTCCTGACAGCGATGGCCCAGGGTGCCGCCAATGCACTCGACTCGCTTCTAATATATGAGGATCTTCGTCAATCCCAATCTCTCATGCGCCGAACCGACAGGTTGCGCTCACTCGAAATCATCGCCGGCGGTTTTGCCCACGAAATCCGTAACCCGTTAACTTCCATCAAGACCTTCGTTCAGCTGGCACCCGAACGGAAAGATGACACCCAATTTATCGACGAGTTCAGCCGCATTGTTCTCGAAGACGTCAACCGGATCGAACGATTAGTCCAAGAAATTCTTGACTATGCCCGTTACATGGAACCTCAACTGACCGACGAGAATCTGAATGAAATCGTTACGTCCTGTCTGTACTTCATCCAAGTCAAGGCAGACAGTCGGGGGATCAAGATTGAAAAAGAGTTGGCGCCTGAGCTTCCTCGTGGCATGCTGGATCGTCAGCAAATCAAACAGGTACTTTTGAATCTCCTCTTGAATGCCCTCGATGCCATTGGCGAGGGACCGGGGAGCCTTCGGGTACGGACGCATCAATTCAAGAAACCAGACGGTACCCTCTTTATGCAGATCGACATCGAAGATACCGGACAGGGAATCGCACCTGAAAATCTGGAACACATCTTCGACCCGTTCTTTACAACTAAACATACAAGCACGATGAACGCGGGGACCGGGCTGGGTCTCACCATTGCACACCAGATCATTCAAGAGCATCACGGTGACATTCGCGTCGCCAGTGCGGTAGGCCAAGGAACGACCTTTCGCATTACTCTTCCCGCGCTGCAACAGTAGTACCCAAGGAGTTCTTGTGGAAAGCGTCATAGCGAGAAAACGACTGTTGTTGATCGATGACGAGGCCCGTGTCCGCGCCTCGCTGAAAATGGTGCTGGAACCACTCTACGATATCACCCAAGCGAGTGATGGTTCTGAAGGCCTGGACGTCTTCCGCAAAGAAGCGCCCGACTTAGTCCTCCTTGACATCGTACTGCCGGGTACCGACGGTCTTGCCGTGCTACAGATGCTGAGGACGGAGCGGAAGTCCACTCCGGTCATCATGCTGACCGGCACCAAATCTGTGAAAACAGCCGTGGACGCCATGAAGTTGGGGGCGGCCGACTACCTCTCGAAACCATTTGACGTCGACGAACTTCGAATCGTGATCGATCGCGCCCTAAACTCCTCAGAGTTGGAGCAAGAGGTCACCCACTTACGGGCTCAAGTCGCCAAGCGATACGCGTTTCACAATCTGATCGGAAAAAGCCAAGGGATGCAGGAGATCTACGAAAAAATAGAACAGGTTGCCGACAGTCGAACCACAGTATTGATTACCGGGGAAAGTGGGACCGGCAAAGAGTTGGTCGCAAAGGCCTTACATTACAATAGTTCACGCCGAGAGCGTCCGTTTGTGGCACTCAATTGCGCCGCACTGCCCGAGACTCTCATTGAAAGCGAACTGTTCGGCCATGAAAAAGGATCGTTTACGGACGCCACAGCTCGGCGCGTTGGGCAATTCGAACTGGCCAATACCGGGACCTTATTCCTCGACGAAATCGGCGATCTCAGTCCGGTCACACAGGCCAAGCTATTGCGCGTCATTCAAGAACGAGAGTTTACGAGAATCGGTGGGGTGCAACCGATCAAGGTCGACGTCCGCATCGTCGCGGCAACCAATAAAAACCTCGATGAGCTCGTTCGAAAAGGGCTGTTCCGAGAAGATCTCTACTATCGAATCAACGTCATCTCACTCTACCTTCCTCCTCTTCGTGAACGAGGCGAAGACATCCCCCTCATCGCCAACCACTTTCTAGAAAAACGACTGGAGGAAGCACAGCGCCCCCCGATCGCATTTGGGAAAGAGGCATTAGAACTGCTTTCCCGTTATCCCTGGCCAGGCAATGTGCGCGAGCTGGAGAACTTTATTGAGCAGGCATTCATCTGGTCCCAACATGCGACTGAAATTACCCCGGAGCATTTACCGACATCGATGAAGAGCACCTCGCGTTCGCCATCGCTCCGCGACGACACCCTTGCTGGTCGAATGTCGCTCGAGAAAGCCGTGATGGAATTTGAGCGAGAAATCATTCTTGATGCCTTGAAGCGAACAAATTATGTCCAAACCCATGCTGCCAATCTACTGGGGATCAGCCGGCGAATGCTCAAGTATCGAATGGATACCCTCGGTATCGGACGGCCTGACAATTCAACTACTAATGATTCTGAACAAACCATGCAGGAATGACACATTCATGGGCAAAAATGCCACAGTCATACGCATGCCAGCTTCATTGACATGTGAATAATATTTCAAAGACTTATCGCAATCTCATATATATAGTATTACAAATACTTACATATACTACATATATTATTAAATCGTAAACATTTGATAAGGAATGAATTTTGCTTCAATTTCATAATGTTTCTCTAGCGTATATCGCACAATGACCTCTTCTCACCCTTCCACAAGACCAACAGTCCTTATCATTGACGATGAAGTAGGCCCACGAGATGCTTTGAAAGTTGTTCTTGGTCCGTCTTGCGCCATTTACTGTGCTGAGAATGCCAAGATGGCACTTGAGCTTCTTGGGAAGCAATCTATTGACCTTATTACCCTCGATCAAAAACTGCCGGATCGCCCAGGCCTAGAGCTTCTCCAAGAGCTCAAGCTCCGTTACCCCGACACAGAAGTTGTCATTGTCACGGGATACGGGAGCCTGAAATCAGCGATGGAAGGCATTCGTCACGGTGCGGCAGGTTACTTACTTAAACCGTTTAATACACACGAACTTACTGCGCTCATTCAGCAGACAATCGAGAAGAAACGTCGACTGGATTTTCTTCGTCGGTATCTCCGCGACTCACCGGAACTTTGGGGATCGCCTGAAGACAGTACCCGTGCATGGCATGTCCTCCAAGCCGAATATTGTTCGCTGTCTCCTAACACTGAAGCAGCGGCGGCGAGACCCCCGCAGGACGATATGACACTGCTTCCGCTGTTCTCCGACATCCTTGAGGCGACCGACCGTCAGCTGTTGAATCACTCGAGTCGTGTGAGTTTCTATGCCACGTTAATGGCTGCCCGACTCAATCTTTCTCTCGCAGATCAACAGGTATTGGCTCTGGGAGCCTTTCTCCATGACATTGGCAAAACAACCCTGCCGCACTATCGATTTTCTGACGATCAAGTTCTGCCGTCACACGAACCGATCTTGTGCCGAGAGCATCTCAGTAACGGCGTTCGATTGATTGAGACTTTGGGGATACCCACTGAGGTAGGGCAGATTATCGCTGCCCACCACGAGCAGTGGGATGGAAAAGGATATCCCCTTGGACTTCAGGGTACGGAGATTCCACTCTTGGCACGTATTGTCGGCATGGCCCAGTTATTCGACCACTTGACGGCAGATACTCCAGGCCGCTCTCCTCTTACGGTTGAACAGGCCATTGAACAGATCACAAATCCGTCCCTGATGCAGTTCGACCCACAGCTTCTGGAACTGTTCATCGATGTCGTCAAAGAATCGACCGCTTCCATCCCAACTATGAGTGCCGTTCCGGCTGCCTGAACTATTCCTGTGCTCCAGCGATCAATTCCGCAGCCGTCGCCCGAGTTTTTTGAGTCACCCGCTCACCGCCAAGCATGCGGGCAATTTCGCTCTCTCGGCTGGCACCGACCACGGTACGCACCTTGGCCACCGTCCGGCCTTTGACCTCGGACTTTTCTACACAGAAATGGTGATCAGCCTGTGAGGCAACTTGCGGAAGGTGGGTGATACACAACACTTGATGATAATGCCCCAAGGCTTTCAACCGCTTGCCGATCGTGGCTGCGACGGCTCCTCCGACCCCCGTATCGATCTCGTCAAAAATAAGCACCGGCACCTGATCCACATCTGCAAGGACAGACTTCAAAGCCAACATAACCCGAGAGAGTTCCCCCCCGGAGGCCACACGGGCCATTGGCTTAAGGGGCTCACCGCTATTCGTCGATAACAAGAACTCCACCCGATCGACCCCATCCAGACCGTACGCTTCGCCTGACTCAACCCTCTCGACCTGAACAAGGAATCTCACCGGTCCCATCTTCAATGCCTCGAGGTCTTTTCCGACCAGTTTCGTCAAGGAGGCAGCAGCCTGCGTTCGCTTTTCCGAAAGCTGCCGTGCGAACTTGGCCACGACTTGCTGTTGTTCATGGATCAAACGATCATACTGATCAAGCTCGCTGCTTGAGCGGCCCAGTCGCTCCAACTCCTCCTTGACTCGACTCTGAGTCGCGAGGACTGCGTCGATCGTCCCTCCATATTTTTTCTTCATCCTCTGGATCACCGCCAAACGATCCTCTATTGTCGTCAACCGTGAAGGATCAGCATCCAGCCCTTCAATATACCCACGAAGGCCATCCGCAACTTCTTTCAAAAGGACTTTGGATTCTGAGACAAGCCCAGCGGTACCGTTCATCTCAGGATCGAGGTGAGCCAGTTCTCCTACGGCTCGCTCAACCAACGCCAGATTGGCCAAGATTCCCTGTCCATCTGCCTGCAGCTGTGCTTGAGCCTCCGAGACCAGTTCCACCAGGCGATGCGATGACGCCAGCCGTTGACGCTCAGCCTGGAGCCCTTCTTCCTCCCCAAGACGACAGGCCGCTTGATCCAATTCTTGTTGCTGAAAGCTCAACACATCGTACTGCTGCATCCGCAGATCATTCGCGGCCGCTAACTCGGTACGCTTGTGACGGGTCTTGGTCCACTCTTGATGACTCGCTCGATATTGGCCCCGTAGTTCGTGCAGACGGCCAAATGCATCCAATGCCGCCAGTTGAGCTTGGCTCGAGAGCAGCGACTGCTGATCATGCTGACCATGGATATCGATGAGCGTGCCGGCAAACTCCTCGAGCGTGTGAGCTGGACTGAGAACTCCGTTCAGATAGACTCGGTTTCGCCCCGATCGAGCGATCGTGCGTCTGATGATGAGTTCGGAATCATTCGGCCCAAGAAGCCCTTGAGCCCGAAGACGAGGAAGGATAGGATGGGCGGTTGGTATCTCGAAGACGGCTTCGAGCTGCGCTTCATCTTCACCAAAACGTACTTGCTCGCTTGAGACGCGCCCGCCGACAAGAAGCGCAACCGCATCGATCAACAGGGACTTCCCTGTCCCAGTCTCTCCGGTCAGTACGGTAAACCCCGAGTCGATTTCCAGACTCAGTCGTTCGATGACGGCAAAATTCGTAATACGCAGCTCAGTGAGCATCGCTGCGACGAGACGCGTTAGGCAGTCCCAGCATGTTGTGCAAGAAGCGAATCGATCATTTCCTTGAACTGGCGCTTTGGCCTGGCCCCAACCAACTTCTCAACCGGCTGACCGTTCTTAAAGAACAGAATCGTGGGAATACTCATCACCTGGTACCGACCAGCCACCTCAGGATTCTCGTCGGTGTTCAACTTTCGAACCTTCAATTTACCGGCATACTCTTTTGCTAATTCATCGACGATCGGCGCGACCATCTGGCAGGGCCCGCACCATACCGCCCAAAAATCGACCATCACAAGCTCCGAAGCCTTCATGACTTCTGCATCCCATGTGGAATCTTCTACTTTCAAGGCATCACCAGCCACGTCTTCCCCTCCTTACAACGTTAGAATCAAGCCCATGTCACGATGCGATCATCGTACCCTACCACTGTTTTTAGAGTCAAATACGGATCACTGCCCGACTTGAACGCCGGGTGGACTCCTTTTGGCCTCTGAGACTGGTGGCGGCAAGCCATAGGGTCCCCCCGGAGCGGGCCAGGGAAGGCCGCGATCTCCGTACACCAACGGATTCAGGAGCGTCCGCATGAGAGCAGCTTCCGCATTACCCACACCGCCGACTCCGGTGAAATTCAACATAAAGCCGTACTGCTCACGATCAGGAAATTTGATGTAATGCAACCCCAATGACCAACACTTGCATGGATTCTGATATAGGGCGACGACATCCAGTTCCGGGCTTGTGCCCCGCTTGACGTCATAATACGCTTTGGCTCCGAAGGTCCAACCCCAGGGAGTGCGGATTCCGCCACCCATCGTCACAAACTGAATCTCTTTTGTCGGAGCATACACCTCATTGAAGGAGATGGGATTCCAGACATCCCCTCGCCTCACCCGATTGCCGTCCCTCGTATATCGCTGCCCAACTTCAAGGTACCAATTCGTTCCCTCCTGAAAGCGTAGGTCCGTGTTGAATTGGCTCACGGTCAGCTGATACGGATCAAAAAACGCATCCATGGTCAGGTACCGATTGATGGGGGGCCGCAGCGCCCAGGCTTGAGCGGCCTGACCAAAGATTGGAGTATCCAGCTGCGACATCCCGCTGAGCGGGGGAAGATTGTTCCCGATCACGGCTCGCATCCAGATGTCGGAGAATTTTTTGCCCTGAATAGGAACGGTCGCCGGCAAGATCGGCTGGGTGAACGTACCGAGAAAAGGCGCAACACCAGGCGTAAACTCGCGCGCCAGTGTCTGCACGGATCCGACATGGTAGCTCTGAGCGACGGTGAGATCCAACCAGTTGAAGGCGGTCTGTTTCCCCGATTCCAACACACGACTGCGAAACATATAGGTCACGAGATTCTTCTTCGGCAGATCATCGACTTGGTCGATTTGTGCCAGTTCGGATTGTCTGGTGCTGGGTACATACTCATACGTCACCGTCGGTTCAATCGTGTGTAACAGACTGTTCCCATCAGCCAACGAAAAACGGCGTGCGAGCTTCGACGTCGCATCGACTCCCAGCCAAAACGTTTCTCGATGTTGACCGTCTTCCGACTGCGCACCCCTCGTGTAATAGACCTCCCGGAACTTCGCCTGCGGACGAATTCCCAGGATATGGCCCAGCTGAATCGCCTCCGTGGCAATACCGGGAACGAGGTTGAATCGGTTGAGAGCAAACCCATCCTCTCGGTAAAAATTGACGTAGTTTCCTTCCATGCCGTACAGCACGGGTGACCGCAACAGAGACACGTAGGGCAAGTTGTATCCGGCCTCGGGAAGGCGCTGGAAGGTGTCTTTTCCACCGGCCTGTAGCGGCTGCAAATACAGCCCCAGGAGATAGAGACTGCCGTAAGGAAGCCGCTGGGACAGAAGGAGATTCGACTCAGTACTCGGCAAAGCTCGGAGCACGCCTGAGTTGCTCAACTGCTGATAAAAGTTCGGGTCTGTGACCAAATTGGCATTGGCCCGCAGTAAGAGCGTATCCGTAAGGTACTGCGTATGGGTCCCCGTCACGGTTGCACGGGCTTGTTCAGCATCGTCGCCGTTGGTCGCGACGCCGCCGGCATCCGGGAGTTGTGTCTGCTGCAAATAACTCACAAACCATTTGCCTCGCGAACGGCGATCCAGCACGTAGCGATACTCGAAATCAGATCCGTATCCCAATCGATCGTAGTAGGACGGTGAGATCATCAGATCTTGGCTTGGACTGATGGCCCAAAAAAAGTGCGCCTGGGCACCAAACCCAAAACGACTGTTGTACTTAGGAGAGGGAATCAGGAATCCCGTCTGTCGTCTGGACATCGGGTAGGAGAAGGTCGGAAGAGGAATCGTAGGCACGTCTAAGATGCAAAACCATCCACCCTTGAACGCCAGCGTATCGCCGACCGTCATGTCTACATCCTTGAACCGAAACCGCCAGGCCGGCACTTCTCCTTCTTGAGCATCACAGTTGGTGAAACTCCCTTCTTTCATACGATAGTGGTATTCCGACAACCGCTGTAGATATCGACCCGATACGAGTGCGTTACGAGAAGGGACGAAGAGCTGCGCATGTGCGGCAACACCAGCCTCGGTATTGACATTCAGCTCCAATTGTTCGGCCGTCACATCGGCCTGGACATCGGTCAAATGAACGTGACCGACGGCGGTGAGAATACCGGGTAGCGCTTGGATGGTCGCGTGGTCCGCCGTCAGCGTGATCCCTCCCTGACGAATCACCACTGCCCCATTCGCTTCGTAGATTTCCTGTTCTTGTTGATAGTCGATGCGCTCGGCCGTGATATCCAGAGGAGTAGAGGCCGATGAGGAGGCACCATCTCCCGCTTGGCGATCGGCCGCTGACACAGGAAGTGATGAGAGGAGCAGCGTAAGGATGGTGAGCAGGCCTCCTTGGCGGATCCACGCGAGAGGATCCCCCATGTTAGCCGCGAATCGGAGACAGATCACAGCCACGCATTGCCGCTTTGATATCCCCTACGAGCATAAGCGATCCTGCGATGCAAATGAGATCCTGCGACATCGCCCGACTTCTGGCAAGGTTCAGCGCATCCGTCGGAAGGATCGCCTCCAGCACCGGTCCCGACCATTCATCCAGCACCGCACGAAGCTCGTGTACCGTGGCGGTTCGGGTAAGGGCAGCTTGAGTCAAGACGATCTCTGAAACCACCGGCAAGAGTGGAGTGATAAACCCTCGATGATCTTTGTCCCGCATCATACCCCAGACGAGGATAATCCGTGAAGCAGGGTGCTGGATGGCATAGTCTGTCAGATACCGAGCGAGCACGCCAGCCGCAGCTGGGTTGTGCGCCCCATCGAGCACCACAAGGGGTTCCTCGTCGATCGTTTCCAACCGCCCTTCCCAAGAAACCGTCCTCAACCCTTCCAGAACCGCTCCCTCGCCCACGGTCATCCCTGGTTGATCGGCGGCTTCTAGAAGCGCCAATGCACAGGCGGCATTGTCCCATTGGTGGCGACCGACTAAGCCACACTCCACCCCCTCAATGACATGCGTACCGCCGTGATACACCAGTCGCCCGGCACGATCCCGTTCAAGAGAGAATTCTTGACCAAGGCGCCGGAGGGGTGCTGATCGATCCTTGGCGATGCGCGACAAAACCTGTTCTGCCTCCGGCCCCATCCGACCCATCACAACCGGTACGTAAGGTTTAATGATCCCACCTTTTTCAAATGCAATGGCCGCTTCCGTATTTCCCAAGTACTCTTGATGATCCATGCCGATCGTGGTGATCGCACAGGCCAGCGGCTGTTCGACCACATTGGTCGCATCAAACCGTCCCCCTAACCCAACCTCCAGAACCGCGACATCCACCCCCGATTCCAAAAAATGCAGGAAGGCGAGCGCCGTCGTCATTTCAAAAAATGTCGGATGGAGGTCATCCGCCAGCACCGCCCGCAATCGTGTGAGAAGTACCTCGACTCGATCCTCAGGAATCATCCGACCATTGATGCGAATCCGCTCCCGAAAATCGACGAGATGGGGGGACGTATACAGCCCGACACGTCGACCGGCACAGTGAAGGACCGCCGCGGCCATTGAGGCCGTGGACCCTTTCCCATTCGTGCCGCCGACGTGGAGCACCTGAAGCGATGCCTGCGGATTGCCCACGCGGTCCAATAATAGGCGCATCGTCTCCAGACCCAGCTTGATGCCGTGTTTCTGGAGGCCATAGAGATATTCGATCACTGAGGAATAGCTCATCAACAACCGGAGGGATACAGGAACCTAAAAATGATTCACGAGGGTACCGACCGTCTCCTTGAGACGCCGACGCTCAACGATCATGTCGATCATGCCGTGCTCGAGCAGAAATTCGGCGCGCTGAAACTGATCGGGTAGTTGCTGTTTAATCGTTTGCTCGATCACGCGAGGACCTGCAAACCCGATCAGGGCTTTCGGCTCCGCGATGATCACATCACCTAACATCGCCACACTGGCCGTCACACCCCCGAAGGTCGGGTCGGAGAGGATGGAGATGAACGGTAGTTTGGCCTCACCCAGTTTCGCCACGGCCGTCGATGTCTTGGCCATTTGCATCAACGAGAGAATCCCCTCTTGCATTCGAGCCCCACCGGATGCGGTTACCAAGATCACGGGCAGTTTCAGTTCCAGCGCGCGATCGACCGCACGGCAGAGCTTTTCACCGACGACCGAACCCATACTCCCACCCATGAAACTGAAGTCGAACACACAGAGCACGACACGGCTTCCATTCACCAACCCTTCGCCGATCACCAGGGCATCTTTGCGTCCGGTCTTCTCCTGGTGAGCCTTCACACGCTCACGATAGGGCTTGGTATCCTGAAACGCCAAGGGATCCTGCGCTTCCAATCCGGCATCCCACTCTTTGAACGTGCCAAGGTCGATGAGTAACCCGATCCGTTCCGTCACAGAAATGGGGAAGTGATACTCGCACTTCGGGCAGACCTTGTTATTGCGATCAACTTCTTTCCGATAGACGATCTCACGGCAATGATTGCACTTGAGCCACATTCCCTCACTACCTTTTGAGCGTGAAGGAGGGGCGGAAACGTTAGGCTTATCTTTTTTAAACCAAGCCATCACACCCTCTCATCTGCAAACCCTTACGTGGAGAAACCACTGTGCGACGACGCCTCAACCAGATACCGATTTCCATCACATCGTCCGCCGCTTGCCATCATCCACATGCTTGAACCGAACTGAAACACCACGATATAGACCGGTCCAGCTTAACAACAACCGAGTACGCGCGAGGATCCACCAAGGCGCCACGCTGCTCGAAGCAAGAAACCAAATCCCTCATGACAAGGCCTACGAAGATCTCTGCTCCCGGTCAGACCGCCCACTCTAATCTATAAAGCCACCTGTTAGGAAGCAAAACTTATCGCCCTGATCTGTTTTCGAACGATGAACCGTCGGACCGTGGTCGATTGTAGCAATTCCCCTGGATCGAGTCTCATCCGCCTCGAGCATGCATTTCCAGGTGTGGATCTTCGCGAAGCCGGTCAATACCGATCAGCCCTCCGGATCGCAGCCCGATCCGTTCCAGCGCCTTCCGCTCCTCAGCCCCACGATCACGACGAGCAGTCCAGACCGATCGAACCAGCTCTCGCATCTCCGCAGAACTGGCACCCAGCCGAAGCGGTTTCCGTAAATCCACGCCCGACGCAGCATACAAGCACAAGTACCACATCCCGTCGGCGGTCACACGGCTGCGGTCGCAGTTGGCACAGAAGGGTTGAGTCGTCGAGGGGATAATCCCAAAGATCGTCCCATCCGGCAAGCGAAATCGTTGCGCCGGAGCTGCGCCACGCTCAGGGACAGGAATGATCCGGCCATACCACCGACCTAGCAGATCGAGGATACGGTCCTGCGACAAGACCTTATCGAGATTCCACTCGTTGGCACCTCCGACATCCATATATTCGATAAACCGCACCTCGGCCTGGTAGTGCTTGGCAAATTCAATCAACGGAATCAGCTCATCGTCATTGAATCCACGAATCGCCACCGTGTCGAGCTTCAGATTGGGAAATCCTACCTTCCCGACCGATTCAATTCCCTCGACAACCCGTGAAAATTCATCCCGTCTGGTCAATTGACGAAATCGCTCCGGTCGAAGGGTATCGAGACTGATGGTGACCCGATCGAGCCCCGCTTCGTACAGCTCATGAGCTTGCTCTTCCAGGAGAATGCCGTTGGTCGTCAAGGCGACTTCGGTGATCCGACGGTTTTGTCGAAGTAATCGAACCAGGCGCGCAAGGTCTTTTCGCAACAGAGGTTCCCCGCCCGTCAGCCTGACCTTGTCGACACCCAAATCGGTGAAATAGCCGACCAGCGTCGCCATCTCCTCAAAGCTTAGGAGATCCTCACGCGGCAACCAGACGTACTCCGGCTCCGGCATACAGTAACTGCACCGGAGATTGCAGCGATCCGTCACGGACAACCGCAGGCTGCCAAGCGGGCGACCGAATGTATCGACCACAGCTGGAAGATCGGGACCGATAGATCCGGAACTCACTGGCTTCATCGTTCTTCCCAAAACCTCTTTACCGTTCACGCCTCACGCCTTACCAGTTCTTACGGATGTTCCTCAACCCAGACTTCCCCCTCCGGCGTATGCTCCAGTTTCCAAATCGGCGTGATTTGTTTGAGTTCATCAATGGCCCACCGACAGGCGGTGAACGCTTCGGCGCGGTGTTCCGCCCCGGCGATGATGAGCACAATATTCTCTCCAATAGAGATCTCTCCATACCGATGAATGATCAGCAACTCGAGGATATCGAATTCCTTGAGGGCCCGCTCACGAATCTCGCGCAGTTTCTTTTGCGCCATTCCTTCATAGTGCTCAAACGTGATGCCGTCCACATCACGACCTCTTGACCGATCACGTGCCGTGCCCAGAAAGATCGAGATCCCTCCGATTCGTTTGGACCGGCCTCGCACGCGATTGATCTCCGCATCGACAGAAAAATCATCCCGCTGCACACGGACGAATTGACTGTCGTCGGTCGGTTCACTCTCTGCTCCTCCGGCAAACGGCGGCAAGAGCGCGATCTCGTCACCGTCACTGAGACTGGTGTCTTCGTGCGCAATGTCTTGATTCACCGAAACCAACACCTTCTTCTTGTGAATGAGTTCGCCGATGGCAGGGTGGCTGACCTCAATTGCACCCACGAGATCCTTGACCAACCGGCCACTCGCTACGTTCAATGATAGAGACCCCTGATTCCCCGCAAGCACTTTCGTCATGCCGAATAACTTGATCGTCACCATCATGGCGTCGCCGTAACCTCAGCCTTCCCTGGTATAGGTCCCCGACTTCCCCCCTGATTTCGACAGGAGACAGACCTCGCTAAAACTCATCCCCCGATCGACCGCCTTACACATGTCATAAATGGTCAATGCCGCAACCGAGGCGGCCGTCATGGCTTCCATCTCAACTCCCGTCGGACCCGTCGTCTTGGCGGTGGCCGTGATGGTAATGGAACAGCGGCCTGTTGGATCCGGCTGCGGTTCCTCTTTGAAAGCAATATCGACGCTGCTCAGTAGAATTGGATGACACATGGGAATGAGGTCCGGCGTCTTCTTCGCCCCCATCACACCAGCCACCTGGGCGACGGCCAACACATCGCCCTTGGCGATCTTCCCTCGCTGAATCTTTTCAAGGGTCTCAGGAAGCAGAAACACCCTGGCTTGAGCGGTAGCAAGCCGTTCGGTCGACTCCTTGGCACTGATATCGACCATTCGAGCGCGCCCGGATTCATTAAAGTGGGTGAATTCAGCCATTTTCAACGATGAATCAGTATGTTGCAGTCACTAGCTGGCGGGATTATAGGTGCCGCCGGAAATGAAGGTCAAGCCAATGGAAGACAGCAATCTGTTGCCGAATTCTGTCGTGACAGGGACGCCCCACACAGCCGATACACGACTACTGCTTGCAGCGATGAGTCAGACGTGTTACATCGTAGCACATGAAGGCCTCCACCATGACCATCCGCCTCGACGCCAAGATCCAGCGGGAGCTCGATCGTCTGAGCCGCCGTCTCGGACGTAGCCGGAGCGACATCGTTCGCGATGCCGTAAGACGACAGGTCGCGCTGTTACGATTTGAGCAGTCCCGCCGCACGTTATTACCGCTTGCCGAGGCACAGGGCATTCTCACCGACGAGGACGTGTTTCGCATCGTGTCGTGAAGATCTTCCTCGACACCAACGTGATGGTCAGTGCTTACACGGCACGCGGCATCTGCGCCGACCTTCTCCGCTACATCCTGGCTGAACATGAGTTACTCACAGGCGAGGTCAATCTCTTAGAACTTCGACGAGTACTGAAGGATAGGTTCCACGCGTCGGTGGAAATCAGTGAGACTATCGAGGCAGAGCTCCGTGACGAAACGATTATCCCAAAACCTGCGAAACCTTCACCGATTCCGATTCGCGATCCCGACGACCGGTGGGTACTGGCTTCAGCAGTCGATGGACAGGCCGATCTCTTCGTCACGGGAGACCAAGACCTCTTAGCGGTAGCCGATCAGGCTCCCATCGCCATCGTCGATCCACGGGGCTGCTGGGATCGCCTCCGCCAATAGCAATGTCCTCCAGCAGAGTTGGAGGGAATGAGATCGGACCGCCACAGTTATGGTAAGGGCTCAAGCCGGATGCGTGTGGCGTCAATGGTGCCTGGGCCGGAGAAGACCACGTTGCCCGTCGCATCTTGCACGTCGACCAAGATGGTTCCACGGAACTGCTCACTACCGTTCACGAACTGAAATTTGTACCGTACTTTTTCCCTGCCAAGCACCATGCCTGGCGAAGTGGGATGATCAGGAGCGCCTTGATAGAGCAGCACAATCACGGCCTCGAATCCTCCACCCTTCGCACGGCGCCACTCTCCATGACCCAGCGTAGCGAGCACGGGGCCAAGCGGAGACTCCGGCAGATAGCGTCGACGTGACTCGATAAAATTGCCGCCTACACCGAAAGTCAGGAGGGTGGCCACTGGTGGGAGCTCTGCCGTAGTTAAGCGGGCGACTCCTTCCCATGAGCCTGTCGGCGTCCGATCTTCGTGGGCTGATGCAGGTAGTCCGATGAATACAGCCAACACAAGCCCCGCCGCACATACGATCCCTTTCATGTGATGACACTTCATAATGACCTTCCTGGCTGTGGGAAATTTGGCATTGTCATTCACCGCTCTCCGATTCGTCAAGTCAGTCCTGGGTCACGAGTGTGTAGACCCCACTCTTGGTCAGAGAGACACAGCGGCACAATCGCCAACGAAATCCGAGACATGTCATGATGAGAACAGCTCCCAAATAATCATCCTCAATAGACTGCTGAACTGACCTTGCTATACTCCGAAACGGGGCATAAATACCATGAAGAAACTACTGGTTGGTATCGCAGTACTTGGACTGGTCGCCATAGCCGGAAGTCTCTGGTGGCTCTACAACTCACTGGATGCTCAGGTCGCTTCCGCGATTCGCCGATATGGGCCCGACATCACCGGCGTCTCCGTCAGTCTTGCGAAAGCCACCATCAACCCTCTCGACGGCAAGGCGGCCTTACATGATCTGGTGGTCGGCAATCCGGAGGGCTTCAAGACCAACCGGGCGCTCTCGCTCGGCGAAATCAGCGTGACACTCGATATCGGTTCGCTCACGACGGACGTAATCCGGATCAAAGAACTCACCCTCCTCAAACCGGAGATCACATACGAGTACGCCTCAGGCAGCAGCAACCTCGATGTACTGCAGCACAATATTGAACGTTCCATCGACCAAGAGCGAGGCACCAAGAGGCCACGTCAGTATTCGGGATCCGACAAGAAACTGGTCATCGAACATCTGTATGTGAAGGGCGCCACAGCCCACGTGAGTGCCGAACTGCTTAACGGCCAGTCCGTCTCAGTACCGATCCCGGACTTGCACCTCCAAGACATCGGCAAGAACTCGGACGGAGTTACGGCAGGGGAAGTCACCAAACAGATCCTCAGCTCGATCATTCAACAGGTCAGCAGGGCGATAACAGCAGTTGGTGTGCATAACGCAACGAAGACCATCCAGAAAGCGGTAGATTCCGCGACACAGACATTCAAACAGCTCTTCAAATAGCTGAAGGCTGATCAGGTCTCGACTGATTTTCGCCCATCATCCCCCTCTTTTTGCCGTCTGGAAAAACACCCTCTGTTTCAGTACACTCTTGCTCGTGTACAACCTGTACACTGCTCCTGAAAGGAACAGGCTTCCGCATTATGGCTTGATGATCTTGTCGCGAGGATTTCAATGGGATTTCTCAGTAAACTGCTTGATATGCCATCGTTCAATGGCGCGACCAACGCGCTCCTCGTCGAGTTGGCCTTGCTGGAGTTCACTGAGTCAGAGCGGACTCAGCTGAAAGGCCGTGTCGTTGAGCTCTACCGCACCCATCGCGCTGCGGATGGCACCATGGAAGCGACGTTAGTCGAGCTGAATCAAACACCCCGCTTCTTCCAGTTGAACCTGGTGGCCCTCGCGATGAAGGACCTTGGATTGAAGCCTCCGCTCAAAAAGGAAAAATTGAAGAGCGTTCGTGATCCGTTCGACCCTGCCGAGGCGGATGCACGAGCACTGAACGCCGTCGCACGACGATTACAGTGGCAACACGGGATCGAGATCTGGATTCGCGAAGAACCCATCAGTTTTGATTCCTGGTAACCGCCCATTTGCTTGACAGACCAATTGATCCACGGTTATTCTGCCGACGCTTCCTCGCGTTGGTGACCACATACAGGAGACGCCATGTTCATTTCTGCTGTTCGAGCACTGTTTCTTGCCGTGCTGTTTGTTTTCATACCCCTCCTCGTTGCCTCATTCAGCCAAGCGGCTGAATTCAAGATGGGGGTCGTGGATCCACAATCGGTATTGGAAAAATCCAAGGCAGGCAAGCGAGCGCTCGAAGGGCTGAAGGAATATGTGTCGACCAGGCAAAAACTGTTGGGCAAAGACGAAGAGGAGCTCCGCAACACTGAGAAGCAGCTGAAGGAACAGGCCCCCAAGTGGACCGAGACCGAAAAGAAAGAGAAAGAGGGGCAGTTCCGAACAAAAGTTCAGGACTTCCAGAAACGTGCGCAAGAATTCAATATGGAACTCCAGAAGAAGCAGAAAGAATTAGTCGATGA
>JAEURV010000229.1 GCA_016788465.1 Nitrospira sp. | reverse complement strand
TTGAAGACGGTCGATCCGTCGGGGTTCCGAATCTCGGACGACCGTTTGACGAACGCCAATCCCTCATATGGACTCACGCCACGGCGGGTAAATTTCCGATCAATTCTCACAATAGTCCTCCAAGGGGAAAAGGATTATGGTCCATAGGCTGGTTGGGAGCCTCTATACCGGTATACGACGCTCGCTCATTGTGCGTGACACCTACATATAGCTAGCATGTTTTTTTGTCAACACCAAGTATTGTGGATTATTGAGAATTGAGGGGATAGGCTGTGAATAGTCGAGATGCAAACGGCAGCGCCTATTTCAGTGAGGTCGCAGCGAGGTTATCCACAGAAAATTTCATCAAAATAGATCTCCAGCAGATGACCCTTGCCATTTTTCTTAGTCGAAGGCCATTCGGCCAATTTTTAGGGTGGCCTCCTCAACGCCTTGAAGTGGGATGAAGTACCCAGCGAGACCGAGTACAACAACCTTCGTATCGGCCATGCGCGTTTCATAGTGACTGACAAGCCCCCAATTGTGTCTCACCGTATTCGGCTGAACGAATGACGCGAGAAGCTTCTTGCTTTGAGATCGAAACACCTGCCGAATAAACTGTTGCTCCCGAGACGATGTGCCCTGGTCCATTCGGTCTATCGCTTTCCCCAATTCCAGTTCAACGAAGCGCAAATAGTCATCCATCGTCGGGTTGGACCAAGCCAAACCGACCAAGAAGATCAACGCAAGAACGATCCCGCTTAAGCGAAGAAGACTCATGATGCTCTACGGTTTGACAAACAATTGTCGAGCCAATTAGCTTAGCCCAGATTTAGTACACGCGGTCTTATCGAGTCTGGAGGAAGCAATGTTCGTCTGGAGCAAAAAACTTGTCGGAGGCCTGTTAGGTGCATTTGTTTTACTGTTAGGAATCTTTCTCATCCAAGGTCCATCGGAGGCGACGAGCATCCTCAAGACTCACACCACCCAATGGATTATCCTGAACTATGCCTGCCTGCTGGTCTGGCTCTTCGTCTGGATGATCGACCAAGCGCGAGTCCGAGGAAAAAACGTCTGGCTCTGGCTGGTGCCGTTCATCCTCGCTCCCCTACCCACGCTCCTGATCTTCGTGCTCTTCCTCCAACGGCGGTTGTCGTCGTAGTCGCTCATTGTAACTCCAGCCTGTTCCAAACTTATCACTCATGACACAACCAGTACATGAGCACACACAATCACCATGGCAGCAATGAGACTGCTGGCTATGAATATGGAATAGATCAGACGCCCTCGCGCTCTTACCTTCTTGAATTCGGTTTCGAATGTAGAAGTCGCGTCCCACAGGTGTCGACTCAACTCAACATGCCTTCGCGTTAACTCATCAAGTCTCGTCAAAAACCAAATGCTCACCCCTGTAAAAACAAGGAACCCGCCGACACTCCAGAGAGGAAATCTCTCGACAACTCTATTCAAAAACTCCATGTGGCCTCGTCAAGGTCCATCAAGATCAAAAACTTTGCGACGCTCTCTTTCTGTAGGATTGTAGGAGATTGGGACAAGAAGGCAAGCAAAGACGATATGACAAATCACTTGGAAACTGGCGGAGCAGCTGGCTCCACAACAACAGTCTGTGCGATAGGCTTCTGCTCCGATTCAATGGAACGCCGGATTCGCCACACGGCCCAGAGGCCCGGTAACGCTGCCACGGCTGTCAAAGCATAGAATTGGGTCCATCCCATAACCTCAACGAGATCTGCTGAAGGACGCCCGACAAATACTCGTCCTAATGCTTCCAGGGAAGAGAGTAATGCAAACTGCGTCGCCGTGTAGCGCGCATCGCAGAGCGACATG
>JAEURV010000218.1 GCA_016788465.1 Nitrospira sp. | reverse complement strand
ATCGGAAGAGCTTCGTGGCGGCGGCGATGCCAAAGCGTTCCGGATATACGCCGACGCGTACCGACAGGACCTGAAGTTTTTTGAATTTACGCGCTCGATGGAGGCCTACAAGAGCGCTTTTAAAGACGGCGCCACGCTGGTAATGAGTCCGGAGTCCGAGTTCTTCCGGTATCTGAAGCAACGCTGAGTTGCTACGAAAGCCCTACAATTTTTCCACTGGTCGCATCCAGGCTGATCCGCTCGCCGGCTGGTTTCTTTGGTAGCCCTGGCATCAATTGGATCCCGGAACAGACCGCTGTCACAAATCCGGCCCCAGCCAAGATTCGGAGTTCTTTGATCGGAACGATAAACCCCGTCGGTCTCCCCTTGAGGGCCGGGTCGTGTGAGAGCGAGAGCGGAGTTTTGGCCATACAGACGGGGAAGTTACCGCACCCTAACGCTTCGGCCATATCAATTTGGCTTTCGGCCTCAGGCTCGAATTGAACTCCTGCCGCTCCGTACATTCTCATAGCGACCGTTTCGATCTTTTTCTTGATCGGCCATGACGCCTCATAGAGATGCCTGAACTGCCCAGGATTTTGGACTGCTTTCGCCACAACGGCTGCAAGCTGCTCTGCTCCTTTACCGCCATCCGCCCAATGGGTTGAGACTGCCGCATCCACCGCTCCCATGTTCATCGACTGTTCACACACCCAGTCAAGTTCGTCCCGCGGATCATCCTTGAAAGCATTCACCGCAACCACCACCGGGACCCCATGTGCCTGTACATTGGCCACATGCTGTGCCAAATTGGCGATGCCTTTTGATAGAGCTTCCTGATTCGGCCCTGTCAGGCTTGCAGGCAACGGCACACCCGCCTTCGCCACACCTCCGCCGCCATGAAGTTTGAGCGCACGCAACGTCGCGACGACTACGGCCACCGCCGGTGTATCCCCTGAGACCCGACACTTGATATTAAAGAACTTCTCCGCCCCAAGATCACTCCCGAACCCTGCTTCCGTGACAACGAAATCGGCACATCGCAACGCAATCGCATCCGAGATGATCGAGCAATTGCCATGGGCAATATTCCCGAACGGACCCGTATGTACAAACGCTGGGGTTCCTTCCAAAGTTTGAACCAAATTCGGTTTCAACGCGTCTTTCAGTAGGACCTCCATCGCCCCCACACACCCAAGCTCCTCAGCTCTGACCGGTCTCCCAGACGTCGTCAGTCCAACGATGATGCGACTGAGACGCTCCCGGAGATCGTGCTGGTCCTTTGCCAATGCTAAAACGGCCATGATCTCCGACGCCTCTGTAATGACAAACTGACCGTGGCGCCCTCCCGTTCCCTCCCCCAGTACAATTTCCCGAAGTGCCCGATCATTGACATTCACGGTTCGCGGCCAGGTGATCTTTTGTGGATCAATCGAGAGCCGATTTCCATGAAACAGGTGATTGTCCACAAACGCAGAAAGCAGATTATGACTCGCGGCCACCGCATGGGCGTCTCCGGTCAGATGAAGATTGATCTCCTCCATTGGAATGATTTGGGCATGCCCACCACCGGTGCCACCACCTTTCACTCCAAACACCGGACCAAGCGACGGCTGTCGCAAGGTGAGGGCGGCTCGATGCCCCAACCTGGCAAGCCCCATGGCGAGGCCGATCGACGTCGTCGTCTTACCCTCGCCGAGCGGCGTAGGATTGATCGCCGTGACAAGAACGTAATGCCCTTTGGGTACGGGCTTGAGACGGGTCAAAATATCCGGCGAGACCTTTGCCTTATCCCGTCCATAACAGGTCAGTTCTTCGGCGCGGATCCCGAGTTGGGTTCCAATGTCGAGAATGGGGTGAGAGGTTACGGATTGCGCAATTTCTAGGTCGGTCAAGTAGTACTCACTCTGAATTGGGCTCAATCACACGGGGCCGGAGTATACCACTATTCGCGAAGGTATGAAGGGTAGGTGTAGGACCAAATGTGGTGAATCAAAAGTGACAGCTGGTAACCGACAAGGGGGACGGGAAGGGCTTCATGAGCCCTCCCCCCCCATTGCTACTCTAAGATGTACTTGGTTGGATCAAGCGCCTGGCCGTTCAATTTGACCATGTAGTGCAGGTGAGGTCCGGTCGATAACCCCGTACTACCGACCAAGGCAATAACATCACCCCGATCGACTCTCTGACCTTCTTTCACCAATGCCTTGGCCAAATGCCCATAGAGCGTTTCGACTCCGAATCCATGGTCAACACGGACCATGTTCCCCAGCTTCGGATCATAACCTATTGAGGTCACTCGGCCTTGTGCCGGCGCACGAACCGGAGTATTGGGGGCCGCCCCGATATCCAACCCATCATGCCACGCCGGCTTCTCAGTGAAGGGAGAAACCCGAGGACCAAATCCTGATGTTACCCATCCCTTCACCGGCCAAATAGAAGGTGTTGAGGCCCATCGAGAGGAGCGTTGCTCCGCAGCCTCCGACAACTCCGAAAGGATACGCTCTTGTGCCGTGGTGGCCCTCGAGAGCCATTCCAGCCCATCCTTCACTGCAGCAACCGCTTCAAGATGGTTTTGGGATTGGTCAACACCTGCGGCAGACTCGGGGGTGGACCTTTCTCCTCCATCCTTGGAACCGCCAGAAGTGGTTGACCCCGTATTTACATTCCCAGTGAGGCCTGGCATGGCCCCTCCATCAAGTAGGGGAACTTCCTCACCACCTCTGCCATTCACCATATCGCCTGACTTTGGAACCTCTATCCCCAGCATGACCCGCAGTCGTTGATTGACCTCGTTCATGGCCCCAATTCGCTTCTTGAGGTCATCGATGGCTGCCGTAAACGCCGCAGTCTGCTCACGCGCACTCATGGCTTCGCTGCGGAACGCAGACAGCTCCCATACTTCTCCCGTCCTCACGACGTAGTGGGAAACGACGAGCAAATCGGCAACAACAAGAAGACCAACACAGGTCAGCAGCGTTCGGAGAAGTTTCTTTGAAAAGCTGAAACGCAGTGGTTTTGCAGTTGATCCTCGAAAGACGACAACTGTATAGGTCCCGCCGTCTTGATTCGTTGTCTGAGCCATAATGATCGCCCCCCTGCCAATTGATTCCGGTAGGTTGACCCGATGAGACCGCCACGTTACCGGCTTCTCTTCCCCCTGGTCAACCCCCTCTAAAAACCAGGTCCCCTTGAAATACTTGACCGACCGTTATCTAGGACACCTCGCCCCGAACCCAATCAAGATACGGCTGAAATCCATGTTCAACGGAAATCGCTATAATTTCAGGAACTTTATACGAGTGAACCTTTCGAATCGCCTCCTGAAGCTCTGAGACTTTATCGGATGTTGTTTTCATCAAGATAAGTGCTTCCTGATCGTTCACAATCTTTCCTTCCCACCAGTAGGTTGACCGGACTGTGGGAATGGTCGATGCACAGGCCACTAGCCGAGACTGTACTACTAAGTCCGCAATTTTGCTCGCTTCGTCTTGGTTCGCCGTGCTCACCATGACGACAACAACGGTATGAGCCGAAATGCCACCCATAGGGTGGTCAGGATACCCAACCAGTCCTTAAACAATCAACCGTGCGTCACATTAACCGCTTTCACTAGACCAGCAACTTCTATGCCTGCCCATGAAGGTGGATATTCTTGCCTCGCTCATACTTTCAATGACTTATAGAATAAAAATTGCTACAACTGAGGCAATGAAGTCTGTCGCTGCAGATGAGACAACACAGCCAACCAATTTTTGTGAACCTCTGTTCAAAACTGATCCTTGTGGACCACGCAAACGACCTACACAATTAGTGCTACATGCTGCCTCTAACCGTTTCCCATTCGTGCCAACTCCTCAAAGTAGCAAGCAAATGCCTTCATTCCCCCGGATGCTTGGCCCCAATCAAAATATTCATTGGGAGCGTGGTAGCCATGTTCCGGCAAACTTAATCCCATAAATAGGATTGGAACTTTCCAGGCATTCTGCATCGTAACGACCGCCCCGATCGATCCTCCCTCCCGTACGAAGGCTGGCTCCTTTCCGAATCCCGCCTTCACAGCCTGCTTCACACAATCGACATAAGGGCCGGCAAAACTCCCCTTAAATGGATGGAGCATCCCCTCTCGCTCCACCTTGATAGTCGGATTGATCGTGGCAACGTGTTTCTTGAAGAGAGCAAACACCCGTTCAGGGACCTGATTTGGAACCAGCCGCATACTGACCTTCAGCTCGGCATGGCCAGGCACGATGGTCTTCACCCCCTGACCATGGTAGCCACCGCTGAGACCATGGATTTCGAAAGTCGGCGAGGCCCAAATCCTACGAAGGACATCGGCAGGATCTTGAACCCGAAGCGAACGGAAGCCATAGGCTTCCTTGAAATTCTTGACCCGGAACCCAGATTTCAGGAAGCTCTTGATCTCAGCCTTTGTGGGTTCAACTACATCATCGTAAAAGCCGGGAATCTTCACTCTCCCGGTTCTCGCATCCAGACAAGCGTTGGCAACCTCCATCAACTCGGCCAGGGGATTCCGAGCCGCCCCCCCTGTGACACCGGAATGCGCATCTTTTTCCCCGGTCCGCAAGACCAAGCGTGCGCCGAGCAGGCCACGTAACCCATAGGGGACCGCAGGTCGCCCCTTGGCGATCCAGATCGTATCCGACACGATGACCGAGTCCGGTCTTGGAACCGCTGTACGATCCTTGAGACCTGCTTGAAAATGCGGGCTGCCGATCTCCTCTTCGAGCTCCCATAAGAACCGAATATTGATCGGCACACCCTGCTCGATCGCGTACCTGGCACCGAACAGCGCCGCAAGAGCCGGCCCCTTGTCATCAGTCGCCCCCCTGCCATGGTAGATTCCGCGATCGTTCCGAAACGCGAACGGAGCCTGTTTCCACTCAGGCTCTTGCGCAGGCTGCACGTCCAGGTGATTATAAATTGTGACGGTAGGATACTTCGCTCCCACAGTCCACCCGCCCGAAACGATGGGATATCCACCGGTCTCGACAATTTGTGGATCAGCCCCGAAATCACCCAGATACTGTTTGGCAAGCTCGGCCATGCGCCGCATATCGCCTGCACGAGAAGAATCCATACTGATCGACGGTACTTCCACCATCTGCCCTAAGAGATCCTCGAACCTCGGCCGTACCTCCGCAATAAAGGTCCGGAGTTGTTGCTCGTGTCCCATACTCGTCATCCTCCTTGGCTCAACGAGGCCGGATTATAGCGAGGCAGGGGAGGAAGAGAAAGCCGCTGCGGGTTTCACATAAAGAACATGGTAGAATGACGGCCAATATACTCAGTCTCCACTCATGATTCGTCGTGCAACTCAGTGCTTTCACTGGCTCACTCTCTCTACTTGGTTCATATCCTCGACTCCGGTTTGGGCCGAGGAATCCATGAGCATTCAGCAGATTCTCGAAGAGCCGAGGACCTACCATCTTCGGCATGTGACCGTGCGAGGTATTGTACGAGATGTGCAGCCATTGGCCCCTTACACCCTAGCGAATGGGGATCCATGCTACGGTGCCTATCTGTTCCGGCTTGAGGAGGATGAGGCGACCCTTTCTGTGGCCGTGTTGGGGATTTGTGGCAGACCGATCGTCCGTGACCCGGAAGTTGAGGATGGTGATCGGGTTGAGGTCAGCGCCACGATTCAGGCACCGAGTCATGGAGGAACGATTCTGAGCTTCAAGGGCCCAAAAACAGCGACCGAAGTAGAATCCGTTGTACAGGCGGTAGCCGATCGCATCCTCCCCATCGTCGAGTAAGTTCGCTCGTAAGCATATGAACCTGGCCCATTGAATGTTGAGGGTGCACAGAATGTCCTGTCTCCCTAAAAGACGGCGTCCGGTCAGAAGAAGGCGCGAGAGCCCACCGATGCACACCGCCAATACCATCTTGTTGCTGACAGTCCTCCTCTTGACAGGATGTGCGAACAGCCAGGGGTTCGACCGAACTGCAATGGGCGAACGGCTTCATCTCGTCCCTACCGCAACGCCGGAAACCCAACCGCGTTCGGATGCAAGCACTCGTCCCTCGCCACCGTTTCGCCTCGGAGTCTTTTTTGCCAAGCATGATGTTCCCGATACACCATCCATCAGGAAGGTCGAGTGGTTCAGCGCGGATCGAGACGACCTTCTCCGCGAGTTGACACCGCTACAAGACGAACACCTCCTTTCGGACACGTTCGTGCTGACGGATGTCAGATTGCACGGTGATGCTATCAAGGAAATCAGGCAAGCGGGGGCTCGGTTCGGCGCCGATATGATCTTGATCGTTGATGGGGTCGCCGGCATCGATCGATACAACAACCGTTTTGCCTGGCTCTATCCGACCATCATCGGCGCCTATCTGGCTCCCGGCACCGAAAGTGACGCGCTCGTGATGGCTACAGCACACCTATTCGCCGTAGGCTCTGACTGGCACACTCCCATCCAGACAGCTGAAGGGCACACGAAGGTCAAGGCGGCGATGGCCTTCGTCGAAGACGCCGTCGCGCTCCATAAGGCGAAGCAAGGCGCCATTCATCTACTCGCTGAGCACATCAGTGAACGACTACGGAGCCTCAAGTAAGAACTGCACCAGACAAGACCTACATCACTGTGAATCAAAGGTGAGGAGAAGTCCCAATAAGAATAGATGCTGGTCCGACGCAATGCTGGCCACACCGGGACGGACGTCGCCGTTCCTGAAAAACCCACCCCCCACGCCCGTTGAGTCATCATAACGATGTTCGACCCGAACCACCGAGTTGGTCCGCTTATATGGAAGCTTGTACTCGACGGTGGACGTCATTGCTTTTACGAACTGCTCTGCTCCGGTCCACCGCCCATTCCGATCCCAATACAACTCGGGGCGTAAGGCCACAGCCCACGGCGCGTTAATCTGCCATCGTATGACCATATTGCCACCCACAACAAAGGCACGTGGACTGCCAGGCTGGCCGCCGATGTTTTCCGTACCAATGTCAAAGGACGCCGCAATGGTCACCTCGTCGCCTTTCCATTCCAGAATGTGATTCCCATACAATCGCCAAAATTCCAGCGAGGTATCCGTTTGATCCGGTCCTGCGTAGAGAGTTTGTGTGAGCGTGAACCGCGGGGTAGCTTTCCAGGACCATCGCCCGCCATAGCTGGGAAGGTCGTTTGGATGGGCAAGATGATAGTAACTGTTGACCACGAAAGCCGTGACGGTGAGATCGTCACCGACAGGGTACTGCGCATTCACGCCGAACATCATGTAGGGCGTGTTGTCCGCAATCCATGATCGCGTGTAGTTGGCATTGTCTTTTGCATAGAGCGACTCATACCCCATTAAACTGTTGAATAGGCCGGCGGTGATCGTCAGCCCGTTGCCGACCGGAGCAAGATACGACACATTCGCACGATGAATGTGTCGAAGCACATCCGACCCCTCGACGCGTCTCTCGCCCACCAAAAACGCAAACTCTTCAGAGTCTCGCCCTCCCTGGAAACCCAGTTCCATTCCCCAACGCGAAGATGCGATTGCATCCTTCCGCACATAGGCCAGACCGATGTTAGGCGAAAGCTCGTTATGGTGAGAGGCAGTAGCGCGATGCCGCCAAAGATGATTGTCGGGGAAATTAAAATTCCCGACGTACCCGACATCGACATAGGCTCCATAATGCCACGGAGATTCGGATGTCGTTGGCGCACGAGATGCGGTATCGCTTGGATTTTCTGGCGCCTGACCGAAAGCTGATGAAGTCAGCAGGACCACGGTGAGACAAATACCTGACAGGGTAGTGATCCGTGACACGACCTGTGGCTCCTCACATTCGATGTGCCTGGAGGAACATCGTAAGAGAGTTGATATCGTCACGCAAGGAGTGGCCGCTACTCCGACAGGCGGCGATAGTGACGTAACAAGAGAGTGCCTCCCCAAAGGAAGGAAACGAGCATCAGAAGTATTCCAAGATTGTAGGTCAGGTTAGCCAACCGATGATCCCATTCCAACAAGTCCAGCATCGTCAGGATGTTGTTCCAATCGTGCCCATCCGTTTCCTTGCCGGTCACGCCACCAAGCAGCATCAGCTCCAATGCTCGTGCATCGTTGATATAGGGCGCAATGTCCATCAGGCTTTCAGCCGTCCACCACAGAGCAACCGCAGCACCGAACGGGTCTCGGGTCTTCACCAGAAATGTCCCGAGACAGATCATCGGCATGAGAACTTGACCAAGTGTTCCTCCGAGAATCGTCATGAAGCGACCGAACGGGATGAAAAGGATGTGACCAGCTTCATGAAAGGGCAGATTGATCAGGTGAAGAAACGATTCGCCCGTGTAATTGGTCTCAAGCGGCGTGACGATGAACGTCCAGCCCCACCAAACCATGGCAACGAACACCGCCGCTCGACCATAGAACGTCATGGATTCGATCGAGGTGTCCGATTCGATCAGCCACTGTCTGGCTGTCAGGAACCACTTGGACTCTGTACAAGCTGGCGAGGTCGGCAATCGATGCGTCTTTGCCGTTTGCGGTTTGTATTTGGCAAAGATGATCCCGCATCTGGCACACTCCTCTGCCCCATCAAGTCGTTCAGCCTGGCATTTGGGACAGCGGAGCATCGATGTGTCTGCCACAACCATCCCCATACTCTAGGGTGCTGGGTGGAATCGGACAAGAAAATCAGTGGAACAGGAAGCGAAGGACGCACTCCCTCAGCGGAAGGAAAACGGTACCGGCACGAAGGTCACGACAAACACGGCCAATGCAATCCAGCCGACAATCGTCCGGCTGCGACCGAGTGGAACGTGAGGGTCTAGGACCGGAGGATGGCCGAGCCCCCACAGCCCCGCCATGAAGGCCCAGAGGAACCAGCCTGGCCAGCCGAAGAAACCCAAGGCTAAAAGGACAGGGAGAAAAGCAAGCGCCATGGTCCGTTGTCGCCGACCCCACAAGGCATAGGCAACATGGCCGCCATCAAGCTGGCCGATCGGCAATAGGTTGAGCGACGTGACAAAGAGACCAAACCAGGCGGCGAACCCGACTGGATGGAGCACCACGTCAGCCTCGGGTGGGAGAGGCCCGATCACTAACCACGACAAGAATTGCAGTAACAGCGGTTCCCCCAGTTGCAATCCCAACGTGGCGGTTCGATCTACCACGGTGGACAGACTCAGTCCGACAATCAACGCCACGACGGCAACCACAAATCCAGCCAGGGGACCGGCGACGCCGATATCGAACAGCGCACGACGGCTCAGAATGGGGCCTCGCATGCGAATGATCGCACCGAACGTCCCGATGAAATGGGGAAGCCCAGGAATAAACAACGGCAACGAGGCAGGCACCCGGTGAATTTTCGACAGTACATAATGCCCGAGTTCATGCGTGGTGAGGATGAAGAGCAAGGCACTAGCAAACGGAATGCCCCGCCAGAGCGACTCAGGAGCGGTCAGGAGAAAATTTACCGGTCCGCGCGCCGGACCATTGTAGGCTTGGTACGCCCCGGCCCACAGTGTCGTAAAGACCGTTAGGAGAAAGAGGACAATTGGAAGCGTCCACTTTGAAAAAAACGACGGCTCAATCTCATCGGTATCCACAGCCTCGATGCCCGGCGACATTGCCTTTTCTCTGATATCAAGGACATTCCTGTCCACGAGGTCTCGATGTTCATCTCGCCCCAAACCATCCATATCAACCTTGCTTATCAAATCGCGGCAAACGGATTGTGATCAAGTTCTTCTTCAACGGTGGTGGCAGGTCCATGTCCCGGAAGAAGACGGTAGTCCGGCGAGAGAGTCAGCACGCGGTTACAGACCGAGTTGAGATGGGTCGCATAGAGTTCTTTTGGGTTGGACCGACCGATGGACCCGGCAAAGAGGGTATCTCCGACGAAACAGACGGGGAGGTGTCCGTCATCGACACAATAGCAGATGCCCCCCGGCGTATGCCCCGGCGTCGTCATACATCGGAGCGTACGACGGCCGAACCTGATCATGAGATCATTATCCGGGACCACCAACAACTCTCGCCGTGGTCGCCAACTTAACAGTGCGACATCCTCTGGTCCAAGGTACACAGGGACTTCGTAACGGCTGAGAACCTGCTCAATTCCATCCGCATGATCCGCATGGCCATGAGTCAAACACATGCCGAGGAGTCTCAATCCCCGACGACGAAGCTGATCCAGCATGGCCGGCGCATTATAGGCCGTATCCACCAGCAGCGCTTCCCCCTCATCGTGCAGGATATATCCCTGTACACCATACCCGTTAATGGAGCCCTGAACCATCTCCACCCACGGTGGCATCTGTTGGGCCACCGGCTCCCACTTGTCGATGACAATCTGCTCCAACGGCTCCGCACGCAAACCCAGGGCCTTCGCCAGCGCACGCACCTCCGCGCGATCTTTTGGCCGATCCCCTCGTTCGAGCGCAGTGATGTCGCCACCCGGCAATCCGGTCATTCGAGCCACATCACCGACCGACAACCCTTGTCCGGTACGCGCTTTTTTTAGAATGTCACAAAAATCATCTTCGAGCGGCATGAATTGGGCCTCAGCGGTGAGTTCTATCTCCGTTATCCTATGCGTGGCGGTGAGACCGCGCATGACGGCGCTGACGTCACAAGTTAATCTTCATGAGCAAGATGCCCCAGCGCGCGACGGCTTTTCGGCCCACGGCCGCAGCCTTGACAGGATGCTGAAAAAGTCCGCCCGCGTCGTTCTTGCGTCGCTCAGAGGCTCAACGCAATAAAGAATCACACTGGTGGAGTTTATCCGTTCACCACGATCCATTTGATGGATGAACGGGTCACATGAAGTGCGGTATGTACTTCCTCGCCTCTTTACTCGCTGCGGCCTTGCTGGACAGCATTTTGGAGCATCCTGTGCTCGTTCCTGAACCAACCTATAGCGTGCAGCCATGTTGCTAATGATACCGACAGCCATACTGATACGAACGCGTGGCGATGCGCCGAAAAGCACGGTCTCTCTGCCACGCCACCCTCATCCTTCCGGGCTAAGCGCAATTTCTTTGACATCTCCGAAGGTCCCCAGGGCCTTCGGCAAGGCCTCTCCGGATCCGACCGCCACAATTTTCAGACGATCCGGGCGTAAATGCTTCTTGGCTGCCGCCTGAACCTCTTCTTTGGTCAGCGCCACGACCCTAGCGCGCAGCTGCTGAAGAAAATCTTTCGGCAACCCATCGTACTCCAACTCGATCAACCGGCTGACGATGGTAGATGGGCTCGCAAAGGAGAAGACAAACGAATTGACATAGGCTTCCTTGGCCTCAGCCAGTTCGCTATCGGTCACCGGCTCGGCGCGCATCCGTTCGATATTCGCCACAAAGCGCTCGACCACCTCTTTCGTGGATGTCAGTTTGGTTTCCGCTCGCATCAGCCACACACCTTGATCATGTACCCCTGTATTGAGTCGACTCCCGACTGAGTAGGCCAGCCCTCGCTTGGTCCGCACGTCGTTGAAGAGACGGCTGCGAAATGAACTGCCGCCCAGGATATCGTTCGCAATAGCCAAGGCGACATAATCGGGGTCCTGCTCTTTGATCGAGAGATGGCCAACTCGAAGATGGGTCTGCGAGGTGTCTTTATTCACAAACCGCACAACCGGTTGAGTGGCCTCGACTTCCGAGACATCGGGGATGCGTAAGTCCGGAACCCTTCCCTTTTGCCAATCTCCGAACACACGCCGAAGTGCGGCCAACATGTCATCTCTTTTGAAGTCGCCCGTCACACCAATGAACATGCCATTGGGATGGATCGTCGCACGATGAAATTGAATGAGATCGTCCCTCGTAATCCGCTTGATCGAATCCAGCGAGCTTTCCCGCGCACTGGGATGATCCGCCCCATAGAGCACCTTGGCGAACTCCCGACCGACGATGGACCCCGGATTGTCCTGTCTTCGCCGAATCCCTTCGATGGCTTGCAGCTTGGCCAGCTCCACACGGGCCGGCTCGAACGAAGGCTTCCGCAAGAGGCCAGCCAAGATCTCCAACCCACGATTCAAATCCTTGCTCAGCACATCGAGCGATGCCGACCCTGACTGTCGACCAATTCCGATGCTCACATCACCGGCGAATTGTTCCAGCTCTGCATCGACTTGTTCAGCTGACAGCCCTCCGCCACCTCCCGTACGCATGACCGCACCTGTCATAGAGGCCAATCCGATCTTGTCTATCGGATCAAGCCAGCTCCCGGTTCGCATCGTGGCCGTCACCGACACCAGCGGCAGCTCGTGATCCTCCAGAAGATAGACGACCATGCCGTTTTCAAGGACCACCCGCTCAGGCTCAGGTGGTGAGAATTCCACGGGCTTGAACGTCATGGTACGCGGATCACCGAGTGCCGGTCCCCCCGCATAGGCCATGATGACCGAAGCCAGCAGGGTGGCTACGCCCAATAGTCCGGCTACCCCACATCCCGTCATCCCTCGCGCCCAACCCTTCACCGTTCTCATGGCTGCACCTCGTTACCCGACATGGCGGTCACACTTTTATTGAGACTTTTTTTGACCAACACGGCGACCGTCCGATTCGACCGCGTAAAGTATTGCGCCGCCACCCGCTGGACATCACCAGCCGTGACCTTGGCCACATTGTCACGTGACGTCAGAATGTATCGCCAATCACCGGCGACGGCCTGATACAAAGCCAATTGAGACGCCAATCCGCTGTTGGATCGCAGCCCCCGCACTAAATCCGCATTCAAATTATTGAGCACCTTGTCCAGCTCCTGAGCTGAGACGGGCTCCTGCTTCAGTTTCTCAACCTCCTCATAAATTGCCGCTTCGACTTCCGCAGTCGTATGGGGGGCCAACGGTGTCGCCGTGATCACGAACAGGTTCGGTGCCCGAACTCCTGGATGACTGGCGTCGGACCCGACCGAAACGGCCAGACGCTTTTCCCGCACTAATTTCTGATGCAAGCGGGAGGTGAGACCATCGCTGAGCACCGCATCGATCACGTCAAAGACATCGTCATCCGGATGGCCCAGGGTCGGCTTGTGATAGCCGATTACGATCGCCGGCTCAGCATCAAATTCCACTTCGACCCGGCGTTCACCTCGCTGTTCCGGCTCTACCGTCACCAAGGCGGGCGGCGGCGACGCGGCGGGAATCTTCCCGAACGTCTGCTCGATCAACGCGATGGTTTCTTGTGGATTGATGTCCCCGACCAACGCGATCGTGGCGCGATTCGGACCATAATAGGTCTTGAAGAAGGCTTCCGTGGCAGCCGGTGTCAAAGACAAGATATCGGATCCCCATCCGATCGTTGGGATCCCATATCCGTGGGCTCGGAAGGCCGCCGACGTGAAGGTTTCAAACAACAGCCCGTTTGGGCTGTCGTCGTTGCGCAGACGCCGCTCTTCCATCACGACGCCGCGTTCCTTGTAAAACTCGCGCAAGACGGGATTGGCCATCCGGTCCGATTCAATCGCCGCCCACAGCGACAGTCGATTGGAGGGCAAGCTGATCATATACCGGGTCAAATCTTTCCCTGTTGAGGCATTAAGTCCGACACCACCGTGGCGCTGGTACAGCAGTGCCATTTCGTTGCCGACTACATACTGCGCAGCCTGAGCCTGTAACGCCAAGAACCGCTTCTGAAGCGATTCGACCGCCGCTCGCTCGTCCGTCGTTGCTCCTCCCGCTTTTGCCGCCAGCTCTCGTTCCCGAAGATCGAGTTCCGTCCCGATTACGGCCAGCTCGTCAAGGATTGGTTTTTCTTTCTCGTAGTCGGTCGTCCCCACGATCCGTGTCCCTTTGAAGGCCATGTGTTCGTAGAGATGAGCGATGCCCGTCTGACCCACCTGCTCGTTGATGCCGCCCACGGCAAACGTGATGTTGATCGAGACAACCGGTGTCTGATGCCGCTCGACCATGAGCACCGTCAACCCGTTGGCCAGCCGATGTTCGATCACTCGATCTGCGAAGCTCGGCGTGGCGGCATTGAGAATGCCGAGGTTGAGGGTGAAGGTGAGGATCAGTGTGATGCTCACACAGGCCGCGAGGAGATCGTGTCGCCATCTCAACCATAATTGCGATCTCTGTGTCATATAAAAATCTCCATCAGTTGTTCCGGTTTTTCGATGAACCAATCGGGCTGACAAGCTTCCATCTTCTGGCGGTTGCCCATTCCATACCCCACGGCACAGACACGAATACCCGCATTATGCCCCCCATTAATATCGTTCGTACTGTCCCCGACAAGGACCGTCCGATCCTTCGGCACCCCCATTTTACTGATGATGTGGAGAAGCATCCCAGGCTCCGGCTTCAACCCGAAGCCATTGTCTCCGCCCACCATATACATAAAATGTTGTGGCCCCAACCCGTTCAAAATCACGCGCGTGTATTCAATCGACTTGTTGGTGGCGATCACTTTCTGCTTGTGAGAAAAATGCACGAGCATAGGCTCGATGCCTGGATAAAAGGTCGTCCGATCCAAGCAGTGTTCGAGATAATAGCCTCGGAACACATTCAACGCCTCTTCAAATTTTTCCTGATTCCCTTCACCGACCGCCAGGCGCAGCAGCCGCTTCACCCCATCCCCGACAAACCCAAAGATCTCTTCAATGGGGCGCTCCGGCAATCCCAATTCATTCAGCGTGAAATTGACGGCATGGGCGATGTCCCATTTCGACTCGATCAACGTACCATCAAGATCAAAGATCAGGAGATCCACAGGGGTCTGTGCCATTAGTTTGCCTTTCTCAAAGAATCGATGAGGGTAGCCAGTACCGTACGTTGCCTATCGTCCGATTCATGAACGGCTGCCTCCCGAGCAAAGCTCACCATCCGCTTCAGCCCGACATGGGGTGGGATGACCGGTGAGAGGATACGCCAATAATTACCGACCACTTTCACACGAAACCGAACCTCTTCGGTTCTATCCTCAGGAACAAAACTGGCCGTCTCGAGATAGACCGCCCCCAACACCTGAAAGGTCACCGGAATGATGACTTCCAGATTGTTTACAATTTCCCATTGCCGGTAATCTTCAGGTACCGTCGTTTTTTGCACGACCACGATACGTCCCCAGGCCGGTTCGTCCTTCCAATCGATATAGGGCGTGACCGTATCGAATGAGGCGGCATCGAGACGCGCCCCCTTCTGATCCAAGAGCACATACCGTTTGACGACTTCTGCCGGAGATCGTCGCATTGAGCCGCTAGGACTCAACTGGGCATTCGCTGGCATCGCCAGCGCGAGGAGCACCACAACAAGCAGAGCGGAGAGGCACGTTCGTGACACACTGATCGATCCAATCAGAACGATCTTATACACAGCAGGTTGATTCTGCACGGTGTTCAACGATGAGATGATGATTCGGGTTCGTTCGCGACGCACATCAACTGGCTCATTCTAGCAAACAGCATCGGAGACATCCAGGTAAGTACGTGAATCCCTAAGGGATGGCATTTGACCTTCCTGAAAGAAGGATGCTACGGTTTCTTCGTGAGTGCACACCTCTGCGTATGAGGGAATCCGTGCCCATCCATCACCGGCGGCACCTCCAGCGCTTCAACTTGCTCCTCACCCTGTGCTGCACCATCCTACTTCTTCCCTCGATCGGCATCACGTCTCACACCCTTGACCAGAACAGTCTCCTCGAAAGCGCCCCGATTCTTCTCTCTCCACAAACCGACGAGCCCTCGTGGTCGGCCACACCGCCTCAGAAAGCCTACGATCTGCTCAGGCTGCTGGAAAAGCGAGGAGGCCAACCACTTCCAGGCTATGTCGGCGGGCGTGACTTCCAAAACCGAGAACGACGCCTTCCCCCCGGTCGCTATCGAGAGTATGATGTCAATCCGAAGATCCGCGGCCGCGGACGTGATGCCGAACGGATCGTGATCGAACAGCGAAGCGGGAAAGCCTACTATACCGGGGATCACTATCGAACGTTTGTTCCACTCAAGTGACCCAACCTCCAGCATGTGAGTGCTCTATGCCGGCAAAATTGACCTTCCCCACTCATCTCACCAAGCCCTCGCCTCCCTGGTCAGGTCTTCTCGTGTTACCCCGAGGGAGTTCGGCGACAGCGATGATACAAGCTCCCGCCGGGTTCCTGATGCGGACAATCGAGGGCAAGAAGTGTCGAACGTCATCGAGTCTATTCGATGAGTTTTCTCGGGCCCTTTCTTTCCCGGAATACTTCGGGCACAACTGGGACGCCTTGGAGGAATGCCTCGCTGATTTCGAGTGGCTTCCGGCCAAGGGCTACATCCTTCTCATCTCGGATGCCCAAGCAGTGCTGCCCGATGACGAAGAAGAGTATGAAACGTTGCTGGAAGTGCTCAATGACGCGGGAGAGGCATGGAGCAAAGGACAAACGGCGGACGGTCGAAGCGCCCCGTTTCATGTGGTGTTTGCGGTGACGGAACAGGATAGATCAAAGCGACATCGTTGGGAGTTGGAGGAGTTCGGATCCAGAGAGCAGGAAAGATCTCGAAAAAACCCACTCCAAAAACGCTCAACGACTTCTAAGCTGAAACCTGCCAGGAAATAGCACCGTAGCGAAGCCGGCGAGGCTCTGCAGGTCATGAAGCGTACTTCGTTTCCAGATCCGGGCGCTTCACGTTTTACCGCTCGACAAGCTCAACGCCCTGAGTTCCAGCGAAGGGGGAATGACGCGAAAGCGAAGCCGGCTCCACGTTTTATGTTCCAAGTTTTACCTTGGGCAGAGTCAACAACCTGAAACAGGGAACTGAAAATTTGAAACTGCCTCAAGAGAAGCACCCCCTTGAGGCCGGTCACCGGAGACTTCCGCCCCCAACTTCAAGATGGCGAGCATCAGCCAACCAACACAACAGACACAACTCCGAATACGCCTTGCAGAGAGGAACAATGTATCTATCTTCCGTCGACGCGCCTCCCAGCGAGTCCGGACAGACTTTTCATGTGCGAGGCAGATACTATGCGTCTCTCGTGGATCATCGAACGGCGCTTTTTCACCGACGAAACCGTCACGACCTTCCCCACGACACCAAGAACAAACAACCTTCATGGCGATCTCACTTTCCTAACTTCCTGAATACAGCAAGAATCACGCCTCCGGCTATGCCTGAGAACCAGCAGACAATTACAAAGGAATTTGATCGTAGGATCGAAAGGCCGTACCTCGTATCCGCATCCAAATTGATAAGAAGTGGATCTCATCGACGTTTTTTGCACCTTGAGGGTTCGCGATCCGGTGGTTCACCATCCGGTTTCTTGACCGACTCTCGTCCTCCGTGGTAGGGTGCGCCCCCGTTATGAAAACATCTCGTTCAGCCAAACTCTTTACCGAAGCCCAGCAACTGATCCCCGGCGGCGTCAACAGCCCCGTTCGCGCGTTCCGTTCAGTCGGAGGGCAACCTCGCTTCATCGCACGTGCGAAGGGCTCGCGTCTTTTCGATGTAGATAAGAATGTCTACATCGATTACGTGCTCTCCTGGGGCCCGATGATCTTGGGACATGCCCATTCGGCGGTCATCTCCGCAATCAAAAAAGCGGCTGAACAAGGCACGAGTTACGGCGCACCGACGGAATTGGAAGTCGCGCTGGCAAAAGAGATTCGCCACGCCTTCCCCTCGATGGAGAAACTCAGATTAGTCAGTTCTGGGACAGAAGCAGTGATGAGCGCCATCCGTGTTGCTCGGGGGTTCACCCGACGCACCGGGATTATTAAGTTCGAAGGGTGCTACCACGGACACAGCGATTACCTATTGGCAAAGGCCGGCTCGGGCCTGGCGACGTTGGGAATTCCAGACTCACCGGGTGTGCCTGAGGATTTTGCGAAACACACTCTGACCGCGCCCTATAACGACATTCGAACGCTTCAACAGCTTATCAAAGCAAATCGCAAGCAACTCGCCTGCATCATTATCGAACCGATTGCAGGTAACATGGGAGTGGTACCACCCGCACCTGATTTTCTGCCTGCACTTCGACAATTGACCGCCGAGCATGGAATCCTATTGATTTTTGACGAAGTCATCTCAGGCTTTCGCATCAATTACGGTGGAGCACAAGCGCTATACGGCGTTAAGCCGGATCTGACGGTACTGGGGAAAATCATCGGGGGAGGACTACCAGTCGGCGCCTACGGCGGGCGACAAGATATCATGGATCTCATCGCCCCGGTTGGACCGGTCTATCAGGCAGGAACCCTCTCCGGCAATCCTCTGGCCGTTTCGGCGGGATTGGCAACGCTGAAGCAATTGCGGGGAAAGGGAATCTACAAGCAGCTGGAGCAACGATCGAATGCCCTTGCCAAGGGCATCGGAGAAGCAGCAAAACGGGCCGGCATTCCCGTAACCCAGACCCGCGTCGGCTCGATGCTGACGACCTTCTTTACTCCAGGCCCGGTCGTCGACTGGAACACGGCAAAGCAGTCCGACACGAAACGGTACGGTCAGTTCTTTCACCACATGTTGGAGCAGGGCGTCTATCTCGCGCCATCCCAGTTCGAAGCCGCGTTCCTTTCTACCGCCCACAGCGGTCAGGATATCGAGAAAACCATCCGCGCTGCGCACTCCGCGTTCAAGAAACTCTGATCTTGTCGCTGACGAAGCCCGCTTCGCCGATTCAGCGAGGCGAGCGTCGTTCGTATCTTAAAGGATACGCCGTATCCATTTAGATACATCTCGCATGTAGCCATTCTTTCGCTTCACAGGGTGCGCGTCTCACCATACATTGCCTATTCATCATCCTCGTCTTCTGCCTCCAGAGCCTCCTGCCGCTTCTGCTCTTCCATGGCATTGTGGAGCAGCATGCGGATAAACATTGAATACAACGACCCTTTTTCCAAGGTCCCTCCAGGCGGAATGGCAATTTTCCCTTCCTTAATCATGCGATCCATCCAGACTTTCTGATCTGGGGCGATCAATACAGGGATTTCAATCAACCCCACTCTTCCCATCATATCCATGGCTTGAAACCTCCATTACATGAAACCAAGGGCTGATAGCTAATAGCCTGGAGCAGAACCAACTGCTCGGAAACGTTACCTTCTTTGTTCATGCCATAAGCCACTTGCCATCAGCCATCTGCATTTTCACAGGATCCATTCCAGCATGCCGTTTTGATCATTGTCAATCGGCCTGAATCTGGCACAACACCTGCTTCATGGATTCGAGCATGAAGCCGCGTTTGATTGTGACAATCTGGGGACTCATTGGCTGGTGGTCGCTCCAGATACCATCCACCGCCCTCGCAGCACGGCTTGAACAGTCCGACCTTGGTTCAACACTGAATCAGCAATGTGACTTCTGTTGGTATCCGTCGCCGAATGAAGAGCGCTCTGATCGCCTTCCTATCTACAAACGGCCACGACACAAACGCCCACCGGACAGCCGCCCACAACGCTATCCCAAAGGGCGATACAAGCTAGGAGCCGGCCATAAATCTATTCGGCTCTCCAGTCTTCGAGTCCGTGCACGGCATGAGATGAGACTGCTGAGCACCCTTCAGGTACGCGCGGTCGATGGGGACACCATCCAGGCGGGAAGCGAGCGCATCAGACTGCGCGGCATCGATACACCAGAAATGAATGAGCAGGCGGGACCAGCCGCCAAACAACGGTTGGAAGAACTCTTGCGCAGTGGCCACATTCGCATCGTGCCCCACGCTCGGGACGTCTATCATCGCCTCGTGGCCGATGTATTTGTGAATGGACAGAATGTCGCCAATATTCTTCGAAATGAAGGGCTGTCAAAAACCGGATAGCTGGCTCCAGCGTGGCTTAAGAGCTGGCTTAGCCAGAAAGGATCATGCCCTTTTACCCAGGAGCGGTCAGATGAAAACCCTCAGCCAAGGTAAAACCCTTTCGCGTGTGGAGGTGACCCATATCTCAACGCATGGGCTCTGGCTATTGACCGATAACAGCGAGCTCTTTGTTTCATTTACTGATTTTCCTCCTTTTCGAAACATCTCTTCAATAAAGCTTACGCATGTGGTGCAACTCCATTCAGACATGCTGTATTGGCCAGATCTGAATATTGAGATCCCCGTCAAACGCCTACGATGCTTCCCGCTCGCTCCGGCCAAACTGCACCGAGCCAGACGATCCGGCCGACCAACTAAGCCAAGAGCCGTCACCGTCTAAATGATTGATAATGATCGGAACTCCAGTATCCACTCTTCTAACCAGCTGCCGCCGGTGGTTCAGTAGACTCCCCCTACCATTCTCACCGAACCCTTCGGTCCTTCCCCCCCAACCGACAGTTCACTACGCAGAATACAACATCCTCACTCGCGAGGCTTACCTTCTCGCCCGATACAGACTGCATGAATCTATTTGGATTCACTGAATCGAAAAAGATACGCGCACAAGACCTACTACGTAGATCAACAGGCCGATAACCTTTTGAAACATAGACACCCTGGGAATGTTTCATGAGGCACGGTTTGTGCCATGTCTATACACAACGTCGAATCGCGTTCATCGCGTCACAATTCTGAGTGGGTGTAACAGGCGTTCGCGGCATGATCGATTTCCAGCGTATCCGCTCAACGCCAGTCGGCTATTTTGAGGCCTCATCATGACAGATGCTATGTCACCGGACTGAGTGTACGGAAAGTCTATGGGAAGGAGGACCCTATGATCATGCTCAAAAGCCAGTTCGCCCAGCAGGTGTTGGCAGTGACCACCCTCTTACTCGTCCTTGCTGCACTCTCCATAATCTGGCCTATGATTATTGCTGTATTTCTCAGCATCCTCTTGCTGCTTCAATCGCTCGGCACGGAACTAGAGATCGTGATAGTGGCCTGAGCCGAAGTGGAGGACGTCTCGGTTGTCGTTGACGCGCTTCGACGCCCTGGCCTTCAGGAGGTTCTCTCATGACAAGTCCGGAGAGGCCTCCCATACAACGCACAGACTGAAACAAGTCGCGAATCGGTAGGCTCTACAGCCACCGCAGAAGTACCCCACCGAGGGAGCAGGAGGACCAAGATGAATGTAAAAGGGTTCATTCTCGAAGACGATCAGGGCAGGGAATTCGTGATGGGGTGTGAACGCCACCATGCTCAAGGCGAGCGGACGTTTCTGCTCCGTGGATGGCAGCGCCGGCGAATGATTCCTCTGCCATATTCGGAACGAGAAACTCGCCACATCGCAAGAGAGGCATTGATGGCACTCAATGATTTGTTCGGCGCGCTTCTCAAGCGGTGTCACGACCAAACCATCACTGCCCGGTTCGCAGAAAAAGCCCCGGAGGTCTCACGATCTCCCTTAAAGATCGCTCCCCGCGGCAAAGGATGAACTACCTCAGCCCGTGACAGTCGCACCTACATGCCTATGAAGTTCCCCCTCACGGAAACAGACGATCTGAACAATAGATCTTGAGCCGCCCCCGATGACACACCTGCTTTGGGTCGAGCAGGCTAATAGTTGATGTGCTTCGTGGATCCATTCATAGACTGCCATTGATCGTAGGACACCAAGGGACTACAATTCTTAAGAGGATTCGTCTGTGTCATACCTGATGGCCGCCGTCCATCTCAACCGCATCCGGTAAGGTGTTCAGAGGGACACACTATGAAGATTCGACAGCTCCTCGTCCTGTGCGGACTGCTGATCGCGTATCCAAGTCATGCGGAAAGCCCTATGGCAGCCCAAGTCTGTAGCCTGCTCTCATCCCCCAAATTATCTGCCGTCCAGGCCAGAACTGGAACAGGCGAGGGATGCGCCTGGCAATGGCCGAATGGCCAAGCACTGTCGATGTATGTGCACCTTGACCTACAGACCGAAACCACGGCAGGGATCAAGGAGATGATGGATCTCTACCTGCAGAATCCGGCCTTCAAACGAACCGTCTTTCCGGTATGTACGGGAGGAGATATGGTCATCGGTGATTTTCGAAACGGCAAGGGCCCTGGCGGAACCGGCTATACTCAATGTTCAGGCTTTGTCCTGACCTTCAGCTTTCAAGGTGCAGAGGCCCAAGGCCATTTACCCGGCATCGCCAAAAAACTCGCCGGCACGACGTTAGCCCGCTAGCGCGAGACTCATACGACCAAACATGCAGAAACTCTCCGTACCCCTACCGATGAACAACGGGAACGGACAGATCAAACCGCTGCAGTCAATCACTCTGGAATAAGGAAAACCACCTTCACGTAACGTCATGAAAGGAGCAGGGTATGAAGAATGTCGAGATGAGCGTCGAAGGGACCATCCTAACCATTAAAGTGGATCTTTCGAAAGAGTTCGGCCCCTCCTCTACAGGCAAAACGATCATTGTCGCCTCCACGGAAGGCAACGTCACCATCCCGGATAGGCAAGAGAAAATCGGGCTCAATGTGTACCGAAAAAAGTAGGAGCAGTTCGGCCGTCCAGCCCTATCTCAATGACCTAACGGATGGTCACCTCTTTTTCGACTGGCCCTTGACAGATCGGAACTGGTCAATGGATGTGCGCAAGAGGCTCGAACGCTCAAAAAACCAAGCAATCCTGTGGATAGCCTCAAGAATGGTTGCATTCGATCGTTATACCCAATAGAGGCGTTGCATCGCTCCCACCCATATCTAGGAATGCGTGAAAATCATCGCCAAGACGACCAGAACCACAATTAGTTGTGGTGTCCTCCATCTGTTGCGGATGCCCAACAAGTAGGCAAATTGATAGATCAACATGCCGCATGCGGGATCTTTCTCCAAAATCATAGGGTATCCACAATCTTATCCACAGAACGTGGGGACTATATTTTGAACCATTTCCTGACTTTGCCTGCAGAGGCCCGCTTGAGGGTAATGCCCCCCTGCCCCCCATGGGAATCTTTCTTGTCTTGACTCTCTCTCGACCTTTCTCTGAGAATCCACAGGGGCGCCTGAAGATGTGTGTAGATCTCGCGCACAAAAACCCGTGTAGGACCAAACCAGGAGCCATCGTTCCGCACAGTTCACTCAAACCAGTGCGCACAGCACACATTGAAGGTTAGTTGAGGTCTCTATGAGTCCGGCGATCAGAGTAGTGGGTATCGTTGCTTTATTGTTTCTATCCTCCTGTGCTTCGCAGACAGAGCCGATGCCTGGGGGGGGACAATTGGGGACAATCACCGCGAATGGATACACGAAAGAAGGGTGCTTCCTGAATCTGAAGCTGGCGGCACGTGAGCAACGCGTTCGGCTGAATCCGGACGATGTCACGGTCAATTCCAATATACTCCTACTGATGTTCCCATTCTTGAATCAAGAAGCCTATCAGTGCACCGGGGTGGTCGTTGAGCGCCAGAAACGAATCACGCCGAGAGACAATCTGTACCCTATCGATTGATCATGAACGCATTGGAGCTGGATCCTCGAACATCCTCTTGCGTGACCAGCACCGTTCTCGCCCGTCACAATCCACGATCCATGCCCTCTTGCTCAGGTTCATCCACCTGAAGTCGTTGACAGACGATTCCCACGAAACGGCACCTTGAGATCTCCTGGGTTGCAAAGCAAATCAGGAAGACGATAGGATCGCCTAGTACTATTTAGTTTCACGTGCGTCCGACACCGCTTTCCTGCTCGTGTCAGGTACGACGACTTGTGATGCCCTCGGGTCTCCTGTGAGACACAGCCGGTGGCATGACATGTTCTCCAGCAAGATTCTGACTTCATTTGCCGTCACCGCACCATCGGGGGTGAGACATGACCAGCACGCTATTCGGCTTCATTTTTGGATCTATTTTTGGATCTATTGTCCTGCTCTGTGGCAATCCGCTCCCTGCTGTCGCCGCTACTCCATCGAGCGTGACACAGGCCGTACCTGCGTCACGCCCTGATCGGGAGCAGAACGCTCCGATACCTTATTTTCCTTCACGCGTGATGCTCACGGATCAGCAACAGCAGCTTGTTGCTCAACTACCTCAAAGAGAACAGGATTCCACGTCCCGAGGACATTCGGACAAAGAGCTGTCGCACGAGCTGAACACCACCCGAAACAGCCTTCAGCAAGCAAAACAACGCATCGATGAGCTGGAGCGACAACTCGCCGAAGGCAATCTGGAGAATGCCAAACGACGGATCGGCGAACTGGTGATCCAGCTCCATGCCAAAGACAGCGAGCTCGCAGCCCTGCGGTCGAGCGTCCACGAGAACTCCAAAAAGTTGCGGGAAGATCTCGCGGCGCAAACTGAGGAACTCGCCCAAGCCAAGCGCCGAATTTCCGAAGTCGAACAGCAAATGGCAACCACAGGAAAGACACAGGACTTGGCCCAGGCCAAGCGCCGCGCCGCCGACCTTGAACAACAGCTGACCAAGAAAGAGCAAGACCTGGCGCAAGCGAAACGCCGGGTTACGGAAACGGAACAGCAGATGGCGGGAAAGGAACAGGACCTCGCCCAAGTCAAACGTCGTGTCGTTGAACTCGAACAACAGATCACTGGCAAAGAATACGAATCCACGCAGGCCAAACGTCGGGCAACTGAATTCGAGCAACAACTGATCGGCAAGGAGCAGGACCTGACTCAGGCCAAACGCCGGACCACCGAAGCGGAACAGCAGACCGCAAGTAAGGACCAGGAACTGACGCAAACGAAACGCCGTATTGCCGACCTCGAGCAACAACTCGCAGCGAAAGAACAGGAATCTGCTCAGGCCAAACGCCGGGCGGCAGAGGCGGAACAGCAGACGGCAGGAAAGTCACAGGACCCGGCTCAAGCCAAGCGTCGGGTGGCGGACCTCGAACAACTACTGGCAGGAAAGGAGTTTGAGTCTGCACAAGCCAAACGTCGGGCTTCCGAATTGGAACAACAGACGGCCATGAAGGAGCAAGAACTGACCCAGACCAAACGCCGCATCGCTGAGCTTGAACAACAGACGGCGGGAAAGGAACAAGACCCGGGACAGATCAAACGCCGTGTGGCCGAACTTGAGCAGCAGATGCTTGGGAAGGAACAAGAGTTGGGACAGATCAGGGACAATCTCAAGCAGGTCACGCAAAAGTATGCCGATCTCGGTCCGATGCTGATGGATCGAGATGCCGAAATCGCACGCACAAAACGGTTATTGGAGGATCTTGAACGGAGCTTGCCGAAACCGGAGGAAGCCCTCCCCTCTCTGGAAGTGAGTCCTACCGCGAAGAATATGGCCGGCGAGCTTCCCCCCGACGCCAATCTGTCGGTATCCGACCTCCCCATTCCCAACACGTCCGGAGATGGCACGGATATCGGGAGTATCGATCTGACCAAGATCGGCGAAGCCCTTTCCGGCACACTAGGAGAGGAGTTGAAGCGAGGCACCGTGGCATTGCGGCAGGAACGAGCCGCCCTGACGCTCGCCCTGACCAGCAGTGAACTATTCCCACCAGGAGAGGCCGTCATCACACCGGGCGGTAGTTCCTTAATCGGACAGATCGGAGCGGTTTTACAAAAATTTCGCTATCGGAATATCGAAGTGACCGCCCATACCGACACCAAACCGATCCGCAACGACTCACGAAAACTGTTCCGGGACAACCTTGAGCTCTCCCGCGCCCGCGTCGAACAGGCCAGCCAAGCCCTGATCGACAGTGGCGTTGATGCCGCTCGCGTCAAAGCCGTCGTGTACACGACAACGAAGCCTATGGACACCGATGAAAGCCGAAACAGGAACCGACGAATCGAGATCGTGGTGAGTTCATCCTTAGCAGGACATTCACCGCAGGGGAAACTGCAACCGGGCAAGAAGCCTCCCCAGTCCATTTCGCTGAGTTCGCCTCGTCGGCCATAACTCCTGCAGGAACCACAAAGACGCGGTTCCCTCAGATGTTCACATCGGAAGAGCAGTGCACCTACCGGCGGCATCAGTCGGGGTCCAACACCCCCAATACAAGCCCTTGCCGCCTGCTCCCTTCCTACCTGGTGAGATCAACAGAGCCTACCAAACACGAAGCCACCAAAGATGGAGTGAGGCTTGACAGAAGCATCTGTCATAAGGATAGTACCGTCATTTTTCTGAACGAAATCGCCGTCATTGCTGTGAGCAGGGCCAGTGGCTCTGCCCTACGGCCGATGATGGTGCTGTCAGTATTATTCCTCCACGCGACACGGCATGGACTATCACGCTGAGATTCCTACGACACCGGAGAGTAGCGAACACTCTCGGGTGAGACTGCTCGCCGCCCTCCTCGATACCCATCACGTGACGTTTTACACCGTGATCAGCGTGATTCAGGCCACCTGCTTTGGATTCTTAGTTCTGGTGTGCTTTGAGGAAGGGAAGCACTTTACCCCCTCCCAGTGGCTGTTGGCTGCAAACACCTTGATCATCCTCGTCCTGGTCTGGAACGGATTTATTCGTGGATTCGTCATACTGTTGTATGTCCCGAAACTCGCAGACGGCATGATGCCCTTTGCACTTGGTGCCGCCCAGTGTTTTGCCGCCTATTTTGTCGCCCATGGTGCTCGTGGGTGGTATTGGAGTAT
>JAEURV010000210.1 GCA_016788465.1 Nitrospira sp. | reverse complement strand
GTATTGTTCAGCGCATTGCCGGTCCCGTTGATGGCCGCGGAGCCAGTCAGCTTGAGATTCTCAATCCCGAACCCCAGGGTGTGAGTGACGGAGGCAAACACGCCGTCAAAGCCGCCCGCCAGACCGTCAAGCCCTTCTGCCGCCACATCGCCGACGTGGTCCACGTAATAGTCGTCGTTCCCAAGACCGCCGGCCATCTTGTCGGCCCCGGTCCCGCCGTCCAGCACGTCGGCGCCGTTTCCCCCGAAGAGCTGATCGCGCCCGGCGCCGCCGCCGAGCAGGTCGTTGCCGTCATTACCGATGAGCACGTCATCCCCTTCAAGCCCAAAGATAGTATCGTCGCCCGCCGTTCCGTTCAGTCTGTCATTCAAAGGTGTTCCGTTGATAATTGCCATGGTCGTCTCCTTTGTGTGTGCTCATGACCGGATCATCCCAGCCATGGTTATTTGTTTTGGTTGAGGGGATCAGCTTTCTTGCTGGCTGCTTCCCTGCTTCATTCCAGCATTCTCTGTTCCATCTGAATCTCGCCCCTCCTTGTCGACCACATCCCGGGTTGAGTGGTTGAGGAGTTACGTCGATCCAGATGCCTCCAGCGCCAGATGCAGCTGTATATGGCAACATCAGTGCCATGTTGGAGCCGTTACTCTTAGGCACGCGAAATTCTCCATCGCCTCAATAGGATACGAGGGTTCACGCCCGAGTGAGTTCGCTGATTCCTACCCGACAGTTCACGGAGGACTTATCCAAAAAGATAAGTGACCTATCGGAAAGGATACGGGCGGAAGGTGAAGGGAAAGGTGAGAAGTAAAAAGTGAGGAGTGATGCGAACTGGATGGCAACCCGGTGCTTTCAGCTTTGGACGAGGCCATCTTCATCAGAATGCCGAACACGGCTATTTATATCGGCGATGGCTGGGCGCGGCACCGCAATTCGCGGGTTGTCTCTTTACTGGCTCCGCAGGAATTCGAGGACGAATCATTATCTCCAGATTGCCGGATCACTTGGCAACAACCTGATAGGCTACGAAGAACTGGGGAACAACCCAAGGGTATGAATGGTTCTGATAGGCTGAGCGCGACCCGTGCCGGGCGCCCTTCATCAGGCGCCAGGCAGATGAGGCGCACGCACGTTATAGCAAGATGTCGGTGCCCGTTCCGCCGACCGACAGTGCCGGGGTGCCGACGAGCTGAATCTGAAACTCCGGCGTCGCATCGCCATCGACGTTGCCGTACAGCACGCCGCCGCTGTACCAGAGCGTGCCCGCGCTGCCGGGAGTCACCCCTCTCCAGGTAAAGGCCTGGTTGCCGGACACGAGGGTATTGGCATCGATATCCCGCAGGTCGATCTGATCGCCCAGCGCCGTCCCGGCTCCGGCAAACCCGGTGATGACATCGCGATTCAGAGCGTCCAAGCTCTCGCTCACGGCGTTGTAATCAAACCGATCATTCCCCGCGCCTCCGTTCAGTTGATCGCGTCCGCTGCCGCCTATGAGCACATCGTTGCCGTTCCCGCCCAGCAATGTATCGTTGCCTGCTCCACCAGTCAGACGATCGTTGCCATCTAGGCCGGAGAGGATATTGTTGGCACTATTGCCCGTGAGTGTATTGTTCAGGGCGTTCCCCGTGCCGTTGATGGCCGAGGAGCCCGTCAGCGTGAGATGCTCAATCGACTTGTTCAGGGTGTGAGTCACCGAGGCCTGAACGGTATCCACCCCTTCTTCAGCGAAGGTTTCCGCTGCCACATCACCGACATGGTCCACCACATAGGTGTCGTTGCCATCGCCCCCGTTCATGTTGTCGGCGCCGGTCCCGCCATTCAATAGGTCGTTGCCGAAGCTGCCGATCAAGGTATCTGTCCCGGCCCCGCCGAACAACTGGTCATCGCCCGCGTAACCCCAGAGCACGTTGTTCGCGCCGTTGCCGGTGAGGACATTGTTCAGCGCATTGCCCGAGCCATTGATCGCAGCCCCGGTCAAAGTGAGGTTCTCAATCGTCCCGTTCAGGGTGTAGTTGATGCTGCTCTGGACCGTATCGATCTCGCTGACGAGCCCTCGGTCGATGACCACATCAAAGATGTTGTCGACGATGTAGGTGTCGTTGCCGGCACCCCCGTCCATGCTGTCGGATCCAGCGCCGCCATTTAGCAGGTCGTTGCCGGCCCCGCCGTCGAGTGCGTCATCGCCATCCAGTCCGGAGAGCACGTTGTCCCCGCTGTTGCCTGTGAGGGAATTATTCAGTGCGTTGCCCGTACCGTTGATAGTGGAGGATCCGAACAAGGTCATGTGTTCTACTCCGAAGCCGAGGGTATGAGTCACAAAAGACCGCACAGTGTCCACTCCGCCCCGTGCATCGTTGGAGTCCTCCACTACCCTATCACCTACATGCTCTACAAAATATATATCATCCCCTGCGCCCCCGTTGAGAAAGTCAGCCCCGGCACCGCCGTATAACACGTCGTTGCCCTCGGCGCCGTAGAGGGCATCGTTGTCGGCTCCACCTTCGAGGACATCGTTGCCGCTTTCACCATAGAGGAGGTCAATGCCCTCATCACCAAAGAGGATGTCGTGGCCGGCGCGGCCGTAGAGTATGTCGTCTCCCGCGAATCCATGCATTTCATCCTCTCCCGCCGTTCCGGTTAGTCTTTCATTGTTAGGTGTTCCATTGAAAATCGCCATGTTCGTCTCCTTTGTTCATGTTCATAACCAGGGTCTTCCTGCCACGGTTGTTCCTTTGGCTGAGAGGGACTGGCTTCCTGGCCGGTCACCCCTCTGTCGTTCTTCAACCTGCTGTGTACGATCTTTGTTTCCTTGCGCCGTTCTCCTCCGCCCCCATCGGTCCATTCCTCAGGCCGCCCGAGGCGGGCTGGTATCCTCCCGGTCACTGGCCGCATGCGGCGTGCCCCAGGCCCATGATGTCGAGACGATATGGACGTCAGGCGCTTTTGTTACCAACACCATCGAACCGAGCTGTTCCTCTACCTTGTTCGATGGGGACACCTCCTTCAATCCGTCATGGATGCGGTTCCTGTAGCGTGGGGCTGAGACCATTTGAGGCATCAGCATCGTTAAAATCACTCCTGCAATCACCGACCCAAACCAGATGGTTACCATTTCAATGTCGTGCATGATCGTCATTCCTTTCCTGTGTGTGATGTTTGTATCCGTGAGTCCAGCGCAATTGACGCTCGACTCTTGGTTCATTCCAGCGTTCTCTGTTCCACCTGAGTTCTCCTCCTGACCGCAACCATCCCGGGCTGAGTGGTTGAGGAGTTGCTTCGACTCAGATGGTCTCCAGCGCCAGATGCAGAGAGCTATGGCAACATCAGTGCCACGTCGGGGCCATCTCTCTGATGAGAGCGAAATCTTTCAGCACTTCAATAGGATGCGAGGATCGGAACGCGTGATTCGTTGCTGATTCGTTCTCAGCGACTCACGACGGACTTATCGAAAAAGATAAGTGCACGATTGAAAAGGATACGGGGAAAAGGGAAGTGAAAGGGGAGAAGTGAAAAGTAAAAAGTGAAAGTTGGGGCGTGGGAGGCGAGACGTAAAACATGAAACATGAAACGATCTCTGGGATGAACGACAGACGATCAGTTGGAGTTGTGATAGGTGGTGGTGAACGAGAACCGCTGGGTCTGTCTCGTGACGCGACACCGTGGAGGATGGTTCCTATCCTCGCATCCGTTCCAGTGCTTCCCTCGCTCGGCTCCTGACCGTTTGGTCCCAATCGTGTTCCATGGTCGTCTTCAACCGGTCGCGTGCTTCGGTGGCCCGGAGTCGTCCAAGCCCCAAGGCCGCGCAGGAGCGCACGTAGGCATGGTCATCCTCTAATGCCTTCACGAGCAGCGGGATCACGGACCGATCTTGTAACGCGCCGAGATGACTGGCGGCCATACCTCTGATGCGATGCTGCTTATCGCCTAGGGCACGCTGCAAGGTGGTGGCAAAGAGTTCCTTCAGTGCAGGAATCGCTGACTCCAATCCATCGACTTGGTAGTCATTGTTCTCCAGCAACGCAAATGCCAGATCCAGTTGTTTCTCCTGTCCTGTGGTTCGTTCAAATAGTCTCAACAGGCGAGTTCGTTCATTCGCTCTGGCGCATCGGCGACGAAACGTGTTGAGCGGAATGAAGAGGAGGAGGGCCATCACGATCCCGATCGCCGCCATCGGTATGGCCTGATCGACCAGGTAGTCTTGCTGGTCCGGTGTGAGCCGCTTCCAGATCCAGACCGCCGTGATGAGCAGGATGATGACGAGGACGAGCAGCGCAGGATTGACTTGTCCCGTTTCGTGTTGCCGTGCCGTGGTCATGGGTGAACGATCATACGGGCACGATCGATTCGTCGTCAACGAATCGACTCGTGCGTGGTGGCGAGTGAGGGCATCAGTGCCAGAATTGACAGAGTCGCTCGGCCATGGCCATACTCGGCGAGGGATCGTCTTTTGTGGGGTTCATCACGGTTCTAGGCAATCAGCGGCAGCCCTTGCGGGCTGCCGCTCTGAATGACGATGCCGCATTGGCTATCGCTCGTGTGACCACGTCCTATGAATGATCGTGTCTCAGCCTGGCTCGACAGTCTCGGTCTCGCGCACTATCGCGAGGCGTTTGCGCAGCACGCCATCACCTGGGACGTCTTGCCCGAATTGACCGACGAGGACCTGACGTCGTTGGGGGTACTGCTCGGCCATCGGAAAAAGCTCCGGCGCGCCATCGTAGAACTGGTGCAACAAGGAGAGGGCGATCACGCAATAGCGCAACCCACTCCGACTGCTCATCCCTTCCCTCCGCCTGTGTCTGGTCGAGCGCTGGCCGAACGGCGCCAATTGACGGTCATGTTTTGTGACCTCGTGGGGTCCACGGCCTTGGCCAGTCGATTGGACCCTGAAGAGGTTCAACCGATCATCCGGCAGTTTTTGGAAACCTGTAGCCACGCGGTCAGTCGATTTCACGGCTATATCGCGAAATACATGGGGGATGGGCTATTGGTCTATTTCGGCTACCCGCAGGCCCATGAGCACGATGCGGAGCGGGCGATCCATGCCGGACTGGCCGTGCTGGAGCTGGTGAAGACCCTTCCCCGTAATGGGGCGCAGGGGCAGGACCTTGCGGTTCGCATCGGGATTGCGACCGGTCAGGTGCTCGTGGGGGAGCTGATCGGCACCGACACGGCTCAGGAACGATCGGTGTTCGGAGAAACGCCCAATCTCGCCGCACGGCTCCAGTCGCTGGCAGCGCCCAATCACGTGATCATTGACGAAACCACGAGGCTTCTCGTCGGTAATGAGTTTGAGTGCGTGGACTGCGGTGCTGTCGCGCTCAAAGGATTCGATCTACCGGTTCAGACGTGGCAGGTCGTCGGGAGGCATGTCTCGGCCAGTCGATTCGAATCATATCGCTCTGGTCGACAAGCCCATTTTATCGGTCGAGACAGTGAAATCGCGCTGTTGCTGAGCCGCTGGCGCGAGGCCGTCGAGGGAGACGGGCGGGTGGTGTTATTGTCCGGTGAGGCCGGCATCGGCAAATCCAAGCTGGTCTGGCGTCTTGGTGAGCAACTGAGGGACGAGCGTCATTACATCATCACCTTGCAATGCTCACCGCACCATACCAAGACCGCGCTCTATCCCGTGATCAATCATCTTCGACGGGTCATCGGCGTCACCGGCGAGGATGGTCCCGCCACGCAATGGCAGAAACTCGAGACCTTCGCCTCTACCAGCGACCTGCATGATCCCATCACGGTGACGCTCCTTGGGGATCTTCTCTCCATTCCTGGCGGCGACCAGCGCGCTCCGGTGATGCTCTCGCCCGATAAGCGCAAAGAGCTGATGCTGGAGGCGCTCCTGTACCTCTTGCAGAGCCGGGCGGTGCAGTGCCCGACCTTGTGCATTGTGGAGGATGTCCATTGGATTGACCCGACGAGCATGGACTTGCTGACGCGCGCCATCGGCGCTATTCAGCGGATGC
>JAEURV010000178.1 GCA_016788465.1 Nitrospira sp. | reverse complement strand
AGTGAGGCTTGGCCCATTTCGATTTGGGAGAGATCCAGGAGATCATCGATGAGGGACTGAAGCCGCGAGAGGTTGGCTTCCACGCGCAACAGTGATTCCCGTTGATCTGCGGTAACGGCTCCATCAATCCCATCGCGTAGGTTTGCAAGGTGGACTTTCATGGAGGTCAGCGGGGTCCGGAGTTCGTGCGAGGCGGTCGAGATAAAGATCGATTTGCGCCGATCCAGCTCTTGCAGCTTCTTGTTCGCTGCGGCAAGTTCCTCCGTTCTGGCCACAACGCGGTGTTCAAGCGAGTGTGCCAAGTCGCGCAACTCGTATTCGCGTGATTGCAATGCTCTCGCCATCGCATTAAATACACTGGTCAACGTCCCGATTTCATCGCGAGTGCCGATCGGCATGACAGGCACTGTCTTTCCGGCCGCAAGTTCGGTGGAAGCGATCGTCAAATTGCGCAGTGGAATGGTAATTCGGCGAGCCAACCAAACTGCGATGGAGAGTCCGCCTACCAATGTGCCGAATGTGATGAGGAGAGCTTGCCACAATAATCGACGCAGGCCATGCTGAATGTCCGATGTCGATAGCCCGACGTGTATGAATGTGGGAGGGACATTCTGCGATGCCCTGTGTGCTGCTGACCCATCGAGTCGTTCTTCGAGTGTGAGTTGCAGCGCAGGATCCCAGTGGGTGGCTGCAGAATAGTGAGGTACGTCAATTGTGATGTTGTAAAAAATAGGAAGTTCGGTACCTCCCATCAAACTGAACAAATCCTCCGGTGAAAACTCGATCGTCTGACGAGTCACTGGGCCGTTATGATTGAGAACAATTGCCGTCGCGAGCGATTCGTTCGTTCTCGTGGTGGAGTCGGGTGGCCTTACTTGTTGTGTAACCGAAAACCTGCGTTGACCGGTGGAATCGAGCACAAACTGCCGATCCCACGGGTCTTTTCCCAACCCGGCTTGGAGTTCACCATTTGAGGAAGTGATCGCTACATAGGCGACCGGGTTAACAGTCAGAATCTCCTGAATGAGTTGATCCAATCGTTGGGTATCTCCGGCCACGATACTGAAGCGACCCATGTTGGCCAGATGTTGAGCGAGCAGCGTCCCGCTCTGCATGAGGCTCTCTGCGGTCCATCGTGCCTGCTGTTGAATAAACAGACAAGCCATAAGGAGGCAGGCGACAATCAAAATGGAGGCTGTACTGAGGACAAGCTTCGTCCGAAGAGTGAGGGACAACCGAGAGGGACGCGGCGTATTGAATTCAGCCATTGTGGGGCAAGCATAACTCGTTGGACAGGTTGAACGCCACCTGGGGGAGACTAGTGGATCAGATCTTGGTGAGCCGGGTGCTTGGCGATCGAGCCAAGTCCGCTGAATACATGAGTAGCCAGGCGTATGAGATCGGGCGTCAGTATGATGCCTAGGTACTCCGCAGAGTTGAGATTTAATGCCAGTTGGGGGTGTTCAGGGGGCTCTATCTGGCCTTCCGATACACGAGGATCCTTCAGTCGAGCGCGCGCGATCCGTGCAGCCTGTTGTCCCACCGTCCAAGGGTCAGAGACTAAGGCGCCGAGCGCACCTTGTTGGACCAAGGTCGATGAAAACGTAAAAATCGGTATCTTGGCATTGAGTGTTGAGTCCAAAAAGAACGGAATCGCGGACTCAGAGACTATCAGTTGATCTTGAATCAGCCACAGCACGTCGACCTTGGGAAGTAGTTTTCGCAATGCGACCGGGATCTCATCTGGCCTCTGAATCGCGGCGGCAACCAGATCCAAGCCCAGGGGTTTCGCTGCTCGCACTGCATCATGTATGAAGTCGCCACTCTGTGCTTCGTCGTAGAGAATCCCGATCCGACTCCGATCAGGCATCATGGAGCGTAGGGTCGATAGTTGGGTTTCTGCAGGAGTGCGGACTGCAACTCCGGTCATATTGGAAGTAGGAAGGCCATAGGTGTCGGGATTGAGCACCATGCAGAAGACTACCGGTGTGTCGAATATTTCAAGCTTTGCAGCCATCGCAGCTTTGAGCCCAACGGCCAAAACGAGGTCAGGGGGAGATCCTCGCAGAGACTTGGCGATGTCTCGTCCTTGTTCCAGCTGGCCCTGGAGGTTGTAGTCTTTGATACTCGTGGTGACAGAGAGGTCTGCCTTAAACCCGGCGATAGCCCGTTCATAATAGGGCAGATCGGCTGACTTCAGGACGGCAATCTCTGCAGCGTGGGTGGTGCCCCAGATAGAAATTAGGCAGTATAGCGTAAGGATGGACCTAAAAAGACGCATCATGGAGCGTACAACCTAGGTAAATGTGTTCTTCATCATAACTCAAGATTCGGTAGGAATTCTATCAATGCCAAGCGTGCACTCAGAATACAGCCCGGCTGTTGTCCTAAGGGCAAAATCTGGGCCAAGAAAGTAAATCCATGACCACGATCGCTTTGTGAAACCTGATCAGAGCCTCACGGTCAACCACCCAAGCACTCTGGTACCAAGAAGATCTCCTAACGGATGCTCGCGATGGTTGTCATTCAGGGCGTTGAACACGGAGATAGCCAGTTCGGCCTCACGCCGATAGCCTGACGATGTCTGTTCCTGCCAGAGGCGATAGGCTCCGCGCAAATTCAGTAGATGATAGCTGCCGACCCTGGATTCGGGTGGCATGACGCCAAAGTTTTCAAAATCGGAGAAGACGGCGGCAATAGGGTAGGTGGCCGCGCCAACATAGTGATAGACAATCTCGCCGCTTATTCCGTTCTCCCACTGGCCATGGATACCGGCATTGTACTTAAACCGAGGACCACCTCGCCGGGCTGTTCCAATGAGAGTTTGGCCGATCTCCTGATAGGAGAGGTTGCCAAACACGCGTAGCCATTTACTCACAAGGAAGTCGGCCCCGATCTCTCCTCCGTAGATGTCGGCAATACCCCCTTGGATAGGTTTTGGGGCCGTAGGAACGATAAGGTCACTGATATGGTTGAAAAAAACGGCGCTACGGGCCCTGAGCCGGTGCTGCAAGTACCAGCCTTGATACTCGACTTCGTAGGAAATAATCTGTTCTGGTCTGAGGGTTCCACTCCCTTTAACGGTGATTGCTTGCTGTGATTGTGGAAGGGTAAAGATAGCGAGATCGTCGCCGAATGTTTCAAAAAATGTTGGAGGCCGGTAGCCTATCGCCACCGTTGCGCGGAGTGTGTGGTTCTGTAGCGGTGTGAAGATGACCGATCCGCGCGGGCTAATTGTAGGGTTGATAAACGTATTCAGCTCATAACGCGCGCCACCCACTATCTGCAGAGAGACAGTCGGCTTCCATTCTCCCTCTAGGAACACCCCCAGTCGGTCTTCGGTGCGATAACGATCCTGAAAGTTGTGTGACGTCGTGTTATGCCGGTAGTTGCCCCCAATCGTGAGGTGTATCGTGCTTCCAAGATCAATCCCCTGTTGTATTTCGATATTGTAAGTGTTGTTTCGCAGCCGTACATCCGAGAGACCGTTTCGATCTGTGAAGCGTAGGAATTGAGCCAGCATAGGATTCGCGGTCACTGGACCATTGATACCAACGGTGTTCCAAAACGCCCGAACTACAAAGTTGCGCTGGTTATAAACTGCATGGGCATAGCCAATAGCGGGGATACCAGTTTTTGCAGCTGCATCAGTCACGAAGCCCTGGAAGTCACTCGTATTGACCAGCCCGCCGGAGAACGAGAGCGTCGCATCGCCCGATAGGGAATATTCGGTCTGCACATTGAACTTGTCATCCTGATAAGACAGTTCGTTGCGATTGTTCCACTGTTGAGTCTGATCGTGCCCATAGGAGAGTCGGTAACTAAAACGTTTGTAGCTGTTGGCATAGATCGCGGCGCTCGTGAGGGTGCCATAGGACCCCCCACCGATCTGAAGCGTGGCGCCCTTCATTTCCTCCGCTGATTTCGTGATGATGTTGACAATGCCGTCAAATGCATTGAAACCATAGAGAACTGATGCCGGGCCTTTCTGTACCTCAATCCGCTTGATCTCGGGTAAGGTTACGGGGATAGCCTTCCAGTACATGGACCCTTGGACGTCGACATAGATCGACCGTCCATCTACCATGACGAGCAGTTTGTTGGAATTGAGTTGATTGTCTCCCCGCACACTCACGTTAAAATCCGAACCGGTGACCTGCATTACGTCAAGTCCGGGGATACGTCGAAGCACGGTCGGGAGGTCGGTGGCGCCGGAGTGCATGATGTCCTGGTCGGTAATGACATAGACATTCGAAGGCGCCTTAGAAACAGGCTGCTCATATCGGCTAGCGATGCTGACGGTCTCCTCCTTCAAATAGAGCGCGTCTTCTTTGATCTGCTCTTCCATCAACGAAGAGGCCCGGAGGGGAGGGAGTGACGAATCAGCCCAGCTGCCGAGAGGATCAGAGAACCAATACGCAACGATAAAAATGACTGGCCCATAGACCCGAATCATGTGGGCGGCTGATTCAGCGCCGATTGTCTGACGGGTCAGTACGCGAAGCATCTCGCCTTACGTGATGAAAGAACATGGGCCGGGTGCGAGGGAGACGAATGTACGTCACATCTAATGGCGTATCAATACTTCCAAACAGGGAGTATTTGTGTGTCCTAACAATGAGGCGAGACGAGCTTTCCCGTCAACGCATCGGACGGTTATCGGAGAAATGCTCGTGAATAGTGTACGTGAAGAAGATTGGGGAACGGTGTTTTGAGCTGATGGACACTCAGATGGCGGTGCGCAGGTCTTCGTCCATCGTGAGCAAGGCCTTGCGCAGCGCATGAACCAGCAGGCGATAGCGCTCTTCCGCCCAGGCATTGAAGGCCTCCGCGTCGGAAAATACCAGATCCCAGGCCTTGGCCGCATCGAACATTACCAGCTGTTTGGGCTTAGCGTGTCCCTGGAATAGGACGGCCAGGACGGCAGAGTTGCCGGTCAAACTGATATCGGTAAAGAGGTGTAGCGTGGCAGTGGGGGAAAGTGTGACGTCCCGTGAGGCTGCTTCAACGATCGGTTGGTAGAGGCGTTGCAGGAATTGTCTTGTCAGTTCATGAGGAGTCGCCGGCGCCAAGAGATGGGGGTTCGGTTTTTCCCCGAAGAGGTTTTCCGTGAGGTAGATGGCTGCTTCCCAGGTCGGCATGGCCCCGGAGCTCACCAGCGCTTCGCAGAGGTAGGCGAGCCAGTTTCGACTACGCGGACGCTTACGAACGGCCGTCAATTTTTTTGCCATCATCGATCTTCCTTCGGCACATGTGGACGGATCGTCATTATCGATATCAAGTGCCCCGGTGAGTAAAAAAAGTATATCGGCAGTACCACATGCGGTCAACGAATTGTGGCGAATTGTACGGCGGTGTCGCGTGAGGTCGGTGCTTACGTGTCGGAGCGAGGCGTGGGGTCGGTACGGTCGGCGTATTGATCGTGGATGCGTGTCAGCTCGTCCGTGGAGGCGATAAAGGTATCAAGGAGCTCCGGGTCGAAGTGTGCGCTTCGGTGTTTACGCATAAGGTCGATCGCATGGCCCAGCTCAAACGCCGGCTTATAGACGCGCTGGGTCGTGAGAGCGTCAAAAGCGTCGGCGATGGCTGCAATACGACCCTCAATGGGAATGGTCTCACCTTTTAAGCCTCGTGGATACCCTGTACCGTCAAAACGTTCATGGTGGGTGTAGGCGATCACCGCTGCGACTTTGAGCAGTTCCGCATCCGACCCGCTTAAAATGCGATATCCGATTTCTGCATGTTGTGCGATAACCCCGAATTCTTCCTCGGTGAACTTTCCGGGTTTCAAGAGCACATGATCCGGTGTACCGATTTTGCCGATGTCGTGCATCGGACTGGCGGTACGGATCAAATCGCATCGTTCAGGGGAGAGGCCGGCTTTGCGGGCGAGCAGTTCACAGTAGTGGCTCATGCGTTGTACATGTTGGGCCGTTGCGTTATCCCGGAACTCAGCGGCAATGGCCAGCCGCTGTATCGTTTCCTCGCGCGACAAGCGCAGTTCTTTTTCCGTGCGCTCGAGCCACTCCAAGGCTTGCTGGAGTGCGAGCGTTCTGGTCCTGACAATGTCCTCGAGGTTTTCCCGATGATGACGGTTTTCCAACTCGAGCCGGCGTCGTCGCAGCGCGTTGGCAACGTCGATCAAGACTTCGTTGGACTCAAAGGGCTTGACGATGTAGCCAAACGCACCCACGTCGAGAGCAGCGTTGGCCAGCACGGAACTGTCGAGGCCTGTCACCATGATAGCAGCGGTGTGGGGATGTGCAGAGAGGGTGTGGCGAACGAGGTCCATGCCGGATTCGCCTGGCATATTCACATCGCACAACATCAAGGCATAAGGCTGCGCCGACAACTTTTGTCTCGCTTCTCGCGCATCAGCCGCCCCCTCGACTGTGTAACCATGAGATTGCAGCAGATACGCCAGCAGACGGCGGATCGGTTCCTCGTCGTCGACCACGAGAATGAGACGATTGTCGAGCAAGGCTTGGTGCGTGGTCTGGTCCAGAAGGACTGTCATGGATGGAGTCTTGTCGGCTTCATGGGGGTTGAGGATCGCTGCATTAATCTCCTATCGGTGTATTTGATGCCAACTTGAATCATCGAGAAGAGTTTCGATTAGGACTTTGCACATTTTATGCCGTTCGGTTGGGACTTAATCCGAATCAGATCATTCCGTTGAACCTGTTTCCCATGGCTGTGCAGTAGAACAATCATCACATCTAGATGGGAGTTTGGGGTTCGTGTGTGCTCCGGCATCGTACCCAGTCTCTAAAATGCTTCCGTATTTACGTCAAGAGATTGTTCAGAATTCACCAAATTTATCGGGTGGTTTTGTACAAACGGCAGGAATGTCAGAAGGTAAACAATCGTCGCCGAACCGATCGGAACCTCTGCTGGGGAAATGCGCGTGAGGATGGTTTGCGCTTTCTCAGAGCCTTCACTATAATCCGGTCCCTACTTTTGAAGAAGGGATATGGCATGAGTGCAACGTCAGGGGTGGTACGCTTCGATGGACGCCGACGGGACCAGATTCGCCCGGTCAAAGTGACGCGGAACTTTACGAAGCACGCGGAAGGGTCTGTTCTGATCGAAATGGGGGACACGAAGGTGATTTGTACAGCTTCCGTGGAGGAAAAGGTTCCCCCATTCCTCAAAGGGAAAGGGACGGGGTGGGTGACAGCAGAATATGCGATGTTGCCACGCGCGACGCATGAACGATCGCCCCGAGAAGCCGTGAAGGGGAAGCAAGGCGGCAGAACGCTTGAAATTCAACGGTTGGTTGGTCGTGCTCTTCGATCGGTCACGGATTTGTCTCAGCTGGGTGAACGGTCCATTTGGATCGACTGTGATGTGATTCAAGCTGATGGAGGGACCAGAACGGCATCAATCACTGGAGCCTTTCTTGCCCTGGCCGATGCCTGTACGATACTGAAGAAGAAAGCACTCATCAAGAAATTGCCGTTGACGGATTACCTGGCTGCCATTAGTGTCGGGAAAGTCGGTGGAGAAGTGATGGTAGACCTTGCGTATACTGAGGATTCGATGGCGGAAGTGGACATGAACGTGGTCATGACCGGTCGTGGGCGCTATGTCGAAGTGCAAGGCACGGCTGAACGGACACCGTTTGCCAAACAGGATATGGATGAATTCCTGATGCTCAGCTGGCAAGCCATTCAACGGCTTACGACGATTCAGCAAGAGTTGATTGGTGCCCTTGACTAAGGAATCGATCAGAGAACTTGTGTTGGCAACCCGCAATCCCGATAAGGGACGAGAACTTGCAGTTCTACTCGGGGGGCTGGGAATCCATATTCGCACCTTGGCGGAGTTTCCCGCTATGCCGGAAGTGGAGGAAGATGGTGAGACCTGTGAGGCCAATGCCATCAAGAAAGCCAGGGAAGTGGCTCGTTTAACCGGTCTCCCCTCTGTGGCTGATGACACCGGTCTGGAGGTCGATGCCCTCGGAGGCCGACCCGGTGTTTTTGCGGCGCGCTATGCGGGAGAACACGCCACCTACGAGGATAACTGTCAAAAACTCTTGCGCGAGTTGGACGGCGTGCCGAAGGAGGCGCGGCGTGCACGGTTTTTGACGGTCGCCGCGATTGCCTTTCCCAGCGGCGACATTCATATCACTCAGGGGAGTCTTGAGGGTACCATCTCAGAATACCCAATCGGAGATCGGGGGTTTGGCTATGATCCGGTGTTTCTGGTTCCGGAATATGGAAAATCTCTCGCCCAGTTGACGTTTGAGGAGAAGAATTGTATTAGTCATCGAGCCAAAGCATTTGCTCAGGTACGAGCTTGGTTGGAACAGCAGCAGTAGGGTACTGGTTGTACTGAGTATGACGGATAGTACTGATGCAAGAGAGTCAGCGGTCGAAGGCTAAATCCCAGGTGTAACGAATCCGTCGGGGCGTAGCGCAGCCCGGTAGCGCGCCTGCTTTGGGAGCAGGATGTCGGAGGTTCAAATCCTCTCGCCCCGACCAACCCCAC
>JAEURV010000163.1 GCA_016788465.1 Nitrospira sp. | reverse complement strand
GGTCGTTGTCCGGAAGTGCCTTCTTCTCATGTGGATACTGAATGGTGATCACACGATAACGAAGGATGTACATCAGGGTCGCTTTCATCCCGACTATGATCTCGTAGAATCTGACGGGTTTCAGTCATTCCACGAATCGTGAGGTGTGCACGATTATTTCGTGGTCAAACGCCATTCGGTATAGTTGTCGTCATGAGCTGATTCTTTAGGCGCTAAAGGAACTTCCGCAGCCGCATGTCGTCTTGGCTTGTGGGTTCTTGATCGAGAATCCTGATCCTTGCACGCTGTCCACATACTCAACCTCAGCTCCTTGGAGCAAAGGAGCACTCTGGGAATCCATGATGATCTTGATATCCCCTTGCTCGATCACGGTATCGTCTTCGGCAATTTTGGATTCGAGCGCCATGCCGTATTGATAGCCGTGACAGCCTCCACCACGCACATAGACTCGCAGTCCGACCGCTTCGGGCTCCTGTTGGATGAACTCACGAATCTTTTGTTCGGCATCCGATGAGATGGCAAGCATCGACAGCTCCTTCCGTTGTCTGAATCATAAGGCGAAGAGGAACGACACATTTCCGACATCGGTCAACCGCAAGGCTGCAGTCTCCTGTTCGGTCCTACAATCTCGGAACAGCAGGAGGACTCCGGGTAATAGAGCAATAATAATGGTCCAGATCAGCGATAAGAGGCCAAAGACCATGACAGGGAGTATCGCTGCCGAGGTCAGTTGCACAAAGGGGTTGTTGAGGGTGATCATCGTGTACTCCCTATATGTGCTCGACCGAACATTTCGAAGGCTGATCAGCTCCGGACTCCGCTCCACACCTTGTCGGGATGAATATCCTTGCCCGGATTGAGCTGCTGCGCCCGTTCCAGCAGCACCTCTTTGGATTCCGGATAGGCCGGATCGGAAATGCAGCAGTTGTCGACCGGACAGACTGCGGCGCATTGCGGCTCGTCGAAATGGCCGACACACTCCGTACAGCGCTCGTGTGTGATGACATAAATGCTGTCGCCGACACCTTGCCCGTCGCCCACGTGGTTGCCTTTGGCTTCGGCGTCGCTGCGCGTTTCGAAAATGGCTTCGTTGGGGCACTCCGGCAAACAAGCCCCGCACGAGATGCATTCGTCCGTGATCAAGAGCGCCATACAACAACCTCCTCAACGTCTACAAGTGACGAACCATCTTTCCCCCAGTACGAACGCCGGATGCATACTGGATCTTGTGGGGAAGCCTGGCTCGATCGATCATCGGTTCTGGGGGCGACCTTCTATGTTTCGCAATGAGTGGATCCAGCACTTCACCGCAGATCAAACAACGCCAAGCCAAGAAACGGCATTGCCCAGCTTCGTCTGCGAGGTCGAGAAACTCATCCCGAAGCATGAGGCCGCGACATCGAGGGCAGTTCATGTCTGCCCTCCTGCAATGGGCTGAGTGCTGTTCGCCTGTTTTTTCTGAAAATCGGCCAAGGCTGCTTTAATGGCATCTTCAGCCAGAACTGAACAATGAATCTTGACCGGCGGCAGATTCAGTTCTTGCACAATGTCAGTGTTTTTAATCTTTTGGGCTTCGCCGATCGTTTTTCCTTTAAGCCATTCGGTCGCGAGACTGGAGCTCGCGATTGCCGAACCACAACCGAACGTCTTAAACTTCGCATCCACAATCCTGTCGTTCTGGACCTTGATCTGGAGCTTCATGACATCTCCACACTCAGGAGCTCCAACCATTCCGGTTCCGATGCCGTCCTCGTCTTTCTTGAAGCTTCCCATGTTACGTGGGTTGGTAAAATGGTCGACGACTTTCTCGCTGTAGGCCATGGTTCAACCCTCCTTCATACTTCCATTGCGCCGACTGATGGATTTAGTCAGACGCTCCTATTCACTTACATGCGCTCCGTCACACGTACTCCGGCCGTACTCAATGCCATAAGGCTCGTCCTTTGACCTTGGCAAAGGCTTCAATGACCACGAGTCCCAGGCGAATGAGTCCGTCACTGTCTACGACAGCGACGAGTCGATCGAGATCCATGGGTTCCTGACCGTCTCGTTCCCCTTCTTGGTGGGTCCCTAGAATAGCTGTGTCGAGTTGATCTTCTTGGACCATAACCATCCTTGCCGGCGGGCAACACACCGCCTTCCCTGTGATACCTCGCCCTATCTGTCCGATAGTGCAGTTGGGATGCCAGAACAGCTGGATGGTGTCTGATACTGAACTAGTTGATTTATTTGAGTTAAGCGGAAGGTTGGTGATGAGGGGCAACGTCAAAATGATTCATAATGACACCATTAATACAATATAATTTAATTTCAGTAACTTATAAGTGTCATTATGACACTTATAAGGTCATTTTGAATCAGGCTTGCGGGTCAGATTGTAGACCTTCAGGCGTCTCAAGAGCGTAGAACGACTGACCCCCAGTGACTTGCAGGCCAAGCGGTAATTCCATCCTGTTTGTTCAAGGGCTTGCATGATGGCCTCCTGTTCCAATAGCGCAAGTGTGGGTCCTCCTTTCGGTAGGTCTCCTGATCGAACGGTATGTTCACCGCTGGGCCTCTTTGCAGCGAGATGTTCCGGCAAATGTTCCATGCGGATCGTGTGGTCTGGGCAGCGAATAAACGCATGCTCCAGAATATTTTCCAACTCACGAACATTTCCTGGATATCTGTGGGCCGTGAGCAGCTTGAGGACCGGACCATCGATCTCCCGCACGTTCTTGCCCATGGTTCGATTAAGCCGTGTGATCGAGTGTTCTATGAGAGGCATGACGTCCTCACATCGCTCACGGAGGGGTGGAATTCGAATCGGAAACACCTGCAACCGATAGTACAGGTCTTCACGAAACCGTCCATCTTCGACCACGGCGGCGAGGTGTTTGTTCGTGGCAGCAATCACACGGACGTCGACTTTGACTGTTTTATTTCCTCCGACTCGCTCAAATTCCTCTTCCTGTAAGACGCGGAGCAGTTTGGCTTGAGCCATCGGCGAAATCTCAGCGATCTCGTCTAAGAAGATCGTACCCTTGTTTGCAATTTCGAATCTGCCCTGCCGATCAGCGATCGCCCCAGTGAACGCGCCTTTGACGTGGCCGAACAGTTCACTTTCGAGCACCCCTTCTGCCAGCGCTGCACAATTGACGGCTACGAACGGCTGGTCTCGCCTGGGACTCAGTCGATGGATTTCTCTTGCGATCAGCTCTTTTCCTGTGCCGCTTTCTCCTTCGATGAGCACGGTGGCTTTTGAATTGGCAACCTGCGGTAGGAGATCGAGAATGCCCTGTAGTGCTTTACTGCGGGCGACAAGCAGCCCGCGAGCTTCGTGTCGCTCAAGTTTCGCCTTGAGTTCATTGATTTGACTCAGGTCGCGATAAGTTTCAACAATACCGATGAGATTGCCGTGCTCGTCGCGTAGGAGATCGGTGTTTAGGCTGACAGGAATCTTCCGCCCGTCCTTGTTCTGAATGACTGTTTCAAAATTTCTGACTTTTTCCCGATTGCGAACCGCGCGCTCCAGAATGCAATCTTGCGTCGAGCAAATGGTTCCTTGGACCAGCAGATGGCAGCTCAGCGGCTGACCGACAAGCTCCCCCTCCTCGTATCCTAGTAACTCCCGCATAGCCTTGTTCATGTACCGTATCTTCATATCTAAGCCAATCGTGACGACACCGTCTCCGATGCAGTCGAGAAGCATGGCCTCGTCACAACGGGATTTTTGAGCGAGTTGAGTCATGCGCGTTCCCTCAGCAAGATAATAAATGGACAAGTCATTCTAATCCCGAACCTTATTGATGAGTCAAGCAAGACGCGCGGGTGAAGCCTGGTCGAGCGCGAATAACGAGTCAACTTCACAGACGCCGTCATTGATTGCACCTCAAGATTTGCAGGTTGATCACGGGAACTTCGGTCTCGACACCTCCGGAGGGTGGCAGAGAACAAGAATGTCGTGATACACAGAGGTATGTCCGAACGAACTCTTGAAACGCTTTCCTTTGACAATACCTATGCCCGTCTTCCTGAGGCGTTTTATGCACGATTGAACCCGACGCCGTTTAACTCGCCGCCGTATTTGATCCACGCCAATCAGTTGGCCGCCGAGTTGATCGACCTTGCTCCAGAGCAAGTGACCAGGCCAGAGTTTGCAGAACTGTTCGGAGGGAACGTACTCGCGCCGGGCATGGAGCCGCTGGCCATGCTCTATTCCGGCCATCAATTTGGGGTGTATGTTCCACAACTTGGTGATGGCCGAGCCGTTCTCCTCGGTGAAGCGACGAACGAACGGGGGCAGCGATGGGATCTCCATCTCAAAGGGGCGGGGATGACCCCGTTTTCGCGCGATGGGGACGGTCGAGCGGTGTTGCGTTCGAGTATTCGCGAGTATCTCTGTTGCGCGGCCATGCAAGGTCTTGGGATTCCCACTACCCAGGCGCTCTGCCTCGTCGGCAGTGACGACAAAGTGTACCGCGAGCAGGTAGAAACCGGGGCGATGCTGGTCCGTATGGCGCCCTCTCACGTCCGCTTTGGGACGTTCGAAGTCTGCTATTACCGAAAGCAGTATGAGCACCTGAGAACGCTGGCCGACTATGTGATCGACCAGCATTTTCCCTATCTCCGCAATGTCGATGGGAAGTATGCCAAGTTCTTTACGGAGGTGGTCGAGCGCACCGCACAACTGATCGCGCAATGGCAGGCGGTCGGATGGGCCCATGGGGTCATGAATACGGACAATATGTCGATTCTCGGTCTGACGTTGGATTATGGGCCGTATGGATTCATGGATGACTACGATGCCGGTTTCATCTGTAATCATTCGGATCACAACGGCCGCTATGCCTTCAATCAGCAACCCTACATCGGGCTTTGGAACCTGAGTTGCTTGGCGCAAGCGCTCCTGCCCCTCGCGGAAAAAGAAGCGCTCAAGGCGGGGCTTGAAACCTATCAACCGCTGTTTGAGCGGGAATACCAGAAGCGCATGCGAGCAAAACTGGGGTTGGTCGAGACGCGGCCAACAGACGAAGAACTGGTTCGTGATTTTCTCGGGCTCCTTCAAGGGAGTCATGTCGACTACACGATTGTGTTTCGGGAGTTGGGCACGTTCTCTTCTGCGAAAGATGGGAGGAATGATAGCCTGCGTGACCAGTTCCTCAACCGTGAGCGGTTTGATGAGTGGGCTAGCCGCTATCGGGATCGACTACGGAGTGAGGATAGCCGTGATGACGAACGGCGTGGTCGGATGAATCGTGTGAATCCTAAGTACGTGCTGCGGAATTATCTTGCCCAGCTCGCGATCGAGAAAGCGCAGCAGAAAGACTTCTCAGAAATCGATCGCCTTTTCATGGTACTCCAGACTCCCTTCGCCGAGCAGCCAGCCATGGAGTCGTACGCACTGCCGCCCCCGAACTGGGGAAAACACCTGGCAGTCAGTTGCTCGTCATAAGAACCGTCCGCACCGTATTCAGCCCCCCATGCTCAAGTCACACCACTTCACAGCCCCGGACGTCTATTGTAGAGTGTCCCGCGCAGATCCGACTCGAGTGCCGGAATGATGTCTCTGACCTTCTAAACACGAGATGGCCAAGAAACAAAGCGATTCCAAAATTGCCGTGGCAGGGGCCTTGACCCTGGTGCTGGCGCTGGCGGGAGCTATGTTGGTCAAGGAACCGTTGCGCAGTTCACGTCCGGTCGGCACGGGGCTGGACATGAAAGCCACGGTTGAAGAGCAAACGGTACGCGCGCGTTTATGGGAAGATCCCGTCGCCGCCGTTCAACGAGGCTTGCGGGAGATTAAGTCGAACCGACCAGCCGCTGCTCCAGCCCCTTCGCTCACACAACGGATCAGGTCAATCCGACAGGCCATTACGGAGCGAGTCAGGGATGGGCAGCATGTCACGGTTCTCCTGGTGACGACCAGCGGAGGCCCCTATGTCGAAAGTACTGAGTCGCGGATCCGAGATCGGTATGCGGTTGGAACGGCCCTGGGCGTGTCGTGTTATGTGCCTGAACAGGAGGGACAACTCTCATTTGTCGAATGGGGCTCCCAGGGGCCTCTCCCGGCATTGCCCTACGAGTGGTATCGACTCAGACGAACCAGATTGTGTGACGAAGAGTCACCGCGCTCCCAGAGCGTACTGGTCGTCTGGTTTCCCGACGATGCGCTCAGTCGAGGCTTTTTTGCTGATCTGACTTCATTCTCCCAGGCGCTTGTCTGTCGAGAGGCCGAGAAAAAAAGCGAGTGTCTCCTCACCGACGATCAGCGAAAACTAGTTCGCTTGAACCCGCAGCTTCAACGGGCGGTCACATTCAAGATTCTCGGTCCTCGCAGCTCCTCAGCCTTTCGGGCGATCTTGGCGGAGGCCGGAGAGTCCTATGCCGAACCTCATGCAGGAGTGGGCGTTTGGCCGAACGCCGACGGCTGGATCGAGCTGTACTCCCCCTGGAGCAGTGCGATGAAAGGGCTTCTGGCCTACGGCCTCAAGTCGACCGGCGGGAACGGTTCGGCCTGCGACAGCTACACCTCTTGTGAGCAGGAATTCACTCGTCGACTGACGGGTGCCAATATCCGGTTGGCATATGATATCGGCTCCGATGAGCAGTTGTTCGAGTCGTTGGTCGAGGAATTGGAGCGGCGGCAGGTTCGTCTCGGTTGGGATGCCGTAATCCTCATCGGGGAATGGGATTCATTCTATGGGAGGACGCTCCCGATCGAGTTTCGGGCAGCTGCCTGCAAAAAAATCGCGACCTTTTCTGAACGGGATCTGGAGACGATCGATGTTCCGGTGACGATCAAGCAGTGGTGTTCCGATATTCCCCGTGCCGTCGATCTGCAAATTCGGCGGCAGGCCGACTACGAATCGCTGCGCCTCAACGTTCAGCGGTACAGCTATCTGAGCGGGCTGGACGGCGAAGTGCCGGGGGAAGACAAAAACAAAGCCTCACGTGTGGATAGCGCGAAGGAGAGTCAACGAGAGCGTCCGGAAGGGACGAGTCAGGTGGATTATGTGCGGGCGTTGGTTAATCGAATTCATGATGAGGGAGAGGGGGCTCGAGCTATCGGGATCTTTGGAACGGATCCCTATGATTCGCTGCTGATCATCAAAGCTCTCCGGCCTGCGTTTCCACACGCCATTTTCTTTACGGTCGGGCTGGACGCGCGATATCTCCATCCGAGCGAGTACAAATGGATCCGCAACATGGTGATTGCCTCGCCGTTTGGCTTGCAGTTGGATGGTGGCTTACAGCGCGATGTCCCACCCTTCCGGAGCAGTTATCAGACCTCGACGTATTTCGCGACCTTGCAGGCCGTCGGCCATGTCATGTGTCGCCGTGAGCAGGCTGGTGCGGCGAGCAATCCCTGCCGGACGACCTATCATGCTGCACTGACGCCTGATGACCGTGTGTACGATGCCGGAGTTCATCCGAGATTGTTCGAGGTGGGCAGGAACGGCGCGGTCGACTTAAGCATCGTCACAAAAGAAGGAGTCCGTACGATTCATCCGTTGCGCCCTGACTTGGCCTATACGGATGGGTACGGTCAACTGAGTCAAGGTGTCGGGTTCGACAATGCTGCGGTAGCGGCGGGGACGGTGGTGGGATTCGCCCTATTCATCCTGGTGGCCTGGAGCAACCAGCGCCTGTGGTCTGGCATCGTGAGGTATCCGCGTGTGTTGAGCATCGCGGCAGTCGTGCTCGTCGCACTGTTTGTGGTGTTTGTCGTAGCCGGCGGTGCCGACGCCCTCCTGGCCGGGCACGACGAAGGAGAGCCCTTTTCGTGGACGGCAGGTGTCAGCATCTGGCCGAGCGAGGTGCTGAGATTCTTGGTCGTCGTGCTGTCTGCTCTCCTGTTTATCAAGGGCGCTCGCGATCTCAAGAAGAACGGCGATCAGATCGACGAAAAGTTCCAGTTTGAAGACACGTCAAGACGTCAGCGGTTCTCGGCCAAGACCTTTTGGACGAATCTCCAACGGGTCTACCATCCGCTCGCCACGGTTGCCTCAATCAAGGTCGACCAGGCCTGGGGGCGCTATCGTGAAGCGAGTCAGCTGAGCCAGGGGATGGCCCGCACCGTCCTCCTGTTCATCCTCTACATGGCGGCGATGTGGGCGATCGGGCGATTTGTGCTGGACGAGGAATATATCCATCCCTGTCGCGGATACCTGAGTTGCCAAGTCGACTCGATCATGACGCTTGCCAGCGTCGCCATCGTCGTACTGTTGAACCTGGCGGTCTTCGATGCCGTGATGTTGTGTCGGCGATGGATCGGGTGGGTGGTGAGCTCAACGGGAGGATGGTCCCAGCACGTACAGGAAGAGTATCTCCGCAACTACGGATTGGGAGAAGCGCAGAAAGCCGAGTTCGAGAAGTTGAAGTATCTTGCCGTGATCGACCTCATCGCGCAACGGACGGAAGTGGTCAACCGGCTGATCCGTTATCCGTTTATCACGCTCTTGATCATGATCGCCGCGCGCAATGAATATTTCGACATCTGGAATTATCCGCTCTTGTTGTTGCTGTCTTGGTCGGTCAATGTCCTGATTGCGCTGCTGGGAGCTTTTCTCTTGTATCAATCAGCAAGTCAGGCGAAAGCTGCCATGCTGGCCGGTCTCAATCGGCAAATTGTTCAGACTCTGGGGATCGGGAAGGATCATGATATACGCGTGAAGCAGATTCAGCATGTGATCAGTGAAGTGGAAGACAATGAGCAGGGTGCTTTTGTGCCGCTCTATCAACAGCCGGTCGTCGAATCGTCGTTGTATGGTTTGGTTGCATTACTACAATATCTGTATCTCAGTTAATAGGATGGTATGCGAGTACTCTCGTTCGGTGGATTAAAGGTCAGACTCACGGGTGGTTCAGATGGGATGGGTGGAGGTGATGGTCCCGTCGTCATCTTGCTTCATGGATTTGGGGCACCGGGAGACGATCTGGTTCCCCTTGCAGAGGTGATCCAGGCTCCCCGTGGGACACGGTGGCTCTTTCCAGAAGCGCCGCTTCCTCTCAATATGGGTTTCGGCGACTCGCGGGCTTGGTGGATCATCGACTTTGCGCGCATCCAGGCTGATCGAGCGGCAGGCCGTATTCGTGACTTATCGGTGGAGATTCCGCAGGGGCTGGCTCTCGCCCGCGAACGGATACTCACGTTCCTTAAGGAGCTTCCACACCATGTCCCGGTCGACTACAAACAGGCGGTGATCGGAGGATTCTCGCAGGGGGCGATGCTCACATGCGATGCCGTACTCCATACCAACTATCCGTTCGGTGGTCTCGTTCAGCTGTCTGGCAACCTGTTGGCGAAGGACGTCTGGAGCCCATTGATGCCGAAGCGTAAAGGCTTGTCGGTGTTCCAAAGCCATGGCCTGCAGGATGACGTTCTTCCACATGTCGGGGCTGAGCGTCTCCGTGACGCACTAACACAATCGGGCCTCTTCGTGGAATGGTACAGCTTCCGTGGCGGGCACGAGATTCCAGCGGCGGTGCTGCGGCGTCTGGGCCCGTTCATCACGAAGCGACTGGGATGAGACCATGACAGCGTTTGATCTCATCGGTGCTGACGGCAAACGTATTAAAGGTGATCGGATCAACGGGACCGGCCGGCAGATTCTGTTCATCACCGGATTTCTCTCCAAGCGGTGGGGTAATAAGAGTAAAGCGCTGGCGCAATGGTGTGAGCAGCAGGGATGGGGATTCTGCTGTTATGACGTGCGTGGCTTCGGTGATTCCGAAGGACAGTTCACCGACTACACGCTCTCTGATTGGATTGCGGATGCGCGCCTTGTCTTAGATTCGCTCAAGACCGGTCCGCCGGTCACGATCGTCGGGAATTCGCTCGGCAGCTGGATCGGTTGGCTTGTCGCGCAGGAATTCGAGATCGTCGAAGAACTTATCTTGATCGCACCGGCATTCAACATGATGGGTGAGCGCGCTAAGACTATCTCCAGGGAACGGCTGCATGACTGGCATACCGCCGGATGGATGCCGTGGGATGAGGACCAGTTGCATCGGGACTGGCCGTTGTCCTGGAAGTGGGTGGAAGAAAGCGAACAGTATTGGGCGAAGACGTTCGAGGTCGTCCGTCATGTGAAGACCACAATCCTGCATGGTCAGGACGATCAAGTCATTTCTCCGGATAGTAGTCGACGATTCGCCAACGAACTTGTACGACGACATCCTGACTTTCCACTAGGTTTTCAACTCCCGCCTGGCGATCATCGGCTCAGTGGTCCAGAACATCTTGAACTGTTTCGTCGATTGGTGATGCGCCAGGAGTGACGCTGCACAATTGCCCTTCTGGGGTTTACTGGTCGGATATATCATGAGGTCGGTTACGTCGGATGTCTCACTGCCGACGCACGGAGATGTGCTGAGCTTCGGGACATCACTGGCCGACAACTTACTACAGGACATTCCGGTTCTTGGGGAAATGAGCAAGAGTGCCTTGTTCGGTAACCGATATATCGGTGCCCAGGAATTGGATCTTGCGAGAGGTACGTAAGTGGACTAGAATCTCATCAAGGCTATGACACCAAAAGCTATAAAGAAGAAGCGTTGGGTCAGAGCGAGACCACGTGCACCAGTACACCATGCCGTTGATCGGCAACCAAACGCTGTTGAACCTGTAAGAGGCGAGTTTTTCGCCGAAGCCTTCCGCCTCAGTCCCCATCCAATCGGTATTACAGAGCTTGAAACCGGGCTTTGCCTGGAGATCAACGACGCCTGCCTCAATACATTCGGCTTTCGCCGTGAAGAAGTCATCGGTCGCACCACCTTGATGTTGCGCATTTGGCCTGATGTGCAGGATCGAGTCAGGCTGGTTGATCGACTCCGATCCCAAAGGACCGTCACCAATCTCGAAGTGTCGATGCAGACCAGGGACGGTACGCTGAGACAGTTTCTGATCTCTGCAACTTTGATTACGCTCCGAGGGAAACCCTGCATCTTGACGATCGGTACGGACATTAGTGATCGTAAGAAGGCGGAGGAGGCCGTACATCGGATTTCGGAGGAGCTAGAACAACGTGTTCGGGAACGAACGGCCGACCTCAAGCGAACCAATGCGGCGATGCGGGAGAGTGAAGAGCGGTTTCGCTTATTCATTGAGCATGCGCCAGCTGCCATTGCCATGTTTGATCGACATATGCGGTATTTGGCGGCCAGTCGGCGATGGATTGAGGACTATCGATTGACGGATGAGATACTCGGACGATCGTACTACGATGTTTCCCGGGATCCTCCCCCGAGGTGGAGGGATGTCCACCAGCGGGGCCTGAGCGGAGAGGTGCTGAGTGCTGACGAAGACCAGTTTCCTCGGAGTGATGGGTCCAGCCAATGGATCAGCTGGGATGTTCGCCCTTGGTATCGCGGTGATCGGGTCGGTGGAATCATTATTGCCACGGAAGATGTGACGGCTCGGGTGGAAGCCAGGAAAGCACTTCATGAACGGGAGGGACGGTCCGATCAGGTCGTTCGATTAGCCAACTTTGGGATTTTTGATCAGGACCATCATACGGGGAACGTCTATTGGTCTCCGGTGATGCGAGAAATCTACGGTATCGGACCCGATGTCCCTGCTTCGTTTGAAGGGTTCATCGCGCTGATTCATCCAGACGACCGTGCCATGGTGGTTGCGGCAATCAAGCGGGATCATGGCCCTGTGAGTGAAGATTTGTATTCGATCGAACATCGCTTGCTGCTGCCGAGTGGCTATGTGCGGTGGATCAGCCTTCGAACGTGGACCCTGTTCGATCAGGACGGTTCCGAGCGCCGCCCCGCCAGGACCTTAGGCGCGATGATCGACATTACCAAACGCAAACAAGCCGAGGAGGCGCTGAAAATCAGCGAGCGCCGGTTTGCTTCGTTTATGGACAACTTGCATGGGTTTGCGTGGATCAAAGACAGCCAGGGGCGATATCTGTATGTAAATAGACTCTTCCAGGAATCGCTGTTGAGAGGAAGAGACTGGAACGGAAAGACTGCTCATGAGTTGTGGCCGCCTCATGTGGCGGATCCGTTTGAGCGCAATGATCGGAAAGTGCTGGAAACGGGAGTCCCTCTCCACAGCGTCGAGTCATTCGTCCAACAGGGAGAGGTGCGACACGCTCTTGTCAGTAAGTTTCCCATCGTTGATCACTCGGGCGAACCGGCCTTGTTCGGCGGGGTGGCTGTCGATATTACAGAGCGTCAGAGTACGGAAGAGCTGCTCAAACAGCAGGCGGACATGCTAAACCACTCCAGCGATGCGATCTTGGCGTGGAAGATCGGCGGAGGGATCGTGTATTGGAATCGCGGGGCTGAAGAGCTCTATGGCTGGCGATCGCATGAGGTGATCGGCCGTAGGAGCCATGAATTGCTCAGCTCGAATCCATTGTTGACGGTCACAGATAGAGAAGCATGCCTGGCCCGAGATGGTCGGTGGTCTGGTGAGTTGTCCCATGTCACAAAGGATGGACGGCAGGTGATTGTTGAGAGTCGGCTTGTGCAGGTTCGATACAGCGGAACTGACTACGCGTTAGAGTCCAATCGCGACATAACGGAACGCAAGAGTGCGGACGAGATCCTGCATCGCAACCAGTTGGATTTGCACCAGCAACAGGTGCAATTGGAGGAGTTGACCTCTAAGCTGCTGAACGCTCAAGAACGCGAGCGTCAACGTATCGCGCGCGACCTGCACGATGATGTGAGTCAACGCTTGGCTGCTTTAGTATTGGAAGTAGCCTCGTTGGAACAGTATCCGGCCTCTGAGTTAGGTGAGTGTGGCCAAGCGCTTGCACCAATTCGAGAGCAGTTGGAACAGTTGTCCGATGATGTGCACACACTCGCGTATCGGTTGCATCCTTCCCTCTTGGAACATGCCGGACTCTGTCCCGCGGTTGAAGATCATGTCCATCAGGTCGCCCGTCGCGCAGGACTCCCCATTTCCCTCAAGATCGCCGGGGTGCCGACTGCGATCTCACTCGATCATGCAACCTGTCTCTTCCGCGTCATGCAGGAAAGTGTGCAAAATGTAGTCAAGCATGCCCACGCGACGACCGTGACGGTCCAACTCCGCGGATCTTCGAAAGGAGTAGGATTGTCCGTGACGGATAACGGCAAGGGGTTCGATCTTCACGATCACCATGCTCGTCAACGGGGGTTGGGGTTGAGCAGTATGGAGGAACGGTTACGACAATTGCACGGCTATTTTCAGATTCAGTCTGAACCGGAGGGAGGAACCAAGGTGTGTGCGTGGGTTCCCTGTGAGGTGACGCCCCCATGAAACGGCCACGTATTTTAATGGCGGATGACCATGCGATTGTCCTGGCCGGGCTTCGGAAGTTGGTTGAAGCTGAGGGTGAGGTGGTGGGGATGGTGGAAGACGGGCGATCTTTGGTCGAGGCGGCGCAACAGCTGCGCCCCGATATCGTGTTACTGGATATCTCAATGCCGCTTCTGAACGGGTTGGATGCAGCCCGCCAGTTGACCAAGCTTGTACCGGAGAGCAAGTTGATCTTCCTCACCATGCACGCGACTCCTACCTATGCCACTGAAGCCTTTAAAGCCGGTGCCGCAGGATACTTGATAAAGCGGTCGGCTGCCGTAGAACTCAAGCAGGCCATCCAGGCCGTCATGCGAGGCCAGCACTATATGACACCACTCATTACCAAGGATGTGTTGGCCGCCACGCTTCAGTCCGTGGATACTCCGTCTGCCAAACCGTTGGTGACGGCTCTGACTCAGCGGCAACGTGAGGTCTTGCAGCTCGTTGCCGAGGGGAAAGGAACAAAGGCAATTGCTTCTATCTTGAACATCTCCGTGAAGACCGTGGAGTTTCACAAATTCAGAATGATGGGCGAACTCAATCTGCATTCCACTGCCGAGTTAATCAAATACGCAATCGCTGAAGGACTCGTCAGCGTTTCATCCTAGACAACCGCTCCCACAGTTGTTTTCCCTTCCATGGGATCCTACTTGACCGGTTCTCCAAGTGCATCTCTCCACGGGTGTTCCGTTTTCAGTAGGTTCGGAAAATGGTGTGACGACGTTGTGCCGGAGATAGGTCAAGCGATGATCCTCTAGGCAACCCCGTCACCATGCAGTTGGACATTGACGATCCTCAATTCAGAATTACGTGTTCCTTATTTCCGGATCACGACGGAATCCATGCAGAGTGCAGAGTGATATTTCGTATTCAGAATAAATCGCTTGATAACTAGTAAGATCTCCCTGTTCGACTAGTGACGTCCCTAGTTCACTGTTCAGCCCCAAGCCAAGTATATTTTTAAGCGTAGTGCTTGATGGGAATAGGGAGAATCCATCAGGTAGTGTGGGTCGATTCATTACGGGAGGCAGGCGAAGAGTCTCACGTCCTCAGCGTTGTTAGTCGTAGGAGGCGCCATGCTGGTAGCAGCGATCATAGAGCGGGTTCATCGTGCGTTGGAGGAGTACGGTAAAGAGTGCTCTATGGAGGAAGTGGTGGGGCTTTGTCCAGACCTCACCTGGAACCAAGTCTATTTGGCAATCGATTACCTGAACAAGACAGGAATAGTCCGCGTCGCATTGGATCCCAACAGAACCTATACCATCCACGTTTATCCGTCGTTCAGTGAATCGCCTCAAGCCGTGTCCCATCAGAATCCGATGCAACAGGCGGCGTCGTAGGCGACCAACATCAGTTACCCCTTCATCTCCAAACCATTTCAGAGCAGCATCAGCTCAAGCACTCTCCTTGGATCTGTTGAGTCGACGCACTACTGCAACTGGTTCATCCCTCTTGCGGTAAATGCGAGCGATCATGCGGTGGAGGAATATGTGGCGGCTGTCCCCCGAAGACACAAAAGGGACCGTGGCGCCTCACCGTCTTGATGAACATTCCCCTAAGTACCATTGTCATGCGGATAGAACTCTGGCTGTGAATTGGGTCTCACGACAGCCATCGATCAAATCATCTTGAGACGGCCGGCAGCCAAGTGAATTCAATTAGAATGCAAGGGGCTGGTGGAGTCTAAATGGGGTTGTGCAAGATTTACTCTCAGAGTGGAGCATGCGAATCAATTGAAGCTATATGTGAAAATCTCATCTATTGTCAGTAGCTTATGGGTTTACGTTGATCATGGCGAACTCAGAGGAAGGGGCCTTGCTGATGGGCACAAAATTGAATACAAGCTACTTGACACTGGATTGTGAGCGGAATAAATATAGGCCCGACATTGGTTCCCAAAGGTGCGGTGGGCCGAGTTGTTGTTTGACGTCAAACCCTGTTGATGTCTCCTGCAGCTTAGTTCAGGGGGAAGATGTCCATCGGTCTCCTTCCTTAGGGAGTATGCTGTTCTCTACTGAGTTCGTTGCGTGACGGGTCCGAACGAAAGGAGTAGTTATGGATACTCTCATCATGTTCATCATCATCATGCTCATCCTGTTTGTGGGTGGCCTATTTGTGTGGAAGAAAAGCCAGTAGAAGTAGACTGTGCTTCTTCCTATATAGGCTATTGCAACTGAGCTAAGGTACCCATCTCGGCTGTAAAA
>JAEURV010000130.1 GCA_016788465.1 Nitrospira sp. | reverse complement strand
TCCTGATGGCTATGGACATGGCCTTTTTGTTCCTGACCAGGCTCGAAGCAGTAGATATCGCAGAACAAACGCTCGGTTTGGAACAGATTGTTCTTCTTCATCTTGTCGGCGGTAAACTGTTGACAGTCTGCCAGATTGATCACCTTCATCATGATGCTCCATTCATGTCACGTGGACCAACGACATGCACATTATGGGATGCGCGATAACAGCTTTTGATAGGACTGTTTGAGCTCCTGCAACGCGCTGCTCATCCCATCCTGCACATCCTGCCATTTCTTATCCGTGGTCTGCTTCAGCTCATCGAGCTGCCTTCTCACGCCGTCCTTCTTTTTCTCTAACTCAGTGAGCGACTTCTGCAGTTCCGCCCGAGTGGATACCGATGCATCTTCGACTTTTCCGCGCAATGCGGTGATCTGCTGATGGAGTGCCGCAAGTTCCTCCTGTGCTTTCCGTTGGAAGGCTGATTTCTGCTGATCCGTATACTCTTTGGTTGCCTCAAGAGTCTCCCGGGCCTCCTTGACGATCTTATCCGCCCCGGTCATCGATTCCGCTCCAGCGCTCTGACAGACGATCAACCCAGTGATCGGCACCCAGAATACTCCTCTAAGCCATCGCATCGCCTCTTCCTCCCACGATTGGGGCAGTATAGTCAGGAGCCGGCATAAAGTCACGACCGCTAAACTTTCTGTGGGGAGCAACCGACAAAGCATTGTCTGGAACAGCAGGGTCACAACCTGGGAGCCGCTCCATGCCCTCTGAAGCATCGTCAGTCTGGCCTCCGCTCGAACAGCTTGAACAAGCTCTCACACAGAAAATCACGGCAGGGGAGATTGAGCTGCCACTCTTGCCGCAAGCCGCCAGCAGAGTGATGGCACTCGCGTCGGATCCTAATGCCGATGCGGCGAAGCTCTCTGCATTAATCCATCAGGACCAAGCCCTCGCCGCTCATGTGTTGAAGATTGCCAATTCGCCGGCCTACATGCCCAGGAGTCCGGTCGTCTCGCTCCAACACGCAGTCGCCATGTTGGGGATCACCCTGCTATCGGAAATCGCCTTTACTGCCTCGTTGAAGGTCGGTGCGTTCCAGATACCGGGATATGAAGATGACGTCAAAAAGCTTTGGCGGCATTCGCTGGCCACCGGGGCCTTTGCAAAAGAAGTCGCCCGGGTGAAACGTATGAATGTCGAAAGCGCCTATCTCTGCGGACTCTTGCATGAAATCGGGAAACCCGTTGTCCTTCGAATCACCACGACGATTGCTCGAGACCCAAAAAACGATTGGGGCAAAGCATTGGCCACCATACTGGATAGCAAATCTCACATCAAAACTTTGGTCGAGGGCTACCATACCCAGGTGGGCGTTCTGATTGCCGACAAATGGAGTCTGCCCAAACAAGTGGCAGAGGTAATCCAATATTGCGGGAACTACGAGCACGCTACCGCCTTCCGTCAGGAATGTATGCTCACCTTCGTGGCAGATCGATTGGCAAGCCACCTCCTCACACCTGAAGACATGCCAGAAGACAGTCTCCGCGATCATCCGGTATTCGCCGAGTTGAATCTGTACCCTCAAGACATCGATAAACTCTTGACAACCAAAGAGCAGGTCTTAACCATTGTGAACGCGATGAACCTATGAGCACACCAAGCACCTATGACATCATCGTGATCGGCGCCGGCCCAGCCGGCCAAAAAGCCGCGGTTCAGGGCGCTAAGGCCGGCAAACGAGTCGCGCTCATCGAACGCGAACGGGGCATCGGCGGGAGCTGCGTCTATCGGGGAACCATTCCCAGCAAGACGTTGAGAGAAAGCGCGCTCCATCTTGACCTGCTCAAACGAGCGGGGGAAGCGTTGCAGTTCAACTTGAAACCCGACACCCAGATTTCCACCCTCCTGACCAGGCTGGAAGATGTCGTGCGGGCACACGATTCGTTCATGAGCAAGCAACTCCGCCGAAACGGCATCGCCTTGCTTCACGGGCGGGCACGATTCGTCGACGCCCACACCATCGAAATGCAAACCGTCGATGGGGCCCATCAACAATTCACGGCTGGCACAATCGTCGTGGCGACCGGGTCACGCCCCAGAAATCCCAAAGAGATTCCGGTCGACCATGAGCATATTCTGGATAGCGATTCACTGTTGTCGATGATGTACCTTCCTCAATCCTTGACCGTCATCGGAGGCGGGGTCATCGGCTGTGAGTACGCGTCCATCTTCGCGCTATTGGGTGTCGAGGTCACACTCGTCGACCGCGCACCTTACCCTCTCCAATTTATGGACAAGGAACTGGTCGACCAGTTCGTGAAGGGACTCGAACACCACGGGGGCCATTATATCGGCGAGAGTCAACTCGCCGAGGTGCGATGGGACGGGGTAGCCCATGTCCTCACCACGCTTAAGAACGGGACTGTCATCAAAAGCGAAAAAATGCTGGTTGCCCTGGGACGACAAGCCAATATCGAGGATCTCGACCTCGAAGCAGCCGGTATTTCCATTTCAGACCAGGGACTCATCCCTGTGAATCCATATTGTCAGACCACAGTGGAACACATTTATGCCGTCGGCGACATGGTCAGTGGACCAGCGCTTGCGTCAAAAGCTATGGAACAAGGACGACGCGCCGTCAGACATGCTCTCAATCTCCCGGTCGGTGACGCCGCCTCGACTATCCCACTGGGCATCTATACCATTCCTGAAATGGCCAGCATCGGACTGGATGAGACGGGTGCCAGAGAACGGTACAAGGATCCGCTTATTGGCCGAGCGAAATTCGAGGAGATCGCCCGTGCACAGATCTCAGGCGGGAGTCAGGGGCTCCTCAAGATGATCGCCGATCCAGCCGGCGAGCGGCTGCTCGGCATCCAGGTAGTTGGCGATTCTGCGACTGAATTGGTCCACATCGGACAACTCGCACTGCAAAGCGGGGCGACCATTGAATCCTTTATCGACAACGTCTTCAACTTTCCAACCTATGCCGAAGCCTACCGCATCGCAGCACTGGATATCCTTGGCCAAGTCGCGAAACGGCAAGCGGCAAAAGCCGCCTAGCGATCCTTTATCGGCAACAAGAGCACTACGGTGGACATGATCCGAACCCCGGACACACCGGGGTTGCAGTGACCATCCTCCTCACACAAGCCTGAACACCTCTGCGTCACAACAACGAAAGCGCAACCAGCTCCGTTACCGAGACAGCAGGCCCCATAACTTCTCCATGTCATTGTCACCACAAGATCTAAAGAACAAGGACATTTCTCTTTTCCGCTCTGGACTGACAGCCTTTCCGATCACGCACCGTTTTTAAGGAATTCTGAGCAGCAACCGAATAGTCCTCTAGCGAACTATTCGGCCAGCGCTAAGGAACTGCCTCAACGCGAAGATCCAGTACAAATAACTTGTGAGGGTGGTTATGTTTCCACTGCAGTGCGTATTACGACGACAGGCCTACTGTTTATGCATAGGTCTCACCGGTTTGATCAGTTTTCAGGTGACCAGCAGCATGACACTCGCCGCAAATATAGACCCCGGGCAGGACACCCCACCCGAATTAACGACACTCAGTCTTGAAGAATTGCTGAAGGTGGAAGTCACGTCAGTCAACAAGCAATCCCAACCCCTCTTCCATGCAGCCGCAGCTGTCTTTGTGATCTCTCAAGAAGACATCCGACGATCGGGCGTCACCACCATCCCTGAAGCGCTTCGTATGGCACCAGGCATTCAAGTGGCACGACTTGACACCCATCGCTGGGCCATCAGCTCGCGGGGATTCAACGGAGAATTTGCCAATAAGCTGCTCGTGCTGATTGATGGCCGCACCGTCTATTCGCCGCTTTTCTCCGGCGTATTCTGGGATGCACAGGACACCGTCCTTGAAGACATCGATCGCATCGAAGTCATTCGAGGACCGGGCGCCTCCCTCTGGGGAGCCAACGCTGTGAACGGTGTCATCAATGTCATCACCAAGAAAGCCAAGGACACGCAGGGGCTCCTCACCGTTGTTGGCGGTGGGACAGAAGAACGAGCATTTACCACGCTTCGTTATGGAGCCTCAATGGGAGAACATACTCATGCCCGTCTCTATGGGAAGTTCTCCGAGCGTGATGATTTTCTTCGATCGGATGGCACGCCGGGAGGGGACGACTGGCGAAACGGCAGAGGAGGATTCCGTATCGATCATGACCTTTCCTCACAGGACAGCCTGACCGTACAGGGCGACTACTACAGAGGCTCAGAAGGATTTGGGTTCACGGAACCACTCCTCACGATTCCCTACAGCCAGTCGATTCGAGATAGATGGCACTACTCCGGAGGCAATGTCCTCTCGCGGTGGAAACACGCCTTTTCAGACAGTTCCTCCCTTCTCGTCCAAACCTACTATGATCGAACTGAACGGAACAGCCGTCTATTTACTGAACGACGAGACACCTTCGACATCGACCTTCAACACGCGTTTGCATGGAGCCAGGCCCACCGACTTATCTGGGGACTCGGCTATCGATTCACGAACGACCACATCATCAATTCCACCACCATCAGCACGACGCCCGCCAATCGTGCTCTGAATCTCTTCAACGGATTCGTTCAAGATGAGTTCACCCTCATTCCCAATAACCTGGCATTGACCGCTGGTACGAAAGTCGAGCATAACGATTTTACAGGCTGGGTCGTTCAGCCAAGCGGTCGCCTACGTTGGACCCCAACCCAGGCTCTGATGTTTTGGGGGGCTATTTCTCATGCGATTCGCACTCCATCGCGTGCTGAGGACGATGCCACTCTCGACCAGATAGCCTTGCCGCCGAATGCTCTGTTCCCAGGGTCGCCAGTCGCGTTGACGACATTCGGAGGCCAGCGTGGGTTCCGTAATGAGTCGTTGGTGGCCTATGAGATCGGTACTCGCTATCAACCGGTCGAGGCATGGTCGATCGACATCTCGGCATTCTACAACCGATACGATCGACTCAGAAGCATCGAGCCTGGGGCTTCCTCGCTCGCGACAAATCCGCTCCCTCCACATCTGGTTGTCCCCTTCGTTGCAAAAAACAAACTTGCGGCAGAAACCCATGGTGTGGAAGTCTCCTCAGAATGGCACCCCATCGACTGGTGGCGTCTGCGTGCAACATACTCGTATCTGAGAATCCAGATGATCACCGGAACGTCATTAGATCCGTTAGGCAGAAATGCGAATGGAGAAAGTCCTCAACACCAAGCATCGCTCAGATCGCTGATGCAGCTTCCCGGCGATATCGAGCTTGACCTCTGGGGACGATTCGTCGATCGACTCCCGGCATTGAACATCCCGGCGTATGTCAGCTTGGACACCAGGCTGGGCTGGAAACCAACCAAGACGTTGGAGGTCTCCATTGTCGGACAAAACCTACTCGAATCCAGACGACCTGAATTCACCTCGTCCTTCGTCGCGCAGAATGCGACAGAGGTTCAACGAGGGGCCTACGTCAAATTGACCTGGCGGTACTAGGCGAGATTCCATGAGGTCGAACCAAGGGCGATGAAACCGATGTCTCTCCCACGCACAATCTTGACGGGCCTTCTGCTTGTCGGATTCTGGCTGTCACTTACACTAGGCAGCTTAGCACCCCCATCATATGGCGCGAACGGTTCTCAGAAGGGAGAGTACCGCCTCAAAGCCGCATTCCTGTATAACCTTGCCAAGTTCACGGAATGGCCACCAGCAGCCTTTTCTGACCATCAGGCTTCACATATTGTCTGCATTGTGGGAGAAGACCCATTCGGTCTGGAGATTGATCAGCTCACGACCAAACCTGTCCATGATCGTCCGCTCACTATTAAACGACTGCAGGCCGACGACCAACTCCTCGGTTGTCATCTATTGTACGTCAGTCGCACCGCAATTGATCACACTACAAGTATCCTCCGTATGCTCCAGAAGACTCCAGTCCTAACCATCTGTGATAACGACGGCTGCGCAGAAGCCGGTTTCATGATCAACATGCGGATGGTCGAGAACAGAGTGACACTCGACTTGAATCTTGACGCCGTCCAACAGACTCCGCTGAAACTCAGTTCCCAGCTCATCAGGTTGACACGTATCGTGAAAGGACAACCCTAGGATGTGGCGTTGGTTCAAGAGCTGGCCCATCGAAACAAAACTCACCGGCCTGGCGCTATTATCTAGCGGCTTGGCCCTGCTTGTCGTCGTTATTGCATTCATCATCAACGATCAGATCTCAGTCCGTGGCATGATCGAGACCCGCATGGCCGCACTTGCCGACGTCATCGGAACCAATAGCACCGCAGCCCTCTCGTTCAAAGATCAACAAGCTGCTCGTGATACCCTCGCCGCCCTTCGCCAAGAACCCCACATCGTCTTTGCCTTCACCCTTGACAGTGACCGACACCTATTCGCCTCATATACCAATGAGCACCTCTCTGAGATGCCGTCTGATCTTCCGGAACTGTCTGCCGACATGCAACTCTCCTCCACACGGACGAGCCGTATCGCGGATAACCACCTAGAGGTTTCAACACCGATCGTCCTCGACAGACAACAGATCGGGTGGATCTTGCTCCGATCAGACCTCACGGAGCTTGATCAGCGGCTGAGACAATCTGTGACGATTGCCCTTCTGGTTTTTCTTGCAGCAGGCCTGCTGGCACTGCTGCTCTCTCGACAGCTCCAGCGTATTATTACCGTACCACTCGTCCGCCTAGTTGGTACGATGCGAACAGTTTCGGAGACCAAAAACTACTCCCTCCGAGCCGATTCGTCGTCCACTCACGATGAGATCGATGTGCTGACAGACGGACTAAACGCCATGCTGACACAGATTCAGATCCAACATGAGCAGCTGGCACAGCACAGAGAGAAGTTGGAAATAAAGGTTTCTGAGCGCACTCACGACCTCCTGAGAGCAAAGGAGGCTGCTGAAGCGGCCAGTGTCGCCAAATCGCAGTTTCTGGCGAACATGAGTCACGAAATCCGCACGCCGATGAACGGTGTGCTCGGCATGGCTGAACTCCTCCTCGCAACCCAACTGAACGAGCGGCAGCGACATATGGTCGACATGGTCCATCGATCCGGCACTGCCCTTCTGGACATCATCAACGACATTTTAGATTTTTCCAAGATCGAGGCCGGTAAGCTGACATTGGAGCGGATCGAGTTCGGCCTCCGTCAAGCGCTCGAAGAAGCCGTAGAACTCTTTGCCGAACCCGCGAGCAAGAAGGGATTGGAACTGACGTACCTCTTACCAACCGACATCCCTGATGTTGTAATCGGCGATTCGGGGCGTCTCAGACAGGTCCTCTTGAACCTTATCAATAATGCCGTGAAGTTTACGGAACGAGGGGACGTATCCGTCCGCGTTCACTGCCTCTCACAGGAGGCGAACCGAGTGGTGTTGCGGTGTGAGGTGCAGGACACGGGGGTCGGAATTTCTGAGGAAGCACAGAAGCGCCTCTTTGCCGCATTTTCTCAGGCTGACGGCTCGACCACCCGCCGGTTCGGCGGTACTGGGCTTGGCTTGGCTATTGCCCGGCAACTGGTGCATTTGATGGGCGGCGAGATCGGCGTCACGAGTGTGCCAGGCCAGGGGTCTACCTTTTGGTTCACCGTCCAACTGGAGTACAACCCTACACAGCAGTCACAGAAAACCGCTCCAGCCCAATCACTTGCCGGTACCAGAGTCCTTATTGTCGACGATAACCCAACTAATCGATTTATTCTAGAAGCCCAGTTGATGACTTGGGCAGCCGAGGTCATCAGCACCGCGAGTGCGACAGAGGCATTGGAGCAACTGCGCCGGGCCATGACCCAGGGTAAGCCCGTGGACATGGCTATTCTCGACATCCACATGCCTGACATCGACGGCGTCATGCTTGCACGGATGCTGAAGGCGGATCCCGCACTCCGGAACATTCCCCTCCTGGCCCTGAGTTCGGTCGATCAACAGCCCTATGCGGAAGAGGGGACCTCCTCAAACTTTTTCGCATGGCTCCGAAAACCCGCCCGACAGTCTCTTCTGCAAGATTGCTTATGGCGGCAGCGATATGCCGCGGAACAAGCTGCTCCGCCACCTGTCTGTCCAGAGCCTCCCGCACCCACCATCCAGGCTCGAATCCTGCTGACCGAGGACAACGCAGTCAACCGTGAAGTGGCGATGGCAATGCTAGAGTTCCACGGCTGCAGTGTCGACCTGGCAGAAGATGGCCGCCAAGCTGTTGAGGCCGTCTCGAAACACCCCTACGATCTCGTGTTAATGGATTGTCAAATGCCGGTAATGGACGGGTTTGCCGCCACGGCGGCGATTCGCCAGCACGAAGCCACGAGCGGCAGCGGCCAGCATGTTCCCATCATTGCCTTAACGGCAAATGCGATGGAAGGAGACCGGGAGAGGTGTCTGGCGGCCGGGATGGATGACTACCTCTCAAAGCCGTTTTCTCAACAGAATTTACTCGCAACGCTCCAACGGTGGATCGTGAAGCCTCCATCAGGCTCTCTCCGACATCGGCAGGTACTCGACGGCAAACTGTCTCAGGCAACCCCATCGGACATTCCCGTCATCAATGAGTCCGTCTTCGCGAATCTGCTGGCGATGGAGCGAGTAGGCCGACCAAATGCGGCGCAGAAGATTCTGGTGCTCTATCTTTCAAATTCACGGCGACTGTTGGGTGAGATCCGTACGGCAATCGACACCGACAATGGACCGGCGCTGAGAGCGGCGGCCCATCAGCTCAAATCCTCGAGCGCCCTTGTGGGGGCCCAGGCCGCCAGCGTACATGCGGAGCAGATCGAACGGCTCGCTGTTGGACAGCAGCTGGATGCCGCCGCCAATCTACTTGATCCACTCACTGAAAGCGTGGAGTCGGCATGCAAGAGTTTTGAAGCTAGAATCCGAGCGCGAGCGGCATGATGTCCGCACGACAGTGGGATTATGCGGCATCCGTTTCTTCTTGGGTCTTCTGGTAGGGTTCTTTCTCCAATTCCGTCGTCACGGCACGGAGTCTGGCCCATTCCTCCGCCCCAAGGTTTACAAACTCACATCCAAAACTACCGGCACGATACCATCGGACGATCGCGTGCGAGACCACGATGGGAGATTCACGTTCTGACACGTGAACTCGAAGCTGAAGAACCGTCCCTGGATTCATTTCCACCAAACTACGGATACGACAGCCTCGAATAGAGAGATCACTCAGCGTCCCATCGCCTGACAAACTGTTCGCCGAGCTGAACGAGCTCCGAAACCCAACAGGGAATCGGCTATCTTTCCGCTGTTCCATAAGCGTACCTCCCCTTCCTGAGCCTTACGCCCTTGAGCCTCTCCTTGACAGAGCACCACTACGGACGGCGAAGACGTTTAAGCTGCCTGTCTTCCAGGCGTGGGGGAATCAGCCCGGGTGAGCCGTTGAACGAATTCGTCAGCCGGCATCGGAACGCCAAAGTAATGTCCCTGTGCCTGATCACAGCCTTGTTCCCGAAACATCTCTAACTGCTCTTTGCGTTCAACCCCTTCAACCAACACCGTGAGGTTCATGCTGTGTGCAAGAGAGATAATGGCGCGTGTGATTGAAACATTAGCCGCATCGTGCGGCACATTGCATGCAAAGGATTGATCAATTTTGAGCATGTTCAAGGGAAACCGTTGTAAATGGCTCAAGGAGGAATACCCGGTTCCAAAATCATCGATCGACAGTCGGATACCCATCGTCCTCAACTCCTGCAGCATCTCAATGGATGCTTCGACATGCCGCATCGCGATCGACTCGGTCAACTCCAACTCGAGAAATTCCGGAGCAAGCTGAGTCTCTTGCAAGGCTCGTGACACGGCGCTCACCAACGAAGCTCCATGAAAAAATGAGTTGGACACGTTGACCGACATCCGAACGGGAGCATAACCGGCATCTTGCCAAGCCTTGCCTTGCCGGCATGCCATGCCCAACACGGCTTCGTCCAGCTTTCGAATCATACCCGTCTCGTTGGCGACAGGAAGAAACAGAGCAGGCATCAGCATGCCACGCAGAGGATGATGCCATCGCACTAATGCTTCAGCACCCACGATTCTGTTGCTCCGAATATCGACTTGCGGTTGGTAATACACGGTCAGTTCATGACGCTCCAATGCCTTACGCAAGTCATTTTCCATCTCAAGCCGCTCCGCCGCCATGGAATTCATCGTCGCCGAGTAAAACTGGGCGTTGTTTCGGCCTTCTTCTTTAGCCTGATACATCGCGACATCAGAACTCTTCAGCAACTGATCCACTGAGTCGCCATCGGTCGGAAATATCGCGATCCCTACACTCGCCGTGACCGAAATCTCATGGCCATCGATCAAGAAGGATCGCGCCAGTGATTCTATGATTCGCCTGGCAACCATCCCGGCATCCTGAGCCTGTCGGATATTGGTCAACAAGACCGTAAACTCATCTCCCCCAAGACGGGCCAATTCATGAGCTCCGCCCTTCTCAATCGGCCGACCGACGGAATCGCTGTGTCTGACTGACTCTGTTAAACGATCTGCTACCTGCTTCAACAAGAGGTCACCGATGTTATGACCTAACGTATCATTGATGACCTTGAACCGGTCCAGATCGAGAAACAAGACTGCAAGCGTTGTTTGGTAACGATGCGCATGGGCAAGCGCTTGGATGACGCGATCCTTAAATAATACGCGATTCGGCAAACCGGTGAGGCTGTCGTAATAGGCCAACCGCTGGATTTCTCGCTCAGAGCGCTTTCGTTCGCTGATATCCTTGGCCGTTCCCACGATCGTCATTGTTTTTGACTGGTCATCCAATACCGCCTCAGCCTGGAGATTGACCGACAATTCACCTCCGTGCTGAAACACAATCCGGTGATCGATATCACAAGGCTTGCCCTCCGCAAGAATCGATTGCAGCGTTCGATCAACCAGTGCACGATCATCCACATGAACCATGTCAAGAAACGCCTCTTTCGTCCCTCGAAAATCTTGGGCTCGAATTCCCATCAGTCGACAGAGTTCAGGAGACACCAGAAACTGCCCTGTGGAAGGATGCCATTCCCAATTCCCGATCTTGGCAATCCGCTGAGCCAAGCCCAATCGCGCCTCGCTACGGAGAAGGGCATTGAGCGTGGAACTCCCTCGCAGCATGTACCGGACTCGATGACCCAGGATCGTGGCATTCGTCGGTTTGGCAATGAAATCAGTGGCGCCGCACGCATAAGCCCGACCGATCGAGTCCTCATCATCCAACCCAGTCATGACCAGGATCGGCACGCGCTTCCCCTCCTCCGATTCACGCAGTTTCAGGCAGGCTACGAATCCGTCCATCACGGGCATGACCAGGTCCATGACAATCAGGTCGGGACGCTGCGTGGCATATTGCTCTATGGCAGCTGCTCCATGCGACGCTTCGCACACCTCAAACCCGGCCTGTTCCAAGACCTCGCGCATGAATACTCTGATCAGCTCATCATCATCAACAATGAGGACTAGGGCCGCCCTTGTCTCCTCTACTCCTGGCATCTCGCTCTTGCTCCTACTTTGGGCACTTCTTGTAGATCGTCTCTCCGGAACGATTCTTACCGCGGCCTGGTCCAACAGTCCCT
>JAEURV010000097.1 GCA_016788465.1 Nitrospira sp. | reverse complement strand
TCAACTGGTCCGCTCAATGCGATCACCGACGTGGTCGGCGTGAAGGTCGGACAGACCACCCTCATCTCCGGTGAAGGGAAATTGATTCCGGGTCAGGGGCCTGTACGTACCGGCGTGACGGTTGTGATGCCGCGTGACGACGTCTGGCACAAGAAAGTACCTGCCGGATTTTTTGTCCTTAACGGCACCGGAGAGATGACCGGCCTCTCATGGGTCGCCGAATCAGGCTTCCTTGAGTATCCTGTGGCCCTCACAAATACGCTCAACGTTCCGCGTGTCGCCAACGGAGTGATGAGTTGGATGATCAGGCAGTATCCTGAGATCGGCATCTCCGACGACACACTCACGCCGGTCGTCGCCGAATGTGATGACGGGCGGTTGAACGACATTCAAGGTCGTCATGTGTCGGAGCAAGATGTCATAGCGGCGCTGGATGGAGCTACCACTGGCCCAGTGACGGAAGGTACGGTCGGTGCGGGGACAGGGATGGTGTCCTATGGGTTTAAGGGCGGTATCGGTACGTCATCGAGAAAGGTATCGGAGAAAGACGGCGGCTATACCATCGGGGTCCTTGTTAATGCGAACCATGGCCGCCGCCCTGAGCTCGTCATTGCCGGTGTGCCGGTCGGGAAGCGCTACGATCCGCCTGCCCAGGTGCAACAACAATCGCAGGCGCTCTCACCAGGACAGAGCGAAGGGTCGATCATTATCATCATCGCGACCGATGCGCCATTGGATAGTCGGCAGTTGAGCAGACTCGCAAAGCGTGCTGCGCTCGGCCTCGCCCGCACCGGCTCCACGGCGCGGCACAGCAGCGGCGATTTCATGCTGGCTTTTTCCACGGCAAACATGATTCCTCACTACCCGAAGGAACCTACCTACAACCTCACGCACCTTGCCGATAGTCATATCAATCCGCTCATCACCGCCACGGTCGAAGCTACCGAAGAAGCGATCTTGAACGCACTCACCATGGCAACATCCGTGACGGGCCGCGATGGACATCGGATTGAGGCGATTGACCTTGTCCGCCTCAAGGGTCTCTTGCAACCGATCCAGCGCTAGTTAGCATCCTGTCTGTTCAACACGGTTCTCAATTGCTGCGCTTGCATTTCCCGCATGCTCCTCGCTATTCTTCCGGCCAGCTGTGAACGAAGGAGACCAAGTCGATGGGCGACTATCAAATCGGCGGCGGATTGCAGCTGATGACGGCGGTGCAAAAGACGGAAGCCTTTGCCGAGTTTCTCAAGGCGCGGATGATTCACGCATTGGAAACAGAAGATCCGACGGAACTGCACTATCTCCTCGCGCAGGTGGACGACTACCATTCCTACCTGTGGCGCTATTATAAGAAGCTTGCACAGGTCCGAGCCCAGCGCATGGACCCAGGAGTCTGAGTTCGGGACCGACCCCGGGCTGTGCATCTCTTCCCAGATACTATTCACCATTCTGCTGCACCTCATGAGGCCAGTCCATGCAGTTTGCCGTTGCGCTCTCACAACAGGACAATACTGAGACTGCGGTATTAGAGGTCGCTGCAGCAATTCAGGCCCAACTGAGCAGAACACCCATCGACATGGCCTGTGTTTTCTTCTCGGCACACCACGCTGAGGATGTTGATCGGTTGGCCACGGTGCTGACCGGCACCCTTCGTCCAAAACTCCTCCTCGGCTGCAGCGGGGAGGGGATCATTGCCGGGGAAGAGGAGCTTGAAACGACGCCAGCGATCACCGTTTGGGCGGCTGTCCTTCCCGATGTCGACCTCCACCCGTTGCACTCGTCCTTTTCCCCGATACAGGATCAATTCCATCTCACGGGATGGCCCGAGCCAGGGATCAACGACGGGTCGTTCCTGCTCCTGGCCGATCCCTTTACGACGCCCGTTCAAGACATCCTGGAGATCGTAGATGATCGATATCCTGGTACCCAAGCGATCGGTGGCCTTGCCGGCGGCGGCCAAGAGGTTGGGGCGAATCGGTTGGTGATCAACGACGAGGTCTATGATAGTGGGCTGGTAGGGGTACGGATCTCAGGGGCTGTCGACATTCGCCCGGTGATTTCGCAAGGGTGCCGAGTCATTGGTGAACGCTTCGTGGTGACGAAGGCTGAACGCAATCTCATACACGAGTTGGGAGGGGCGCCGGCATTAGAGCGCTTGCAGGCGGTGTTCGAGTCGATGCCGGAGGAGGATCGATCCAGGGCGAATCGAGCGGTCCATCTTGGTATCGTGATCGACGAACATCGTAATCGGTTTGAGCGCGGAGACTTTCTCATCCGTAATCTGCTCGGGGCGGACCGTACCACGGGCGCCGTCGCGATCGGCGACATGGTGCAAGAAGGGCAGACGGTGCAGTTCCAGTTACGCGATGCCGCATCGGCCAGCGAAGAGTTCAATTCCTTACTCGCTGCGGACCACGCGCGATATCGGCATCCTCCACTCAGCGCGCTGATGTTCAGCTGCTGCGGACGAGGGCAGGGACTCTTTGGGAGGCCGAACCATGATGCCAGGACTGCTTCGGCACGGTTGGGCTCAATCCCGGTGGCTGGGTTCTTCGCGCAGGGGGAAATCGGCCCGGTCGGTGGGCGGAACTTCCTCCATGGCTATACGGCGAGTCTGGCGCTCTTCGCCGAACGCGACCGCTAGCAGGATAGTTAACAATCCTGGCAGCTTTGTTCTCGCATCGCTCAAGGCCTCACCGTACCAACCGCGTACGCCTCGGCCTTTCGCTCACTGCGGCCGCGCCGGACCGAATTGTTGACCATCCTGCAGGCACTGGTTCTGGTATCCAGCACCTTCCAGTGGCCTGGAGACCGAGCAGGAGCCAATGGCCCCTCAGTAACTGGTGTCCCAGGTTCCAGTTGACCATACCCTCCCTCCCATGCCATACAGTGTCAGGAGGGTATCCTATGAAATCACGGCAGCTTTCATCACTCGTGGCGATAATCGTGCTCACGTTATCTGTGGGAGTAGGAGGTTCCATGGCTGAGAATAATCAGGAAGTCACCACGCCATCCGGACTGAAATATGTGGATCAAGTGGTCGGTACGGGAGAGGCAGCTGTTGCGGGTAAGAATGTGAGCGTGCACTACACCGGTTGGTTGGAGAGCGGGAAAAAGTTCGATAGCTCTGTCGATCGCGGGCAACCATTTTCATTTCCGCTGGGTGCGGGCCGTGTGATCAAAGGCTGGGATGAAGGGGTTCAGGGTATGAAGGTGGGCGGTAAGCGTAAGCTCACGATCCCATCCGATTTGGGGTATGGATCGCGTGGGGCCGGTGGCGTGATCCCACCAAATGCCACGTTGATTTTCGATGTGGAATTACTCGGAATACGGTGACAGGTCCCAAGTTAGTAAGCTGACAGTTCCGATACTAACACTCGTGTACGCCTTCCCGCGTGCCTACTTGTCAGCGTGAGCCATGATGAAGCAGACTCCGCTTATCGCACAGCATCGAGCTGCCGGCGCCAAGCTGGTCGACTTTGCCGGATGGGAGATGCCCATCCAGTACAGCGGTGTGGTCGATGAGTATCACACCGTGCGCAGCAAAGCCGGTCTTTTCGACGTGAGCCACATGGGTCGGATCAGCGTCTCCGGTCCAGGGTCTGTCGGCTTTCTTCAGTACGTTACCACCAACGACGTCTCCAAGATTTCCGTTCGATCCTCGCAGTACTCGATGGTCTGCAATCCCAAGGGAGGTATTCAGGACGACATCTTTATCTATCACGTCAAACCGTATGAGTTTCTCGTCTGTGTCAATGCTTCTAATCGCGAGAAGATCGTTACGTGGTTTATGGAAAAAGTTTCCCATGTGCAGGGATGCAAGGTCAGGGATCGCTCAACGGAGCTGGCGCAGATTGCTGTGCAAGGCCCCGGCTCTCGGGATCTGTTGGTCGCCGCTGGTCTCGCCGATGTCGCAGATCTGAAAGTTCGACAATGTGCAGAAGTTACTGCGTTCAGCGGGCCCCTTATCATTTCGCGGACAGGGTACACCGGTGAATTGGGGTACGAGCTCTATCTTCCAGCTGACCTTGCCGCATCGGTCTGGGAGCAGCTGTTGAGAGTGGGTCAACCGCTTGGCCTCAAGCCCGCGGGGTTAGGCGCGCGTGACCTGCTCCGGCTCGACATGGGGTATTTGTTGTACGGCAACGACATCAGCGAAGAGATCAGTCCGCTTGATGCAGGAGCTGACTGGGTCGTAAACTTTGAGAAAGGTGAGTTCGTCGGTCGTGGCGCTCTGTTGTCTCAACGGACACAGGGGGTAGCCCATCGGTTGGTCGGGTTTGAATTGCTTGAAAAAGCAGTCCCTCGCCATGGCTTCACGATCCTCTCAGCGGAGTCACCAGGGCAGTCTATCGGTGAAGTGACAAGCGGCAACCTGTCACCGTTTCTACAGAAAGGGATTGGCTTGGGCTCTGTGCTGTCTCGCTACGCCGAACCAGGGACGAGGATTCAGATCGACATCCGGGGGAAAGCGGTCCCTGCGCAGGTGGTCAAGCCACCGTTTTATAAAAAACCCAAGAGCTGATGGCGTATGGTCTACAGCAGGAACAAGAATGTTGATCCCGATGCTCAGACCTCATTACCATAAACTAATCGCTAGCAGCCAGCTACGGCCATGACACGAAATATCTACACCGGAAAAGTCATCACCCTCAATATCGATCGCGTACAGTTGCCGAACGGTGTCACGGTGGACCTCGAAACGATTCGCCACCCTGGGGCCGCAGCGGTGGTGCCGGTCAAGGATGATGGTACGGTGGTGTTGATCCGACAGTTTCGTCACGCAGCCGGAGGATTCATTTACGAAATTCCTGCTGGGAAACTCGCTCCGGGTGAAGACCCCTTGCACTGTGCGGCACGGGAACTGGAGGAGGAAGTGGGCTATCGAGCCTCTTCATTTGAACTGCTCTCGAGTATCTTCACGGTACCTGGATTTGCCGATGAAGTGATTCATATCTACCGGGCGACCGGTCTCACGAAGGGGCAACAGCAGTTGGATCGAGATGAGGTGCTGGAGGTGATCGAGATGCCTCTTTCCGAGGCGATCGGGAAAATTGAAGATGGAACCATTCGTGATGGCAAAACCATCGTGGGGTTACAAGCCATCTACATCAAGACACAGCGTCGATAAGGATACAGCCTAGAGAGAGAAGGAGAACTGTGCCCATGTTACTCAATGGAAAAAAGGGGCTCATCATCGGTGTGGCGAATAAACACAGCATCGCCTGGGCCATCGCCCAATCTACTGCCGGACAAGGTGCCCAACTGTTCTTTAATTATCAAAATGAACGGTTGAAGCAGAATGTCGAAGAGTTGACGGCCACCTTGCCGGGGGCCAAGGCCCATCCCTGCGATGTCAGCAATGACGGAGAGATTGCTGCTTTGATGCAACAGGTGAAAAAAGACTTCGGCCAAATCGATTTTCTCGTCCACTCACTGGCCTTCGCGCCCCGGGAGGAGCTGACCGGACAATTTATCAATACCAGCCGGCAAGGGTTTGCCATGGCGCTCGACATCAGCGCCTATTCTTTGATTGCCGTCGCACGAGCGGCCTTACCGTTGATGACCGCCGGGGGGTCCATTGTGACGCTCACGTATCTCGGCAGCGAGCGGGTCGTGCCTCACTACAACGTCATGGGTGTTGCCAAAGCCGCCCTCGAATCTGCCGTCCGCTACCTGGCCTACGATCTTGGCCCCCTGAACATTCGGGTCAATGCGATCTCCGCCGGACCGATCAAGACCCTGGCGGCCCGTGGGGTCTCGGGCATTACGAAGATGGTAGATCATCATAAGGAAGTCGCGCCTCTCCGTCGACCTACCGAACAGGGCGATGTCGGCGATACCGCTCTGTTCTTGGTCAGCTCGTTAGGCCGCGGAATCAGCGGGGAAGTGATCTATGTGGACGGGGGCTTCAATATTCTCGGGATGGTCGCTCCAAGTGAATAGATTACTGTCTATACCGGTCCTATTCTAGCTCCCGGGTCGCAGGCTTCCGAGGAGTGGAATACGCCACGGCACCTGTGTGAGCAAGAGAGAGTTCCAACTTGTTCATCCGGCGAAGCTCACGCTCTTGACGTGAGCCGTGGGCTGTGGTCGACCTTCATGTTTCCAATGAGTTGGACGCACGGGAGGACGCCTCACCAGGGCACTCTGTTTGCTGCACTCTATCCGTTTTCTCCAGGAACAGAGGGTTCGTAACGTATGAAGATTGTTTCGCAGGCGTTGGGCATTGCCCTGATAGGTGGTGTATGGTTTTTCCTCCTGCCCACCATGACTCAAGCCTCAGGAGAGGCATTGCCAGTACAAGCACTTGAACAGTGCCATCAAGGCCGGCTTGCCACGGATCGCGCCGCTCGGCTGGCCCATTTTCAAGAAGGCCAGCGATTGGGTGAGCAGGCAGTCGCGGCGGATGAAGGCAGTGCCGATGCCCATTTCGCCTTGTTCTGCAATCTTGGCGAGTTGCTGCGCATCGACGGTGAAACCCTCACCTCCCTCTTTGGGCTTCGCCGGATGATGAAGGAATTGGATCGAACTCTGGAGATCGTCCCCACACATCTCGAAGCACTTTCGGCCAAAGGGACCTTACTGGTGAAACTCCCCAGTCTGTTGGGTGGAGACGTCAAAGAAGGAGAGCGGCTCTTACAACAGGTCATTCAACAGGCGCCCAAAGCGGTCAACGCCAGACTTGCGCTTGCCAGAGTGCGCTGTGCACGGGGGCAGCATGACGAGGCTATGGCTCTGGCGAGTGCCGCTCTCGTCATCGCGCAGACACAAAAGCAGATGGACTTTATCCCTGAGGCCGAAGCTCTGCTCCAGCAGGCACGGGTCAATGGTGCCAAGAGCAAGGAATCACGTTCTTAGCTCGATCCACGAGTGACAGAACCCTCTCTCCGCTGGGTCATTCTGTCGTTCTTCTCAACGCCTTCAAGCGCCCTTGTCGTTTCTTACTCTCGATCCGTCGGTCGTGGGCACCCTTTGTAGGTTTCGTCGCCTTTCGCCTCTTCTTCGGGATCGTGACGCACTGAATCAAGGCACGCAATCGATCTAAGGCGTCTTCACGGTTACGCTCCTGTGTCCGGTATTGTTGCGCCTTGATCGTGACCACCCCGTCAGCCGAGATACGGTGATCGTGGAGCTTCAACAGGGCTTCTTTATAGATCTGCGGTAACGACGATGCATGGATGTCAAAGCGAAGATGGACGGCAGTGGAGACCTTGTTTACATTCTGGCCGCCGGCACCTTGCGAGCGTATGGCGCGGATATCGATCTCCTGATCGGGTATAGAAAGAGATAAGGAAATGCGGAGCATGGCGAGTAGCTAACACAATCATGCAGTGGGCGCAATCTCCGGGACAAAATGACTCCCCTTACCGAAATTTCTGACTAGCCTTTCGCCTTCTGGACGGGTACAAGGTCTGCGGAAGCGAAGAGGAGGCATTCGATCTCAGGCTGTCTAACAAGCATCCTGCGACGCAAGACACGGAAATGGCAATCGCCTTCATCGAGGACAATGGGCCGGGTTCTCTCGATGCTCGCATTAATAGGCCCTGGTAAGGAGAGGTCATGCAGCGCAAAGGACGAAATCAGCACAGGCGGAAGTGGGGTCTCATGGGCGCAATTGTCGCCCTAGCGTGGAGTCTGTTGGCCGGAGGGGAAAGCTTCGCCCAGGCTCCTTCAACATTTAGCCAGGACTTCCGCCTGTGGTCACCAGTGTTTATGACGATGAAACTGCCGTCCTCCTTTTTGGCATACATGGAAGTTCAGCCACGGTTTGCCGATCTCGATGAGGATGGCCATATTGATCAGCTGTTACTTCGCCCTGCGATCGGCTACCAGCTGACGGAAAATCTCTCCATCTGGCAAGGCTATGCCTGGGTCGGTAACTATAATCAACGGCATACGCCCCCTCAGTCACCGTTCTTTGATGAAAGTCGTATCTATCAGCAAGTGCTATATACCCGTAAGTTCGAGTCTTTCAAAATCGTCAGTCGGACCCGTCTTGAGGAGCGTTGGATTGAACATGTCGACGGGACCGCCGTGCGGTTTCGTACAATGCTGCGGGGGCAGTATCCGCTGCCCATGGCACCGGAGTGGGCATTGGTCGCGGCAGATGAAATTTTTATCCATCTGAATACCGTAGGGTCGCGCGGGCCCGAGGCCGGTTTTGATCAAAACCGATTCTTCATCGGTGTTAACCGAACATTTTCGAAGTATTTCAATATGGATGTCGGTTACCAGAATCAGCTCCTCAATAGCCGGTCCATCCCAAATCTCGCAAATCAAATGAATCACATGATTCTCTTTCAGTTCTTTATCAACATCTAGATCACACCTCGAATCGCTTTTGAACGACACGGCAAGATGTGGTTGTTCATATGGAGACCTGCGGCTGACCCCCGGTCAGCCACGGGCTCACTTCTTCTTGAACAGGAGCGGGTGTCTTACAGGAGTTCGGGGAGGCGGTCGATGATCCGAAGCCGTAGGTCCTGGCCCAGTTGGATCTGCACCATCTTGGTCGAGAGTTTCTCGCGCATCTCGCGGATTTCCTCAGCAGTGAATTGCACCTGCCCGCCGCATCGTTCGACCAAATGATAGATAAGTAAAGAGGTGAGGAGCTGTGCTTCCTCGTCACTGGCATGACGACTCAAGTTGAGGATCTGTGACATGTGGGTACCGTTCTCCGATTGATGTTCGGTACTTATGGCCGAGCCGCCGAGGCTTCCACAATGACACAGAGGTAGGGGGCTGGACTTATCAATAACCATCCGGACCATTGATCAGCATTCCTTCCAAAAACAACCGTGCGTCAGCACACAGTGACGTGCGCTGATGCACGGCCCTATAGTCCAATGCATACACGTGCCGGTGCCTATCCATCCATTCATTCAAAATTAATTCATAATTTCGAATACTTCCGAATAGATTTTTGAATGGCCCTATTGTTGCTGTACCTAAACCAGGTGTAACGGTACAGGAGGGTAGGACCATGGATGGTACCTCAGTTGTTCACTCATCGAACTCCATTTCCACAGGCGAAAAGCAGGCTTATCCTCAATTAGCACTGCCAGAGTCAGCCGCATTTCAAGCCCAGTATCTCGGTCGAGACGTGGCTGCAGGTCTGATTACCGGGGTGATGGCTATTCCGCTCTCGGTTGGAATTGCCATGATGTCAGACTATCCAATCAAAGTGGGACTTGCGACGGTGGCATTTGCCTGTCTGGTGGGGTGGATCAATGCGTGGATCAGGCCCGGAAACTATATTGGTTGTCCCGGTATCGCCGCAGGTCTCGCACCAGTGTTAGCAATTGGAGTGGCGACCTTTGGCATGGAGAACATGGCTTTCGTGGTCTTTCTCACGGCGGTCATGCAGGCGGTCATCTGGAAGTTCAACTGGCAGCGCTACATCTTACTGGCCGTGCCGGTCTATCTTGTTGAGGGGCTGCTTGCCGGGATCGGACTCAAGATCGCCTTAAAATTCTTGGACTTTACCTACGAGCTTCCCGCCGACTTGGTAACAGCCGATACGTTTTTTAATGGGGCACGAATCCAGATGATACTCATTTCTCTGGTCGGACTGGCGGGGTTTGTCTATCTCTTTAAAAAGTTCCGCTACATACAGCCTGCAGTTCCATATTTCGTCATTATTGCGGCGGGTGTGGTCCTTGCCCAATTTATTCAGGTGCCGATGTTACATGTGGAGGATGTCCCGTTGTCAGTTGCGCTTCCCATCCCCCACTTCGACAATGGCCTGACATGGCTGTATGTCGTGGGTTTCGCAGCCATGCTTGCGGTAATCGATGTGATCGAGCAAGTCATGAGCAACGCGGCGATCCAAAAAATCGACCCGCTCGAACGGGAGTGCAATAGCAACAACAGTTTGCTGGCCATCTGGATCGCGAATATCGGGTCGAG
>JAEURV010000023.1 GCA_016788465.1 Nitrospira sp. | reverse complement strand
TCCATGATCACGGCTCGCGGCGAAGATGGCACCTGCCCCACTGCGATCTTTTCCACGATGATCCAGCCACGCGAGATACACGTTCCCGTTTGGCATGGCCAGCACGTGTTCGAAACTATGGCTGATGGGTTGATTGTCATCATTGACGGTTATCGGAGCGTCAAAGGTTAGCCCTCCGTCATGCGATCGTGCGAGGAGAAGATCGGAGGCAAATGGCGAATCAGATTTGGCCTGTGCCGTAGACTACGTGAAATAGACTTCATCTTTTGCGCCGATCGTGAGACCGGGCGCCTGGTTCACGTGTGACCGGATTGATTTGCACGATCGACGCGGGTGCGTGCTCCGTCAACACGTCAACTCAGGACAAGTCTTGTCCCTCATGGATAGCAGAAATTGTTTCCATCGTTACCTATGATCTGAATCGGACTATCTTTTCGGGTCTGCCTCTCACAGTCTCAAGCGGTTAGGGCGAGCACACAAAACTTCGATATCCTAGCGTCGCGGCACGGATTATCGAGATCCTTATGCATATCGTGTTCTCAATGTGTACAATGTAGCTAAAAAATTGTATGGCTTTGACTCAGCGCTATGTTATATTCTGAAACAGTGATGTTGGATACGAGACACAGAAATCTGCTGATCATGGGGCTGATTCTCCTCCTTGGAGTTCAACTCACTGGTCTCACCTGTCTTGGTGAATGGCAAGTCGGGCCTGATGCAGCCTTGACCGCAACGGCGAGCCATTCTACGTCACCAGATGACGGCGTGACGGATGATGATGGGTGTCCCTGCCATGTTGTATTCCAGTCCGTGTCTCTTGCTGCTCCTGAGATCCCATCTCCAATTACTGATGATGTAAGCTTGAGTCCCACGCTACACGTGCCGACTTTCGTCGTGTTCCTGTTCCATCCTCCCCTCAGCGTCTAACGCGTCCTAACGAGCTGTCCATACAACGCAGGAAAAGTCAGTATTGTCCGTCATGCGGGCAATGAGGAGGCTTTCATGCAACCCACACTCATTTGGCTTATTGGCATTACATTGCTCTTAGAAGGAATCGGTTGCGTGGTATTCGCATCCGCCAACACTGAGAGCCCGATCTTGCAACTCGAAGCCGTGCTTGAACTGGCATTGAAACGGAATCCCGCTATGAGTGCGGCGAAAGGCGGGGTCCGCCAGAGTCAAGGGGAACGGATCGCAGCGAGTGCGTTTCTGAATCCATCGATCGACGCATCGGCTGGGCGAGGCTCCATCCGCGATCCCAGCACGGGTGTCTCGATCGTCGAACGGACGGTGACGGTAGAGCAACCACTGGAATTACCTGCTAAGCGAAAAGCACGCCGAGAGGCTGCCGAGGCAGGTCTTTCGGGCGCCCTGGCGGGAGTGGACGAGGCGCGCTTGAACGTCCGTGCCGATGCAAAGGTCGCCTTTTACCGGCTGTTGCTAGCTCAGCGGGACGTGGACCTATCGGTGCAAAATCTTTCAACGGTCCGAGAGATTTTTCAAACGATCAAGGCGCGTGTGGATGCCGGCCAGGCGCGACCGTTCGAAGCCGTGAAGGCGAATGTGGAGTTACAGAAGGCGACGAAAGATCTGAGCCGCGCGCAAAATGCCCTCGTCGCGGCTCGCGCTGGGCTCAACGCGGTGACAGCCGGAGCGCTGGGCACAGACTTCTCAGTGGACGGTGACTTTGCGCCGTTACGGCACGACCTGAATCCTGAACAGCTGATCACTACCGCGCTGGAATCGCATCCAATTCTTCGCCGGACCGCCAAGCAGATTGAACGAGCGGAACACAGCGTCAGGCTGGAACGGGAGTCGCGTATTCCGTATGTCTCCGTGACGGGAACGTATCATCGAGAAGCGGGAGATGAAGCCTATATCGCAGGCCTACGAATGCCGCTGCCGCTCTGGTATCGGCGCCAAGGTGAAATTGAAGCCTCCTTAGGCGCGAAAGATCGTGCGGAAGCGGAGCGCCTCGGGGTTCAGAATGAATTGATCAAAGCCGTGACCGAATTGGCCCAAGAGGCGCGCACGGATCGTGAACAGATCGAGGTATTTGAGAAGGGCCTGCTGAAAGAAGCCGAGGAGGCCTTGCGGATTGCCCGCATCAGTTTTCGTCAAGGCGCCGCCGGTCTCCTCGAATTGATCGATTCTCAGCGAGTGTATCGACAAATGCAACTGGAATACGCCGAGGCGCGCGCGGCCCTATCAATATCATTGGCTCGTCTCGAACGGTGGACGGGAGAACTCCCATGACCAGCGTTGATACACATACTGCCGCTCGTGTCGTTCCGAGGGGCCGATCCGTCACTTGTGACCGGACAATCGACGCGACACTGCTCCACTCCGGCTGGTACCTGATTAATTATGGAGTCCTCCTGTTGTTGATCGTCGCGGGGCTCCTTGGTTACGGCTGTCAGCAGAGCAGCGTTGAAGAGAGCGGCGAACAGAGCTCGTCGGAGCGCCGCACGTCCTCCGGAATGGAGGAAGAAACGCCAGATCGAGGACAGGCTCCGTTAACGGTGGAGCAAGAGGTGTCAGTCCCGGCCGAAGCGCTGTCCGGACAGGCGTTTCAGACAGTCCGAATAGAACGCCGTCCTTTTCGTGATGAAGTCACGGCCACGGCCACGATCAAGCCCAATGAATATCGCCTGGTGCATCTCAGCCCTCGTATCGAAGGCCGGGTCATCGAGGTCAAGGCGGAGTTGGGTCAACAGGTCAAGGCAGGACAAGTGCTGGCCTTCCTGGACAGCATCGAACTGGGTCAAAAGAAATCCGACTTCCTTCAAGCGAAGACGACCCACGAGGTCGATCAGCGGAACTATGTTCGTGAAGAAGGACTGTACAAAGAACAAATTACCTCGGAAAAGGAATTCTTGGACGCCAAGGGCCGCTATGAAAAGAGCCTGGCTGCCTACCGCGCGGCTCATGAAGCATTACGCCTCATCGGCTTGTCCGAGGGAGACATCAAGCGCATCGATTGGAGTACCAAGGGCCAACCCCTCTCCTATTTCCCTCTGGTTTCTTCTTTGAACGGGACCGTCATTGAACGGACGATCACGTTGGGGGAATTAATCAGTCCCAAGGATAAGGCCTTTACGATTGCCGACCTGTCTACGGTGTGGATCATCCTCGACGTCTATGAGCAGAACCTGGCGGCCGTGCGGGAGGGAGCCGAGGTGGAGATTTCGGTGGACGCTTTTCCCGGCGAAACCTTCAAAGGGACGATCGTCTACCTCAGTGACGTCCTGAATCCCGCAACCCGCACAATCGATGCGCGGGTCGAAATTCCCAATCCACGACGTCGTCTTCGGCCTGGCCTGTTTGCGAGAGCTGCGGTCATCTTGCCGGGGCAAGGCTCTGAAGTGCTTGTCGCGCCGTTGGACGCGCTTCAACAGGTGAACGACCAGACCGTGGCGTTTGTGGAAAAGCAACCAGGCACGTATGAGGTGAGGCAAGTGACCGTGAGACGGCGATCACCGCCGTACGCCGAGATCCAGTCTGGCCTGCGTGAGGGCGAGACGGTCGTGACGACCGGGGCGTTCTATCTCAAGTCAATCATATTGAAAGAACAGATCGGTGGAGAGTAGGAAGTGATGTCCCTCGGAGGCCCCCTCCTATGCTGAATCGAATGCTTGAATTTTCACTCGCCAACCGGTTTCTGATCCTGGTGTTTGCCGGTCTTATCGTTGTCAGCGGTGTTTATGCCATGCGGCAGCTGCCGATCGATGCCGTCCCGGACGTGACACCGAACCAGGTCCAGATCCTCACGAATGCGCCTGGCCTCTCTCCGGTGGAGGTTGAACAATTCATCACGTTCCCGGTCGAGACAGCGATGTCCGGCTTGCCTGGTATCACCCTGATTCGATCGGTCTCCCGGTTCGGGCTCTCGGCGGTGACCATCTATTTTGACGAGGGCATGGACATCTACTTCTGCCGGCGCCTGGTGATGGAACGCCTGCCTCGGGCCCGCGAGGCGATCGGGGAGCGTTTCGGCAACCCCGAATTGGGCCCGATTTCAACGGGACTGGGCGAGATTTTCCAGTTCGAGGTCAAGGGAGAGGGCTACTCCCTCATGGACCTCCGGACAATTTTGGAGTGGGACATTGCGTTTAAGCTCCGCTCCGTTCCTGGAGTGGTGGAAGTCAACACCTACGGCGGAGAGCTGAAGACGTATGAAGTGCAACTCGATGCCGCCAAACTAGTCTCCTACAAGATTCCAATCGAGCACGTCTTTCGGGCGCTCGAACAGAATAATGCCAACTCGGGCGGCGGCTATATCGAGCATGCGCAGGAGCAGTATCTGATCAGGGGTGAAGGGCTTGTGCAGACATTGGAGGACATTGACAACATCATCGTGGCGACGGAGCACGACGGGACGCCCATTTATATTCGCAATTTGGGCAAGGCGCGATTCGCTCCCATGGTCCGGCAAGGCGCGGTCACGCGCGACGGCCGTGGGGAGGCCGTTACGGGCATCGTTATGATGCTGATCGGCGAGAATGGACGAGTTGTCGTGGATCGGGTGAAAAAGAAGCTGCAGCAACTCGAAAAGACCTTGCCAGCGGGCGTGACCATCGAGCCCTATTACGATCGAACAGACCTGGTCAGAAAAACCATCAAGACGGTCGCGACCAATTTGACCGAGGGGGCGCTGCTCGTGGTCGCCGTGCTGTTTCTCATTTTAGGAAATCTCCGTGCCGGCCTCATCGTCGCCGTGGCCATCCCGCTCTCCATGCTGGTGGCGTTCACGGGGATGTTGACCGCCGGCATCTCGGGGAACCTCATGAGTCTCGGTGCGATCGATTTCGGTCTTATTGTGGATGCGTCCGTCGTCATGATCGAGAACACCATTCGGCATCTTGCCGAACGACGGCGAGTCGCCCTGGATAGTCAGCGCCTGTCGGACGCCGACATGCGGGGGGTCGTCATCGAAGCGGGCCGTGAGGTGCTCCGCCCGATCGTGTTTGCCGTCGGCATTATTATCATCGTCTACTTGCCGATCCTGACCCTGCAAGGCATTGAAGGCAAGATGTTTCGGCCCATGGCCGTGACTGTCATCTTTGCGCTCGTCGGGTCTCTCGTGCTGACCTTGACCGTGACACCGGTGCTCGCGAGTCTGTTCCTTCGTCGCGGTGTGAAGGAGGAGGAGACCTGGATTATTCGGCAAGCCAAACGAGGGTATCGCCCGCTTCTCTCAGCGACCATGCAGCATCCTGCCATTGCTGGGAGCGTCGCCGCAGCGCTGTTTGCGATGAGCCTCGGTGTGGCTGCCTTTCTTGGCGCCGAATTCATTCCCACGCTTGATGAAGGCACGATCGCCCTGCAAGCGTGGCGCTTGCCGAGCGTCTCGCTGGAGGAGTCGGTTCGGGCCACCACCCGCATTGAGCAGGCCCTTAAAGAATTTCCCGAAGTCGTCACGGTCGTGTCGAGAACCGGACGACCAGAAATCGCGACCGATCCAATGGGTGTCGAGGTCAGCGACATCTATCTCATTTTGAAGCCTGATTCGGAGTGGACGACCGCGAGGACGAAGAATGATTTGATTGAGGCGATCAACCGGACAGTGACCAAGGCGGTTCCCGGCAACACGTTCAGTTATTCCCAGCCGATTGAGCTGCGTGTGCAGGAATTGATTGCCGGAGTGCGGTCCGAC
>JAEURV010000061.1 GCA_016788465.1 Nitrospira sp. | reverse complement strand
AACTCGTACCTCACGAGACAATTCTAACGCGGCAGCACGGACGAAGCCTTCGAGGCCGGCGTTCACCATACTGATGGAAGCACTGCCCTTGATCGGCTCCTGGCTGAGCACCCCAGTTGTGAGCGTAAACGACCCGCCATCAGCAATGAACTGCCGACCGATCCGCACGAGGTTGGCCTGCCCCATCAGCTTGCTCGAAAAACTGAAGAGATAATCTGCATCAGTCAAATCATCGAGACTTCCAAACTTCGCTTGCCCAGCCGCACTGACCACCGCGTCAAATTTCCCCACCGACTGAAACATCGAGCGAATCGAATCCGGCGACGCCAGATCGACAGTGACAACTCCCGACTTCCTCCCAGCCACGATAACCTCGTGCCGTGCAGACAGAGCCTCCACCACGGCTGAGCCGATCGTCCCCATTCCTCCGACCACAATCACGCGCATCGCGATTCCTCATACTTTCCACCTTGGATATCCGAATCCATCTCAAGGCCTGCATCTCTATTCCGGCACCTTACGATAAGATAAGCCTCTCTACGGCCTGATGTCGACACCCACTAGTGACTCCTTAACACCCATAAGTAGTTTATTCAGGAAGATGTCATGCTGCCAGGCAGACGCGGAACGGCTCAGACCTAATCGAACCACGACCAACTCGCGTGAAGGAATAACGGTGATAAATTGGCCTGCATGCCCGACGGCATGAAATGCGTCTTTGGGAACCAGATTTACATCTCCGCCACTCGTATATTCATCCGGTATTTGCACCCAGAAATGTGCGCCAAAGGCATGTCCGGGGATGCTTGATGCAGGGGTAGTCGCATGCTGGACCCAGCCTTCCGGCAATAGACGTTCTCCGTTCCACATACCGTCCTGAAGATACAGCAGACCGAACTTGGCCCAATCACGTGCGGTCGCGTACACATAGGAAGAACCAACAAACGTCCCAGACGCATCGGTCTCCAACACCGCACTGTTCATACCAAGCGGTTGAAACAGCGCACGATGTGGGAATGAATGGTAGTCGGAGTGACCGACCGCGCGACGGATGACTCGACTGAGGATGTTCGTTGTTCCGCTCGAATAACGCCACTGAGAGCCCGGTTCTGCGACGAGCCTCTTGCTTGCTGCATAGCTTGCCATATCTGGCGTCCTCAGCAACATGTGGGTGACATCAGCCAGTGGATTAGCATAGTTCTCATCAAACTCAATTCCGCTGGTCATTTGCAGGAGATGATCCACAGTAATCATGCTCTTTCCGTTACTCCACTCAGGCCACTCCGAGGCTTGAACCGGATCTGTAAGTGCTAACTTCCCTTCTTTGATCAGGATCCCGACAAGAGCATGAACCACACTCTTGGTCATTGACCAGCCGAGAAGAGGAGTGTGCTGATCAAACGACGGTGCGTATCGTTCACCGACGATCTGCCCTCGGTGTACAACGACTACGGCGCGTGTACGACGCAAGTGCACTGGATGAGGTTCAGAAAAGGCCCAATCGAGGGCAGCATCCAAGAGCTCCCGATCAATCACCGATTTCACGTCGATTGTCAGCGGCGTCACCGGCCATTGACTCGGTATTGTGTTCTGGCGATCGCTCGCTGACTCGAGATGAACAGGTGAGGGTTGAGCGTAGCGCTTAAACTGTAACGTGCATCCAAGACCAGGGCGATACTCGGCAGATTGCTGTATTAACCCAAGAAAGGTCGCGGACACCGTGTGGGTTGAGTGGTCCACGGTAGCATTGATCGCACGCAGAGCCGGCAAGTCATCGACTCCAAGGTCGGAGTGGAGCACATCTTCTGGTGTGCGCATGGAGACAAAGACGCCAGAGCACATGATCTTTGCCTTGTACGCAGCTCCGATAGATATCAGCTCCCACACGTAGTACAGAGCGACGCCCACGAGCATCAAAGCTAGAGCCCCAATAGTTAGGAGGATTCTCACGAGTCACCGAGTGGTGCTGTGGTAGATCGTTCAGTATAGGACGAAGAGCAAGGAAAGTTCCAGATGGTAAGGCATTCGCCATCATCCTGCACGATACAACACCTTAATGTCACATCGCTCGCAGGTACGTACCGCGGGATAATCGCTTGCACTGTAAACTTGAACCTACACAGATTCTGAGCGTGTGGGCTGGAAATCGATCTATCTTCCCGATCCTTCTCTACTCAATCCCGTCAAATCGTCACTGGTTGCATTTTCCTCTTGAATGATCTGTTTGATCTTGGAGGGGAATTGTTCCTGCAGGAAAATTTCACCCAAAACTAGTAAATCGGACAGCCTGGGGACTTGCGGCACACTCCTCTTGAAAGGAAACGGGCAGGGAGAATTTCCCCCTGCCCGTTTGTGCAAATTCCCGACCGCTGGAGATACGAACGATTATTTAGCCTCGTTCAAATGTGTCAGAGCTGCTTCGGCATGCTGCGTAGCAACGTCGGCGTGGCCGGCCTTCCCATGCTCGATAGCTTCCGTCAGATGCTTGATCCCTTCACCCAAATGCGGATTTTTTCCTCCACGTTCGGCATGATTTCGTGACTTTTCCGCATGCGTCGCCAGTACGTCGGCATGCCCCTGTTTCCCATGTTCCACCGCCTCTTTCGCGTGCGCAATGGAGTCCAAAACATTCCCGGCTGGAGACGGCTGAGCGTTGAGCACCGGAACACTCACCAACATCCCAAGCGCACCCAGAATGAATGCCCCTCGATACAATTTGCTCTTCATTGTCATACCCCTCCCTGGTTAAGACTGTCTGCCGAACACGATGGCCCAGAATCTGAAGTTTACCTTAGCATAGGATTTCTGTAGTCTGTCAAGGAATGGACCATCAACAACATCACCCCCGCGACCCTTTGCATGGAATCACATTGGAAACGATTGTCACCACTCTGGTTACGAGGCACGGATGGCCTGAACTGGGTCGGCGCATACCCATCCGCTGCTTCCGCCACCACCCGACGCTCAAGTCGAGCCTGACCTTCCTACGCAAGACGCCCTGGGCGCGCACGCGTGTGGAGCAACTGTTTGTGAAAGGCCTCCCCTCGCCCCACTGACGCTATGGCAACGAACGCAACCATCTATAAAGCCGTCCTCCAGATTTCTGATCTCGACCGTCAGTACTTCCAGGACCATACGCTGACTCTCGCGCGCCATCCATCCGAGAACGAGGAACGGATGATGGTGCGAGTGCTCGCGTTTGCACTCCACGCAGACGAGGCCCTGTCTTTCGGCCGTGGGGTCGGCACCGAGGATGAACCGGCCCTATGGCAACGGGATGCTACTGGGGCCATCGATCTCTGGATCGAGATCGGTCAGCCGGATGAAAAAACCATTCGTCAAGCATGCGGCCGTTCCAAACAGGTCGACGTCTATGTCTACGGAGCTCGCGGCGCAGAAGCCTGGTGGGAGAACCAGAGTGCCTCACTCGACCGCCTCAAGAACCTCGCTGTAACGCTGATCCCGATGGAGGGTATCCGCACCCTCGCGAACATGGCAAAACCTTCCATGCACTTACAATGGACAGTCCAAGACGGGCATATCTGGATCGCGGATGGTACGCAGACCCTCCAATTAGAATTACAACGATTGAAAAGCGGAGGATGATATCTCGCTGAAGATTCGTTTGGCCTGGCTGATAAATGATCTTGTTGGTGCGACTTTTCCTGAAGGGGCAATCATTATGAAGCTATTCACTCATCGCTTGATCAGAATGCGCTGCCCTATACCGCACGATGCCGCATGGGCCTGCGCCAAGAGCACGCACCATCTCTTGAGCCACGCCTGCCTGGCAACCCTCTGGCTCCTCACAATTTCGATCGTTACTCAGTCGGTCTATGCCGCAGACAGTGGTCAGACGAAATTCAGGCGTATTTCGACGCAGTACATTGCAGCGTTGGGCGATCCGGGTGCGACCTCCGGGAACAGCGCGCAATTGTGGGGGCTGTGGCCGGTGGACCCAGGCCCTCGGGGTGTGAAGCTGAACCGCTATCACTCCTTGAAAGATGCTGGTGGCGTCGCTCCAGCACGTTGGATGTTTGACGAAGCGGACTGGTGGTTGGAGGAACATGGCTTGATCATGGAGCAACCGACCGTTCCGCTTCCTCCCGGTAAATATGTGGTCACAGGCGCCCGCAAAGTGACAGCCGTACTGACAATTCATCCTGCCGATGGCCATGGCGACAGGCGCTGGGAGCTCGATCGAGGCGCGACGCTATACGACGTGACCCACCTGGCCTGCCGTTCCGCACGCTATACCCCGGCGACGGCGGGTAGTTCGTGCTCACCGGCCAACGCGAAACAAACGGCGTTTCCTGTTGCGCCAGGGGGAGCGATGCCTCCGGTCGAGGGCTGCGCGAAACAGGATTACGCGGTGCTCATTGTGATCGGGGTGGGCGTGGAAAACTGAACTGCAGTGGCGCCTCGAGAGCTTGCGCAGCGACTGCAATACAAGACTCCCAGTATATTCTATTCATCCCAAACTACACGTTGCATCCTTCGGCACCCTTGATTCGCCGGCGGATCAGCCACCATCGAAGCTTGGTTCTAAGGAAACAGTCAGCCAGACTCGCGATGCTCCCATCAGCAACGTGCAGAGTCTCCAGAACGAGGAAGCCGCCCACCCCTGTCTTTGCAAGTCATCCGATGTTTGCTTTTCATCTCCCCGGGACTACACAATAGACAATACTCATTGACCTCCGCCATCCCGGCCACT
>JAEURV010000345.1 GCA_016788465.1 Nitrospira sp. | reverse complement strand
CGGAACCAAGTACAGGAGCGGCCATGACATCAGCCACTGATACTAATTCAGCAGCACGGTTACTAGACGAGATTATAAGTTTGTCCGGTCGCCGGAAAGATCCGGACGTGTGGGAAAAATGGTGGAAGCGAGCGATCGCGGTAGTTCCTCACCCACGGATTTGGCTTCGGATTGGTGAAGTGAAAGAAAGGAAGGCGCGTGGAGAACCGATTAATATGGGAAGCTATCTCGCGAAGCTGATTAAGATTGAAGCCAAAGGCCTCGGAGTCCCCTGGGCTGAGGACGAGAACAGGACCACGTAGGAGGAGTGGGAGGAATAGGCGGCAACATCTCTTCAGCGGGACGTATCATGTCCCATGGAACAGATTGCGCGAAGTATACGTCACCGGATTCGTGCAGCCAGTGTGCGTCTCTCACAGGAAGCGACCGCGACAGGATCGACTATGCCCTGGCCTGTCAGGAGAAGGTGATGGAGTCGGCGCCGAGACACGCAGAACCGGGATGCCAGCAGATGTGGATTTCTCACCGGTGATTGAGAAGTCGCGCTTCCCTCCACTCTCACGGCTTTTCTCGCCCTGTCAGATCGCTCTGATACAATACCATCCTGTCATGAGCGTGGTCCTCCTGCTCCTCTGCGCCGGCGTGTTGCTGAGTCTGTTCGAGGCCACGCGCGATGGATTCCTCTGGCTGATTGCGGGGGCTCTGGTGCTGGGCATCGTGTGTCTGGTTGTGCCGTTCTCTCCGTGACCGTCTTGTGTCCACCAGCGCGAGACGTCTCCCGGTTCCCTTTCAGGGCGCATGGCACAGTGATGGGACCGACGCTGCATGGCATCCGTTCTCGCACTCTGTCACATCTCACGCATGGTCGTTGTGACAATCAGCCTCTTATGGTCACCCATGTATGGGAGGCGGGGCGTTGGCGTCAGCCGGCATACGATGCTGGGACGCAGGTGGGGCCTCAGGGGTGAGGCAGGGTGGAGTGATGCGCGCATTCAGCGGAGTGATCCCAGTCGAACAAGGTGAGGGCGTAGGGTGGGGAGGCGTGGCCAGATCCGGCGTGGACGGAATCACCACTCGTGCCACCACGCCATCCGAGCGCGTGGCCTCGCGGGGCTGTCCGCGCAGAGCGGAGGCCTCCTACGCCAGGGAGGCTCGCACCATCTGGTGAAGCTGATCGTAAAGCCTATCCTTCGGCAGATAGCGGACCGATGGGAACTGGTGCAGGATACACTGGCGCAATGGGTCTTCGATCCCGCCGGACATCAAGATGATCGGCAGGGCCGGGTGGTGGGCCGCCACGGTCTTCATGACCTCCAACCCGTCCATGCACGGCATGGTGAAATCGGTGATGATGAGGTCAGGGTGGTGTTCACCCCACAAGCGAATCGCCTCGGCCCCATCCGCAGCGTCCACGACCCGATGGTCGTCGGCTTCCAGTCGCACGCGCAGCGCGCGACGGAGGTCGTCATGGTCGTCAACCAGCAAGATCGTGGCCATCCTTATTCCCTTTCCGGAGCGTATTTCCTGAGGAGGCATCTGTGTTGAACACGACCGACGTGGCACCGACAATCTCCCGCTCACCCACGCCCGATCGCATCGTCCAACCCTCTTTCTTCAGCTGCTACGAACGGAGTTCAGCAAGTTGCATACCTGTACTGACGTTACGTTGGACGTATAACAATCTGTAGCTAAGTGCATGCCATTGCGTACAAAAACATGACAGTTAGCAATCTGAACGCGGCATCCAGCGTGACCGGAACGGCCGTGGTCCCTCACTGAATCTGAAAGGATACTGTATCTGAATGGCGACAGCGGTGTATCTGGATCGAGACGGCCAGGACCCCTGTCGATCGCATCTCGATGGGTGCCCTGGAGACGGGCTGACGCTGATCGGTGCGGCCACGCAGACGGCACCGGGCACCGGAATCTGGCTATTGCTTGTCCCCACCCCGTATGGTGATGCACCACCTTGATGCTGTCCATACCACAGCGATTCCCAAACTCGGTGATGATGAGACGCGGGACGATCGTCGCGGGGGTGATGGTCTGTCTCGGTCTTGCCGGATGCTATGAGAGAATGGTCGAACCGGCTGACGTGTTCGGCGACGTGCACCAAGGCGAGACCTACAGCCCGGCGTCACGGATGATTGATGACTGGTACGCGGTGGAAGCGATTGATGCACAGACCGTTGCCATCAACGAACCGAAGTCCTCTCAGTACAACACGTCCTATCTCATCGTGGGAGAGACCCGAGCTCTCATGTTCGATGCAGGGAGCGGCGAACGTCCGGCCGGGGCTCAATCCATGCGTAAGGTGGCTGAGCGTTACACGGGTAACAAGCCGATCACGCTGATCCTCTCCCACTTTCATTATGACCACATCTACGACGCCACGACATTTGATGGCGTCACCCTCATCGATCGCCCGGACATCCGCGCCGAGATCAAAGACGGGATCTACACGATCAGCCCATTGGAGTCGCACGGGATGGACTGGAGGCCGCTCAAGGTCTCGGGGCTTATAGCAGATGGGGATGTGCTCGACCTTGGAGGCCGGACACTCCAGGTCTTCAACTTGCCAGGGCATACCACGGAGTCAGTCGTGCTGTTCGATCGGGATCGCAATCAAGTCTTCACTGGCGATTTCGTGTATCGTCATCTGGGCGGCATCATCGCCTTTGCATCGGGGTCCGATCTGACGGCCTACAAGAAGAACAGCACCCGGTTGTTACAGCTCACTCGCGCCGACACGCAGTTCTTCGGTGCTCATGGCATTCCGCGCTTCGATCACGATTGGCTGGTTCTGCTGGATCGTGAACTGGATAAGATCGCCAAGGGCACAGCCACGTATCGGTATGCAGCCCACTATCTCGCTCCGGGCATTCCTTGGCGGGTCTATCAGAACGGCGACCTGTATATTTATACGACGCCGTTGATCAATCCCCCGATCTTCTGGTCAAAATGGACGGGGTTGCTGGGTGCAATCATCAGTCTTCTGTCCCTTTATCTGCTGTACCGAATCGTGTGCCTGGTTTTTTCTCCTGGCCGCAGAACACGTGAGTAGGTCGCCCGTCTTTCTGGCCAGTGGCGCGCAGCCTCTACCCTCGCGACCTGCCCATGGAAATTGGGGGCAAAGAACTATTTCGTTGCAGGAGGGCATCGGCGAGCAAGCTGGGCACCTATTCATCGAGGACACACGGGGGCGCCCAAAACCAGCTATGGCCCAGAAAGAAATCGCACACTGCCCATTATCTTTGCAGGGGCGAGGACTGCTTTATGGCGGTGCGATCTCGGTACTGAACTTCCGCTTCTGGCCGTTCTTCGACCATCGGTCTCCGACCCAAAGCGCACGTATACGACCGACCGCTACCAGAAAGGGGCGTCTTACACCGATCCGCATAAGAACCCGTGATACATGGTCCCACCGTCGCAATTCATTGAACCGATATCGGACATGGCGTATTCTTCACAAACTGTTTTGGCGTGTTATACGGACAGAAATGGTCGGATCCAGCTCTTACTTGGATCGGTCTAAACATAGTTAGTGCGCATTTCGACCGAGCGCTATCCTCGCTAAGATTTAGAAGGGTATTTCGACATGAAAGATATTTTTGACGACCCCACGCTGCGCGCCCTGCGCGCTCTTGACGACTCTCCCGTCATGAAAGCAATCCGAGCAATTGAGGATTCACCCGTCGCTCGGATGATGCGTGACCTGAATAACTCTCCTACGTTCCGCATCATGCAAGAGATAGAGAGTTCTCCAGCGATGAAAGCAATGCGCGAAATCGAAGAGTCGTCCATTACACGTATGCTGCCCGACCTAGACGACTCGCCTACGCTGAAAGCGATGCGGGGGATCGAGGAAACCCCCGCGTTCCTGGCGATGCGCCAGCTTCAAGAATCCCCGGCGATCAAAGCTATTCAGGCGCTTGAGCGCAGTCCTGTTCTGGATGCATTTTCAACGGTAGCAGACCAAATAAGGAGCGGCTACGGAGCGCTGACATTTGCGGAAGCCTACGACCTATTGATTGAAGAGTACGAGGAGCAGGTTGAAGAGCATGTTTCCGAGCCCTTGGACCAGCTGGCAGAGTCGGTAAAGGAGAGGGCTGCGCAAGCTCCATTCGGCCCGCTAAGTGCCGAGTTCTATATAAATCTGGTTCTTGCCCTTATCCTCTTCTATCTCTCTCAAGTATCGACAGACCAGTCAGAGGAGCGTCTGCAAAAAAGGCTCGACGCTATGGAACAAACCATATCTGTCCAGCTAGATGCGCTACGGAACAATAGGCAAGAGAGAATCTTTCTCGTCGCTGATCGGTCAGTAAATCTCCGAACTGGGCCTGGGCCAGATCATGAAAAGCTTGACGTATTGCTCCGGAATCAGAAAGTAGTACAGTTAGAAACAAGCGGCGACTGGACGAAGGTCGAATACTTCGATTACCTCGCCAATTCGCTCAAGCGTGGGTGGGTGCACAACCGGCACTTCATCGTGGTCGCCAAGGATAGCGATTAAATGCGCTCTAACCCTGCGTTCGAGCGGACCTGCGCGAAAAGCCACTCAGGCCACTCAACTCCGCGTTAATGCGACAGGGCTGAGGACCGCTTCATGGCGGTGCGATCTCGGCGTCGAACTTCCGCTCGTGGCCGATGGCAGTCCTCGACCCAAGGCAGAAGTCCATGACCGGCTGCTATCAGTAGGGGGCAGAGGCACTCACGTGAGCTATGGTAGATTCGCATGGCCGCACTGGCGGCTCATACCGACCACGCCTAGGCCAAATCCTCACGTGCCACTCGGTCTAGTTTCGCGGGGCGGGTCATTAGAAGTTCTTCATGATTTCATCATGGGTCTTTCATGTCGGGGCAGTACACTCGTGACCGGCAAGTTATCGGGTGCGCCGTTTGTCGATGGCATGAGCAACCGGCGCCCTCATTGTCGGGTGCAATATGACGCATTCGCATAATCCCAGCGGCTGGGTTGTGCGCAACATCTTCGCGCTCGTGCTCGCTACCTTGGGGATTGGTCTGGAATTGGCCTCTCGGCTGAGCGAAACCTTCCGCCGACAAGTCACACGTGATCTGACGATTCAACTCGGGAGCGCCGACGGTGTTGCGCACCACTATGTCTTTTCACCACGCACTGTTACGTCCCATCGCGGATCGGCACTCGCTCCTACCTTGAGCCTCTGCTTCGACAACGCTGGCCAGGGATGCCTCATCCTGGCTTCCCCTCATGCGGTCGGTAAGGTGGTGCATGCACTGCTAGATGGTACCGTCTGCTATCAAGGCAATGCCGTGCTGTTGCTGTGGTTCTATGGACTTACTCGGTTCGTGCTGCCGATTGGTAGGACGGGGTGTCTGCCTGTGGCGCTGCCAGAGGGATATCTCGTGCCAAATCTTGACAGTAAAGTGGCTGGACAAATCGTGCATGAGCCAGTGACGACCGAGCTTGACCCAACCTGGACATTGGCTCATCAACAACGTGCCAAGATGGCGATGCCCCGTGGTTCGGCTGGAGAATCAGTTCCGTTATGGTGAGTTTGAATTCAGATCTGCTGTAGGAGTGCCGTCTATGACATCAAACCCGTTTCCCCGTCTGGATGAACGTGCACGCGGCTGGTTGCGTTTTATATGGGATAAGGCGACAACCCCGGACGATTGGAGCATTCACGGTGAGCCGCACCCATGGTGGGATCGATACAGCACCCCACCCATGTGCAGTTTGGCACGTTTCGATTTGCATGAGACCGGCTATGTCTTGCCGGTTATGTGCGACATCACTCCGGCCTGGCGCGAAGCCTATACTCATATTGCCGACGAACTGGTTGCCCGACACACCACGTTTTGGGCGGCCATCGACTGGATCACCATGATCGGCCATGATCCCGATCAGCACCGCTATCCGCCCGAGTGGTTGGTCTATCTCCCTGAACATCTGCGCGGCCGATATGATGCGCCAGGTTGGGTCGCGAATGGCGTCAAGCCTTGGGGCCTGCAACCAGATCCCATCGGCTCGGATGGTAACAACTTCTTTCGTGCCTTCTTTAATCTGCTGCTGTGTTTCTATCGCTATGTCTCCGGCGATCAAAAATGGGAGCAGCCGTTTAAGATCGTCGGCTGCCAGGAGCGGTTATTCGACTGGGATCATCATCGTCTCGTCCGCTTTATGCATGACCAGTGGGCGGAGCGTCCCCAGGGTATTCACTGCGAGAACACCAAAATCTGGCCGTTTTGTGTGAGCGGCGCCGGCCTTGGGATGCAGCTCTACGATCGACTGCACGGTACGAACACGAGCTGGGTCTATGAGCGTTGGGTTGACTACGCGCGCCAGCATTACATGGGGCTCGACCGGAAGGGTAATCTCGACTGGTTCACCCTCTACTATGACCCGTTGGAACGCTCAATCTGTACGTTTCGTGATGACGTGAGCGCCTATGCGGCCATTGCCATTACGCTCTATGTCCTGCCGCAGCACCATGCATTCGGGACCCAGCTTTATGAAATGGCAGTGCGCAAGCTTGGGTGGAATGATCCGAAGAAGCCGTTGCTCCAGCTCCATCCGGATCCACGGTGGTTGGCTCTGGGCATTTTTACGGCGCGCGAGCTGGGTGACACGATTACGGAAGCACGCCTGCGTCAGTTGGCGGAAGCCTCGTTTGAACCAAAGTTTTTTGGCCCTGACGGTGATCATTTCGGCTGGTGGTTCAAATTCGGCGAGAGCTGGCCACGCGGCCAACTCTCCAGTCTGATGGTATTGAGTGAGCTGGGCGAACCAGGTGCCTGGTCGCGTGTCTTCAACCAACCCAATCTTGTCAAATTCTCAGAACCAACAGTATCAGGGGTTGATTACCCGACACTCGGCATTGCTCAATGCTGGAACGATCAGAATACCGGTGCCTTGTGGGTGGAGACCTACTGTGCAACGAGTTCCAAACGTGGAGCCGAAACGACGTTTCAGGTGAGTGGGCTGCCGAATCCCGATTCAGTCCGAATTATGATGGATGACAACGAGTTCCACGGTTGGTCGGTCATTGGCCCCGACTCGATCAAAATCCGAAGCGATGTCGCGACACACCAGTTCCGTATTCTGACGGGTTGGAGAGGAGCTGGTCACGTGACCTCGCCATCCATTGCCAAGGCGCCTGTCTCCACTGTCAGTACCGCGACGACTGCGAACGCGCTGGCGAGTGCCAGCCAACACCTCTCTTCTCAAGGTGGTTGCAGTTGCTGCTAGATTCGCGAGAAAAGACGATGGGCGAACGTATGCCATGAGCACTGTCCCGATTGATCGGCTCCCCCGGCTCACCAGAATTAACTTATGAAGGAGATACGATGAACTCAATACCCACGGCAGATCTGGCGAATACCCTCACCAAGGTGCTGCAGCTCACGGTCCCTCCGGTGGCGATTGCTTTTCTCGACTCCGTGCCAGCCGGCGTCGGCACGTTTGGCGGCCAAGTCCCTGCGGGGTGCCGATTTTGGCAGGAAGCATCCAGTCGTGTGTTTGCAACCGTGGCACGAGACCACGATATGTGTTCCATTGGTATCTATACCCACCATCTGGACAGCACAGCCGCCGTACAGCGCGATCTCCAAGACACACTGAAAGTACTCGGTGATTTGACCTATGTTCGCCCCGAGGACATGCCGTTCATCCCGGTCTTGAACCGTGAGGCAAAGGTTGTGGTGTATGGTCCGCTCAAATTAATACCGGTGGTACCGGATGTCGTCTTGTTGTTCGTGAAGTCAGACCAGGCCCTCATTCTTTCGGAAGCCTCGCAGCAATTGGAACAGGGTGTACCACCGGCACTCGGCCGTCCCGCCTGTGCCGTGATCCCTCAGGCCATTAACACGGGACGGACCGCCTTGAGTCTGGGGTGCTGCGGCGCACGAGCCTATCTCGATTTGCTGACCCCGGACATGGCGCTGTATGCCATTCCGGCGAAAACACTCCTTGCGTTCACAGAACGGGTCGAGGCGCTTGCCAAAGCGAACTCCATCTTGACCCAATTCCACGCGATTCGACGCCGCGAGGCGGAAGCCGGGAAACACCCGACGGTGGGCGAATCCCTCTCCGCGCTGTCAGCTCAATGAGGTAAGGGGCTGTATAACGACGAAGCCACGGTGGAAGGTGGAGATGGATGGGATCGAACCTTGCTTTCTTAATAATCTGTTTACACCCACACTTCCGACTGCCTCTCCCCCCCCACGCAGCTCGTTCATGTCAACGATCACATGAATTCCCCCCTCCGGGTGAGAGTTGTGTGTGCGGGGCCCACCCCTTCGGCCGGGCCCCGGGCCGATCGTGGTTCCTGCGGTCGTGTACGACGTCGATGTGCTGAGGACCGCTTTACGGCGGGGCGATCTCGGCGCCGAACTTCCGCTCTTGGCCGTTCTTCGACCATCGGTATCCGACCCAAACCGGAAGTACACGACCGACTGCTACCAGCCAGGGGCGTCTTACGCCGATCGGCATAAGAACCCGTGACGAATGGTCGATGGGCCGTCACTCATTGCACCACCGTCGATGATGGGATATTGTTCACGATCATTGAGGTGAGTTACGCGGATAGAAAATGGCATATCCGGCTCTTATAATGGATCCGCCTAAACATTGTTATGTGTCATTGAGTCGCTGATGGATCACTTCGAGAGCATTATGTGCACTCTGCTTGAAGCAGATGGCTACTGGGTACGTCGATCGTTCAAAGTGAACGTGACAAAGGAAGAAAAGTGCCACGTCGGGAAACACTCAATTCCGCGCCCGGAGATCGACTTACTTGCGCTTCATTTCTCCAAGAACGAAGTGCTTGCCTTCGAAGCAAAATCGTTTCTCGATTCACCAGGCGTCAAACTCGCGCAGCTGCAAGAGGAGCACGAGGTGCCAGAGGGGGCGCTACAAGCTGTTCACTTCGCAGCGCTATCGTTCAGTCGTTTTGTCCAGGTTGCTGCAAGACCTCATTGCTTGCGGCATGGCGAATCCAGAGACAAAGATTTCACTGGGTCTTGCAACTGGAAAGATCTACAAAGGGCAAAGCGACCCAATCCGTGAGTTTATGGAGAAGAATGGATGGCACTTTTGGTCGCCCGAGGACATCAAAGAAAAAGTCACGGCCCTTGCCGAGCGCGGCTACGAGAACGATCCTGCTATCATCACTGCCAAGATACTGATGCGATGACACATAATCAGTCGGTCAAGCCGATGCCGCTTCGCAACGCGGCTTACCTCTACCGTTATACGGATTCAATTCATGCCAAGCGCAACAATTAAAGTATTCCTAGCTCACGGAGACCCAAAGCGGCTCCGAACGGCTGAATTCCTTCATTCGTGTGCGGAGCGCGTTCTCGGCCCCTGCCAGAAACCTCTCCCGCCAATCTTCGACCTCCGTCACGGTCAGGCCATGCTGCCGGGCCGCCTCAGCCACGGAGGTCTCGCCTTTCAGGATGCTGACGACCAGCGCCACACGGCGCTTGGCGCTCGTCGTGAGTCTTACAAAAGTGACGGCCTCACTGATGAGGCGTCCCGGCTGTCTGGGCTGACAGTGGCAGAGAGCGGAGAGTTTTATCCAGGAGACCGAGAACGCCCTCCGGTTGGTCCTGGGCTGGAGAGGCGCTCAAGGATGAGCAGGTCACGAAGCTGAAACAGAAGAGTGGGGATCTTGTCCTGGACAACACTTGGGAGGCGTCAAGCTCTACCCTTTGGACCGGAAAACATCCGACGCGTGAGAGTCACGCGGTCGGGGGTCTCGGAACGGCGGGGTTGTCGCGTGTGAGCCGTAGGACGGGCGCGGCTACATCACGCCCCAGCAAGTCGTCGACGTTCTGTGGTCATGCACCCCGCATGGTCGAGCCTCTCTGGCAATTAATTCAGCAACACTCCCCGCTCAGCTATCGACATGGGTGGGCTGTGCTGCGTGGCCAGACGCCCCATCGCGTGAACAAGAAGGCCGTGTATCGGGTACTCCGGCAGAAGCGGTGGTTGGTGCATCCGCGGTCAGATACCCCGCGACCGTACGTACAAGCCTGGATCAGTAGAGCCAGTCGGAGTGATGAACGGTGAGCGATGGACGTGACACATGTTCCGAGTGGGCAGGACGGCTGGTCCCATCTTGCCGTCGTGATTGATTGCCATGATCCTCAAATGTAGCCTGCGAGCTTGTATTACGAAATCAGGTGAAGGAAGCCGAGCGCTTCATCAAAGCCGCCTGCCTCCAGCGCTTCGACACGGTCCGGCCGGCGAGCGCGCCTGTCCTGGAGATCGACAATGGGCTGATCTTGCAAAGTCATCGGGTAGCCAAGCCTGTCAAAATCTAGACCGTCCCAGCAATTTATCACGGTAGTATATACTGGAACAGAATCGCATATCGAGCGACTCCTTCGCAGTGTTACAGAAGAATGTGTGTGGCAGCATGGCTTCCAGACGTTCGTGGACGCACACAGGTTATTCCGGCCGCGATGGCGGTGGTACAATGAGGCGCGCCGACATTAGGTGTGAAGATATCGGAGCCTCGTGGAATACCGGGCACAATAATGAAGTGGCTTGATTTCTGGACAGCAGTATAATGGCTTAGGTATTTTATTGCTAGTCTGCGGTCTTACAAGTCAAACTACTCCTCAGCGTGTCGTTTTGCAGTCTATCGGCCATGTGCTTCGCCAGCACGCGGTAACCCTGATTAGTTAAGTGAACATCATCTGTGAAGATTGTGGCTGTCATTCCATCATAGATATAGCGACCGTCCAGGTATTCAGTCTTATCCTTGGCCGTAAGTTCTCGAAGTCTTTCATCCGTTACTTTATATAAATGTTTAACCTGGTTTTCCCTGTACTTGTACAGGTCAAAGGCTGCTTCAGTTTCCGATAACGGGGTTTTGAAACCCGAAAAGGGCTGAAGAACCATCAAACGTTTTGCCCCTATTCCTTTTGCCAAAGCATTTAAACTACGTTGGGCTTCGATGTAAGGGGGTATGGCATCTTCATACAGTTCTGCATCATGGACAGTCCGCTTCTGCCAGAACCTTACCAATCCATTGTAGAGTTGAGATTGGGCTAGAACATAATAAAGTGGTGCAAGGAAAGGCTGGGTAAGAAAGAGTTCGTAGGCGTCATTGAGATAGAATGCACCTGGTTTGAGGACTCTTAAGCGATGAGTGAGGTCATTGGCACCATCCAATGATATGATGACATGAGGGTTAATTTTCGGTCCCCAGAGAGAAGTTACAATGACTTCTTGCCTCGCTTCGTACCCCCCAACTCCAACATTAAATACTTGGAACTTTTTCCCAGTTGTGTTGAGTTCCTCTTCGAGCAAGGCTACTGGGAAATTCTGTGCCGTAGATCCTCCCACCAATAGGACATGACAAGCATTGGAGTCTTTGAGCCTTTCAAATGTGACAAATTCTTCGTCAAAGTTAGGACCATACATAACGAATGGCTTATACGACAAGTACATGGTTCGCTCTGCCAATCCGGCTGAATGGCTGTTCCGCGTCCAGGCAATGTAAATACGAGCCGCGCCTTCCAATAGCGCGAGGAAGAAGAGAATGACCAGCAGATTTACCAAAATGATGAATCCCATTCCCTTCACTGTTTTATGACTACTGCTTGCAAGCTTAGTTACAGCCACTGGCCCTCCGACAAGATATGGATGCGAGGCACTGAGCACTACTTCAATCAAAACCCATCTCGCCCCATAACACACGTTTCAAGAAATCTGAGTTACGGAACACCGTTATTTTTGCGTAAACCTAGTGTTACGAGATGGAGATGGAGATGGAGACCTGGGCACCAAGGCCTAGGAAGTCGGGGAAGTGTGAGAGATCCATATGATATGGGTGCTGACCGAGATAGGCCTTTCGGTAGACGCTCGACGAAAAATACACTCCGGTCCTTCTGCATTGATCGGTAGCAGGTTAACATAAGGAAGTGTTATACGTCCATTGGTGTTAGTCCCAAAGTGTGCCAGGATGGGTAACGATAAAACATTCAGGTTCTTTTGTCCAGATTGCACAGACGTAGTTGTACGGAGGCCCATGGGGTTGGCAGTTTTCTGGTAAAAAGTTTACCCCCATCCTGAAGCGGTGCAGGTGGGCTTTCAGTTGGTCATCCGGGATGGTGTCCTACCGGTTGATGATTGCTTCATTCAAAATACAGTTCATGCGTTCGATCTGCCATTGGTCCCAGGATGGGTCGGATAGATTCTCAGCTGTTGATGACCTTCCCCCGTTTATTACATCACAGCCAGTGAAGGTGACATCCTGTGCGATCCGGGCCAGGTCCTGATGGTTATGGATAAACTCCATCGGAGTCATATCCCCAATGGTACAGTGCGTTCGCTCCTCATTATATTCCCGTCGCCAGGCTTCAATCACGAGTTGCGCTTCCTATAACGTCAGAAACCAGTGTTCATTCAAGCATTCATCCCGAAACTTGCCATTGAAGCTCTCAATAACGCATTCTGCACCGGCTTCCCTGGCTGAATGAAGTGCAGTTGCACGCCGCGCTACACCGCCCAGGCATCGAAGGCCGACCCGGCGAATTCGGGCCCGTTGTCTAAGATCAAGGTGTCCGGCAGCGGACGCGTGGCGAACAGCCGGTCGAGAATCCGGCACCCGTGCCCCGCCAATCGAGACATCGACTTCAATCACCGGCACCTCTTTGGAGCAGGGATCCGTCATCGTCAAACACTTGAACCGTCGGCCATTGGCCAGCCGGTCATCCACAAAGTCCATCGCATAACAGCGTCCTGGCTGCGTGGGTTTCGGCAAGGCAACTCGGGGCACCGCCGCGGCCTTCTTCCGTCGTCGCCGTTGTAACGAGAGCCCTTCGTCGCGATAATACAGCCGTTCCACCTTCTTATGATTCACCTGCCAGCCTTCCCGTCGCAATCGCACATAGATCCTGGGCAGCCATAGCGTCACTTGGTCTCCGCAATCTCCCCGATTCGCGTCCGTAGCTCCGTATCGCCCCGACGCGGGCGTGTAAGATTAACTGTGTAACTGGTTATCATGCCTCTTTTATAGAGGATGGAGGGTTTGATGACCAAGCCAGACACGAAAACGGATGCGTTGTTGGATGAGTTATTGCAAGGCTGTGAGTCGCCGGAAGAGATTCTTGGCGAACATGGATTGCTGAAAGGCCTCACGAAACGGTTGGTGGAACGTGCGCTGGCGGCGGAACTGACCAATCATCTCGGGTATGTTCCGCATGCCCGTCATCTGGCCCAGAACGGCAATGTCCGTAATGGCACGAGTGTCAAAACGGTCGAGACGGATCAAGGGCCTATGGAGCTAGCCGTGCCACGCGATCGAGCGGGCACGTTTGAACCCACGGTGGTCAAGAAACGGCAACGGCGGCTCGACGGCTTTGACAACAAGGTGTTGGCGCTCTATGCGCATGGGATGACCACTCGTGAGATTCAAAACCATCTGGAAGAATTGTATGGGAAGGAGGTCACCCCCACGCTCATTTCCACGATTACGGATGCGGTGTTGGAGGATGTGCGCCTGTGGCAGAGCCGGCCCTTGGAGACCGTCTATCCCATTCTCTATTTTGATTGTTTATTCGTGAAGTCTCGGCACGAAGGAGCCGTCAAGACGAAAGCCGTCTATGTCGCCCTCGGCGTCACGCTCACCGAGGAAAAGGAATTGTTAGGCCTCTGGGTGAGTGAAACGGAAGGCGCGAAGTTTTGGTTGGCCGTCTTCACAGAGCTCAAGCAGCGGGGCGTCACAGATTGTTTCGTGGCCTGTGTGGATGGGCTGACGGGGTTGCCCGACGCGTTGGAGACGATCTTTCCGCGAACCCAGGTGCAACTCTGTATTGTGCATAAAGTCCGACAATCCTTGCGATATGTGGTGTGGCGACAGCGGCGTGCCGTGGCCCGGGATCTGCGCGCTATTTATGGCGCGTCGACGGTCACGGAAGCCGAAGCAGCCTTGGAGCGCGTTGCCCTGACGTGGGATGCGCACTATCCCACGATCAGTACGAGTTGGCGGCGGGACTGGACGCGGCTCACGGTCTTCTTTGACTATCCCCCTGCCATTCGCAAGGTCATCTACACCACCAATGCCATTGAATCCCTGAATTATTCGTTACGGAACACGTTAAAAAAGCGCGGGGCGTTTCCCACGGATGACGCGATCCTCAAAGTCCTCTATCTGGGCCTGCAGCGCATCGCCAAGCACTGGACCGCCCCGATTCCGGAGTGGAAACGGGCGCTCAATCAATTTGCCATGATCTTAGGGGACCGTGTGTCGACCCGTGATTAACCACAATCAGTTACACGGAAAACTTGACACGCCCTCCCGTAGGTCTGGCGACTGTCATGGTGAAGCTGACGAATCGCCGTGAGCAGGTCGCGATTGGCCCCCACCCGAGCGCTCTCTGGCCGGGTCCGCCACGCATAATAGCCCGCCGAAGACACGGCCACCGCTCGGCACATCAGGCGGATTGGATAGCGACGGTCGTACTCCTGGATCACCCGGTATCTCATCGGGACTCCTTCGCGAAGAACGCCGCCGCACGTTTTAAAAAATCTCGCTCTTGCTTTAGGACCGCATTCTCGCGCCGCAGTCGGACTAGTTCGGCCTCCTCAGCTCGGAGGTCCTGCCGCGTCTTTCCACGCTCCTCTGCCTGCTGCTGCTCCACCCGCCAGCGGTAGAGCAGATGGTCGGCAACGCCCAGGTCTCTGGTTACTTGCGCAACCGGTCGTGCCGAGTCTCGGCCCAACCGCACTGCTTCTGTCTTAAACTCTTCCGTATACTGCCGTCTGGTCTTGGTACTCATGCTGCCCTCCAATTTCATCAATCTCCTCCTTGTACAGGTGTCTGTGAAATTGGGGGAAGGTCACACTTCCCTTGACGGGTAACTTGCCATCCCTAGATTTGGTGCTAAATTTGTCTCGAGCTATTTCAGTGTTTATATCGTAATGGAAGTAAAAGGAGTCGCCATGCGTCGTCTTCTCCCGTTTGTACTGGGATTTGCGGTTAGCGGATTGCTGACGCCGGTGGGCTACGTTGTCGCAAAAGAGACTGACGGAGACGTGCCGCTCACTGGGATTAGCGTCTCACTGCAGCCGGATCTCTTCACCGGTACCTTGACCAGCAGCATTCCTATTGAAGTCCCGCTTGGTCGTAATGGAATGCAACCGAATCTCGCAATTTCCTATGAAAGTGCAGGTGGGAATGGCTGGGTAGGCGTGGGCTGGAAGCTGGAGATGGGGGCGATCGAGCGACAGACCCGCTGGGGGGTACTCTATCAGCCCACGGCGGCGGAAGAGCAAGCAGGAAAAGTGTACGCCATTCGAATGAATGGTGTATCGACCGATTTAGTGCAAGATACTGTTGATCCGCTACTCTATCACGAGAAGATCAAAAGAAGTTTTCTTAGAGTGAAGAAACTCTCGCTCGACGGCACAGCGGGTTGGGAGATCACGGACACGAAGGGGACGAAGTATAAGTTTGGAGCCGGTGTGGCGACACGCATTCAGGGGAGTGTGTCTGGTCTAGGCACGCAAATCTTCAAGTGGTGTCTGGAAGAGATACGTGATCGAGATGGAAATTATATGAAGATGACGTATACGCCTGATCAGGGGCAGGGGTATTTAAGTCAGATCGATTACACAGGGAATGGAACGGGTATTGGCCCGAACGCACCTTCGAATATGGTGAAATTCCATCTTGAAGATCGTACGGATAAGCCGGTCATGTACACGAGCTATTTCCCGATAACCACTGCCAAGCGTTTAAAAACGATCGAGATCAGAGCCGGCGGTAATTCTGTGAGTGCCTACAAATTCATGTATTCAGCAGGTACAGAGGCGTCCATTTTCACGGGTGTGCAACGGTTCGGCAAAGATGCCACAGTGTCTGGTACGGGGGTCATCAGTGGTGGTACGGCCTTACCGCCGCATTCAATGACCTACAGTTCCAGTATCGACGCTTTTTCCAATAACTCATGGCTCACGGTGGCCGGCTGGGCTGGAAATACGTACCCTATTGCCACCGGGGATTTTAATGGTGACGGCAAGAATGATGTCCTGGTTAATGCGATTCCGAGTGGCAATTATCATGTCTTGCTCTCGAATGGGGCAGGTTTTACGAACGGAGTGTGGCTCACAGTGCCGAGCTGGGCCAACTTTACGTTGCCCATGGCTGTAGGCGATTTCGATGGTGATGGTAAGAGCGATGTCCTGGTCAATGTGAACCAAAGTGGGGCGTATGATGTCCTCCTCTCGAACGGGTCAAGCTTCACGCGCCAGAACTGGTTGACAGTGCCGGGGTGGGCCGGGACTACGGTGTTGCCCATGACCGGAGGCGATTTCAACGGTGATGGTAAGAGCGATGTTGTGGTCAATGCATTTCAGAGTGGGAGTTATCATATCCTCCTCTCAAGCGGGTCGAACTTTACAAACCAACAATGGCTGACAGTGCCGGGGTGGGCCGGGACTACGGTGTTGCCCATGGCCGTAGGCGATTTCAACGGTGATGGTAAGAGCGATGTTGTGGTTAACGCATTTCAGAGTGGGAGTTATCATATCCTCCTCTCAAGCGGGTCGAACTTTACAAACCAACAATGGCTGACAGTGCCGGGGTGGGCCGGGACTACGGTGTTACCCATGGCCGTAGGCGATTTTAACGGTGATGGCAAGAACGATGTGCTAGTCAATGCGTTTCAGGGTGGGAATTATCATGTGTTACGCTCAAGCGGGGCTGGTTTTACGAATGGTCAATGGCTGTCGGTTCCGAGCTGGGGAGGACCAAATCCGCTGCCTATGGCCATGGGAGATTTCAATGGCGACGGCAAGAATGATGTCGTCGTCAATGCTTATCAGAGTGGCCAATTCTATGCAGCAACGGCGCAAGGGGCGATCGAAAATGCCGTGCCCAATCTACTCGTGACCATGACCAATGGACTAGCGGGCTCCACGACCATCACACATCTTCCGTCGACACAGTTTCAGAATGCGCCAGGTGCATTACCATATCCAGTCCACGCCGTTACGAGCTTGATGACGACAGACGGCAATGGGAACTCATCCACATCAACGTATACCTACTCGGGCGGATACCATCATCTCGGCGAGCGAGACTTTCGAGGTTTTCGGACAGCCAGCGTGACGAGTCCTGGAGCCACGGATGTCGAGAAGACCGTGACGACGACAGAGTTTCTACAGGGGCGCGGAGTCATGGTCAGCGGGATCTCGACGATCGCGGCAGATGATCCGCAGGTAAATGGAGAGGCCTCACTGAAGGGCCGGCCCTATCGAGTGACGGTGGCCAAGAAAGCCGATTTGAACTTCGTCTATACCAAAACTGAGACCTACTACCACGACGATCGGATCGGGACCAACACCACGGCGCCGTACTTTAATCCAGTAGCCCAAGTCGAGAACTCCTTCTGCGACGGCGGGCCGTGTAAAGCCACGGGCATGTCAATTGCGGCAGCCGACTACGATGCCTATGGCAATGTGTTGCGCGAGAGCCACCATGGGGATCTCAGTTTGGTAAATATTGATGAAAGGACCGTCGAACGGGCGTTCGTTCCTGCTAATACCACCGACTATCTCGTGAGTTTCCTAGCGCGCGAGAGTATCTACAAAGGCATCAGCGTAGCGGCGGCCAATAAACTCGCCGAAACCCTCTTCTACTATGATGGGACCGGGATAGGGGCCTGTACTGCGGCACCAACGGGCAGCAGTACCGCCGTCACCAAAGGCAAGCTCACGAAGGTTGAGCGGTGGTTGAGCGGCGGCACAAATCCCGTGAGCGGGATGGAATACGATCCCACGACAGGGGTCTTGCTCTGCTCGCGCGATCCGTTAGGCAATAGAACCACGCTCACCTATGACCCAACGAAGACCTTTGTACTCACTAGCACCAATCAGCTCGGCCATGTGACGACCACCGTTTATTCGGGCGTAAATGGGGTCACCATCGATCCGGCCACGGGCTTCTACGGCACCGTCAAGAGTGTGACGGATCCCAACGGCAAGGTCGTCAATCATGAGTACGATGCACTAGGCCGCAGGACCAAGACCACGGCGCCCGATGGTCTCGTCACCCAGATGGCCTATCCGACTCTCGCCGAGTTCGGGGTCATCGGCACGCAAAAAATTAGCACTACCACGAGTGGCGCCCTCCTGCCGTCGGCCCTGACCAGCAGCACTTTCTTCGACGGGCTCGGCCGAACCATCAAGAAGGAGAGCAGCGGCCCGAATGGGACCATTCTCGTGACTGACACACAGTACGATGTGAAGGGGCAGGTGTTCCGCACGAGTCTCCCCTATTTCAAAACGACGGAATCAAACGTCGGGCGCTGGCGCAGCATGACATATGATCCTCTCGGCCGGGTCACACAAGTCACCCATCCCGATACGCTGAGCGGGAGTCCGGTCATCAGCAAGAGCTGCTACGCGCCATTTGTCACCGTGACCCTCGATCCGAGTGGGGAGCGCAAACGTGAAACGAAGGATGCGTATGGCCGGGTGGTGAAGATCGAGGAATATAGCACTCTCTTCAGCACCTGCGACACCACCGTGGGTAGCCCCTACGCCACCACCAATTACACGTACGATCTGCTGGGGAATTTAACCAAAGTCGTCGATACCCTGGGTAATCGCACCACCATGCGGTACGACACGCTCAATCGTAAGCTCGCCATGTCAGATCCCGACATGAGCACCAATGGGACCAGTACGTGTGGGGATGTAACAACGATCACTCCGGCCGGCACCTATCCCTGGTACTCGTCGCCTTGTTGGAACTACCAATACGATGCAGCAGGAAATCTCACACGACAGACGGATGCGAAGAATCAGCACCTGTGGTTCCGGTATGACGGCCTCAATCGGCGTACGCAGAAAGACTACACAACCCAGAAGGCTGCCGGCAGTGGCGACGTGCGCTACATCTATGACGATACCGTCACGACGTTTAATCGCAAAGGTCGGCTCAAGCAGGCCATCGATGCCGCCACCAACGTCACCTTTGAATACGATGCAATGGGTCGCGTCAGTAAGAATACTCGCGTCCTCGATAGCACCACCTATGTCACTACCAGTGTCTATGATGGTCTCGGCCGGCTGAAAGAAGTCACATATCCAACCAGTCCTGCCAAAACGGTGGAGTATCTCTATACCGGCCCGGTCTTGGACAAAGTCCAAGACAAGGCAGGCAGTGGCACCACAATCTATGCCACCTACGGTAGTTACACCTCCCAAGGCAAGGCCCAAACCATCACTTATGGCAATGGGGTGGTAACGACCAGCGCCTTTGCCGATCCGGCCCATCCGACCTGTGTTCCCGCGAATAGTTTCAAGCTCTGTACCCTCAAGACCCAGAAGGGGACGAATCCCCTGTATCAAGATTTCACCTATACGTTTACGGCCGATGGGAATGTGGATCTGATCACCGATCCGATCAATGGCAATCAAGACTTCAGCTACGATGCCTTGGACCGGCTGACGAGTGCGATCGGCCCCTATGGAGCAGGTGGGGCAACCGCGACGCTGACCTATAGCTACAACGAGATTGGGAATATGATGAGTAGCGATCAGCCCAAGTTAGGCGGGCAGCCCATGGGCATCTATACTTATCCAGCCAGTGGCCCCAACAGCGTTCGACCCCATGCGGTGAGCGTGGCTGGCTCTTACCCGATCACGTACGATAACAATGGCAACGCGATCGGCATGACGGACCCCACTGGTTTCTTTGGATATAGCGCGAGTTATAACACAGACAATCGCTTGAGCAGCGTTACGACTACCTTTGCCAGTATTCCCACCACGGCGACCTTTACCTATGACGGAGACGGGGGTCGGGTGAAGAAGATCGATGGGACGACGACTACGCGCTACATCAGTAAGTTGTACGAATGCGATACGACAGGCGCCACTACCAGTTGCAGTCGCTTCATCTGGGCGGGTGATACGCGTATCGCAACGGTAGCGGTCACGAGCGGTGCTGTGCACTATTGGCACGGGGATCACTTAGGTAGTTCCAGTGTGATCACCGACAGTGCTGGGGCCAAGGTGCAGGCGATCACCTATTATCCGTATGGTGACCTCCTCACGAATCAGAGTTTTACCACCCCCGCGGTCAATGTACCCTACAAGTACACGGGGAAGGAACTGGACGCGAGTAGCAACGTCTACTTTTATGAAGCCCGGTACTATCACCCCGTGTTCGGCCGGTTTCTCTCGCCGGATACGCTCGTCCCCGACCCTCTGAACCCGCAAAATCTCAATCGCTACAGTTATGCCGGCAATAACCCGTTGCGGTATCTCGATCCGACCGGACAGGCGGAGATTGATGCGGAATCAGGCTTCTGGCCCGGTGGTAGGATGCCGCAATATGACGGGGTCTCGGTGCGCAGCTGGCGGATGGGTCAGGACACATTCTTCGGGAGGGATTTCTACACGCTTCAAACGAACTTCTCTCCGTCCAGCTTCTCTCGACCCTGGATGTCCGACGGCTTCGGCGGAGGCCGGTTTGGATCGAGCCTGATGGGGAGCGGGGCCGACTTCCTGCGGTCGATGTCCAGTGCTGAGGTGCTCATGGTCCCGGAGGTGCATGTGACTGCTGGGCGCCCGATGGCCTCAGATGCATTCTCTGGCTGGGACTGGACCCAACAGGGGTTAGGCATGGCGGAGGCGGTGCCGTATCCCCTCGTCAGTACACCGGCAGGGCTCCTCAATGCTGGCATCAGTACCGTGCGTGGCCATTACGACGAGGCAGGATGGTCGGCCTTGGCGGCGGTACCATTGGTGGGAATGGTCAGTAAACTAGGTCCGGCGTACTCATCATTTTCCACGCTCAAACGTGCGTTGGGTTCTGCAGGAGAAAATCGGCAATGGCACCATATTGTCGAACAAGCTCAAATCGGGAAGTTTGGCGCAGATGCGATTCACAGTAGAGACAATGTGATCTCATTAAGCGTTGATCTGCACAAAGATGTAAGCGCATACTATTCTTCGAAGGACATCTTTACCAATAATCTCACTGTCCGAGAGTGGCTCCGCAATCAATCGTTCAACGAACAAAAAGAGTTTGGCTTACGCATGATCGAGAGGATGCTCGGGAGCCCAAAATGAGTAATCAATTAGCGCTCGCGCGATATGTTCAAGCCGCAACACAACATGGAGAAGGAATCGAACAACGTGATTCGGAGAAGGCGAATGCCGCACACGATGCGTTAATCAACGCACTGAATGAACTGATGGCAGAACCTGAGGGAGAACATGCCGCCCTCTTGTCGGTCTTGGGGCATGAGAATCCGCGTGTGCAATGTTGGGCCGCGACTCACCTGCTGAAACATGAGCCGGACAAAGCTCTCCCGGTTTTGCGTCGGTTGTCTGCTCTTCCGGGGTTAATAGGATTTGGTGCCGAGATGGTGATCAAGGAGTGGAATAAAGGAAAATTGCCATAAGAGGAGTCTCCGAATGAGGGGGGTACCAGAAGACTCAGGGGTAGTTAGTGTTAAGTCTTGCGATACGACAGACTTGCTTACCCATTGCGTCCAACGCAATTCTGTAGACCACCAGAATCCCCCGTGGGGCTCCTGCGTAGCGAATCAGGGTCGGTTCTTGACTGTACACACCAGCAGTTGCGGGCCAGGTGAGCTCGGATCGTGACGCGTGCATGGGGTAAGGCCGCAGTTCCCTCTGTGCGACCCCAGACGCGCACGGATGCCCTATTTGCGAGACTCGACATGTCTGTAGGCTATCGCGCGCTAGGGCGATGCGTGGGGTGGCGCGTCAGCCCGTGTACGACATGCTCAAGAGGGCCCACCCAGCTCACTGTTCACGTGAAACGAAACCCTGCTGCCCGCTCCCCTGTATCCTGCCCGATGCCGTGATTGGCGGTAGGTGGATCCTGTCGCACGCCATCCCGGCACCCAGGGCTTCGTGCACCACCGCTGTTCTGCCGCTATGACCGGTTGGAGAACAGACCAGGACACGTTCTTCGGGCGGGAGCCGTACACCTTCTCCAGTCCGTATACCCCACCTGTTTCTCCTGCTCCTGGGCCCTCGACGGCGTCGGCGGAGACCGAGTTGGACTCGGCCTCATTGTGGGTGGAACGCTCTTCAACAGCTCGCCATTCGGTGCGGACGTCCTCGACGTCCCGGAAGTCACGGTCACCGCTACCCGCCCGGCTGTCTCATTCTCTGGCTGGGACTGGACCCAACAGGGGTTTGGAGATGGCCGAGCCCAGTGTAGTGGGGGAGATCGCAACAGCTATCAATCCTGTTATGGCCTTGGGGCGTAGCATTGCAGGACTAGTCATCGGACACGATCCATTGACGTTGAAACCACAATCGCGGTTCGAATCTCTCACGGCCGCAGCGTTGGGTCAGCTGAAGGGATCTAAAGTGCTAGGTAATGTAAAGTTTCCATCGCTAAACGGACTCGCACAACAACTCGGTGTGGCGGAGAAAGAGGTACACGCTATAAAGAAGTCGATGACAGTCGATCTAAAAGACCTTCATGGTATGAAAAATCCTGATATCGGTGTAGATAGAGCAGGAAATATTGCATTTAAAGATCGCATCACAGGAAGAACCGTTCAAACAGATGTACCCATTACGACGTATGGACAACTAGGAGAATAGTTATGGTACTGATCCGTGCAAGCTGTTGGATCTCAGGTGAGACTTTTTCGCCTTATCTGGCAGAGAAGAAAACAGATCTGTACTTTGCCAGAAAGAACGAACCAGGCGAAATAGGGAACGTTGGTCGGTATCGTGGTCAACCGATTCCCTATGGTCGTGCAGTACTGGAAGCACCATTTAATAGTCAAACAAAACCTGGGCTAATATTGCCGGAGCAATGGATCGTAGATGTTTTGAGTCTACATATTGACAGCTTGCGCTCATGCGGCGCCACGTCAATTGAATTAGATTTGAATGTAACGTGGCAGGATCAGTGCAATTTAGCATTTGATGCATCATTTCTTCAGAAACTGGCTAAGTTGAGCATTGATTTTTCAATATCCTGTTATGAAGGATCAATCGACGAACAAGAAGAGGGCTAATGTGTATGTGCTAGAGGTTCATCCAACAGTCGTGAACTTGAACCGTTTGGCTCAGGATATTTGGGATTTCAGCGGAAACTGACGGATAGGATCTATCGAGGCGAGATTGTTTCGGGAGTTCTACTCTCGCTCGGCTTCAATCCAACGCAATATGGGTCACCTATGAAAACGGCTGTCAAGGGGCGAACTCAACCATCGACAATCCGGGTCCTTGCGCGTCTCTGTGGACGACAAGTCAGTCACCTGAGCGGGCTCATGGCCCAAAATGTAATGGGACCCGGTCGCGCAATCAAGTCTCGGGGCCTCACGGAGGCATTCCTCAGTGGACCATGACCCCAGGGCGCTGACCGGGGAACCCCTTCGCGATCGGACGAAACGGCTCCTGCTTCGTCAACATCGCATAGATCTCCTTCAACATCGCTCGTGCCGCCGCAACTCGCCCCGTATTCGCGCCATGTTTTTTCGCGACTCGGTAGTACAGCGAGCGGAACTGAGGCGCACCGTTGATCGCGTGCACAGAGAGCTCCACCAGAATCCACCGGAGCCACGACGAACCTTGCTTCGGCAGCCGCCCCAAGCGGGTCTTTCCACCCGACGCATGCACGGACGGCACGAGTCTGGCATGCGAGCAGAGCCGGCGACTGTCGGGAAATCGCTGAATGTCCCCGATCTCACTCATAATGAGCAACGCCGAGTAGGCGCCGATGCCCGGCACCGTTTGCAGCAATTGAGCCTGCGGGTCGGCCGCAGCCTGGCTCTCAATGGTGGAGGCGACCTGACGAATCTCGGTGGTCAAGTGGGCCAAGGTGCGCAGATAGCCCTCGAGCCCAAGTCAGTAGCACGATCGCACCGGAACTGTGGCCAGAAATCGCTGGCTCTTGACGCCTGCTACTGCAACCGCCGATACGTCACTGCGACATGGCTGCCCGCGGTTTCGCTATGGGGAGGCGGGCAGGCTCGCTCCTCCTGACCGCGACATACTGTTTCAAGTATGTCTTGATCCCTCTTGCGCCACGTGCCCGTCTCACATGGCGTCTCCCCAGTTTCGTGAAAAACTATGATGAATGATGCGGATTGATGCCGGAGTCAGGTTTCTCATGGTTTTACCGATAGAGGTTCCATACGGCTTCGTGTGTCAACTCGATGGTATCCATGATGAACTGGTCTGGTACGCAGCAGCCTCTGTGGGACCTGTGGGAAGGGGACCGGTCAGCCTTGGACGTCCTGACACCAGCCAACCACATCATGAAATACACTATGCAGCACTCCAAAACAGTCGGCATTGGGCTGGTGGTATTAGGGACCCTGGCCGGCTGTGTGTCTCCTGAGCTCAAGCAAGCCAACCGTTTAGCTGGTGAAGGCAAGTGGGATCAGGCGGTAGTGGCCTATCAAGACGCGCAGCGCAAAGCGCCGTTTGATGAGAAGATTCAACGGCAGCTTGACCAGGCGAAGACCGCTGCCGCGGCAGACCACTATGCCCTCGGCAAACTGGCGTTTGAGAACCATCGGCTGCCGGAGGCGCTCCAGGAGTTTAAGATCGCCCTCGGGTTCGACCCCTCCAAGGCCGAGTACCATGCAATGATCGCCGATACGCTCCGACTGAAGGAGAGCCAGGAACAGCTTCAGGCTGCCAAAAAACTGCAGAATCTCGGGCGTGTAGAAGAAGCGCTCACGGCTTTGGAACGGGCGGTGGAGCTTGACCCAACTCAAACGGCCGCGTTGGACGGCATCACGGAGCTCACGAAACAACAGCGGGCGGCGAAGACGTTCGGCCACTCGGATGAACCCCTCACACTTCGCTTTCAGGAGGCTAAGCTAAAAGAGGTGTTTGAAATCCTGGCCCGAACGGCCGGCGTCAATGTCCTCTTCGACAAGGAGGTGCGTGACGATCCCATCACGATCTTCATCAAGGATCTGCCGTTCGATGAAGCGCTGCATCTGATCTTGAACACCAACGGGCTGGTTGCGCAACGGGTCGCCCCGGATACGATTCTGGTCATGCCCAACAGCACTCAGAAGCAGGCCCAGTATCAAGATCTGATGATGCGGACCTATTACCTGGCGAATGCGAAGGCGAAGGATGCCGTCAATTTGGTCCGGACGATGCTCGACAGTAAAAAGATCCATGTCGATGACAAGGTCAATGCCATCGTGATCCGCGATGAGCCGGCCAAACTCCATCTGGCCGAGAAGCTCTTGTTCGCCATCGATCAACGTGAGCCTGAGGTTGAACTGGATGTGGAAGTGTTGGAGGTCAATCGTACCAAAAGCATGAAATATGGGATTAACTTTGCCAAGCAACTGGGATTCGGGATCACGAATGGGACGGGCGGCATTTCCACAGCACCCACCACGTTCAACCTGAACCAGCTGATGGCCCTGAACCCGCAGAGCTATCTCTTCACACTTCCTGCCAGCATGCTGACTGATTTCTTCAAGCAACAGTCCGACGCGAGGACATTGGCCTCCCCTAAGCTTCGGGTGCTGAACAACAAGGCCGCGGCGATCAGTGTGGGTGACAAGCAGCCGATTCTGTTATCCACGACCAATGTGTTGCCCGGACAGGCGGCGACCGGCGCCGTTCCGACCACGTCCACCGTCACCTCGATCGAGTACAAGGATGTCGGGGTCAAGCTGACGGTGGAACCGTCAATCAACGCACTGGATGAGATCGCGATGAAGCTGAAGATCGAAGTGACGCGGCTGGGCGATCAAGTCATCTTGCAGGCGAGTCCGGAAATAAAGCAGTTTAAATTTGGCACACGTGCAGCGGAGACCTTCCTCATGATGAGGAACGACGAAACGGTCGTGCTAGGCGGACTCATTCAGGGAGAGGATCGCAAAAACCGCTCGACGGTCCCTATCCTTGGCGACATTCCATACCTCGGGGAGCTCCTGACGGCGACCACGGTGGATCGGGTCGAAACGGAAGTGGTGTTGACCATTACGCCTCGGATCGTTCGCAGCTTGACCACGCCTCCAATCGCGAACCAGGCCTTTTGGTCGGGCACCGATCAGAATTATGCCACCACCCAACTCTATGCTCCGCGTGCACGGGCCGTATCTCAAATACAACATATCCACTCGTCCGCTGCCGCTCCAGGGGGCGTGGAGGTACAGCAGCCTTCCTCATTGAGGGCGCCAGCATCGACGGAAGTCGGACCACCGGTGACGTCGATTGATCAGGAATCAACGACGCTCAAAACGATGGTGGATCCGCCAGCTAGTGGTGAGACAGTATCTCCCGCCACAGCCACACGAATAGGCATGCCGCCTGCCCCAATGGCATCAATACTGGGGCTGGGAGTCGCAGGCTCAACCACGTCATCGAATGAAACGAAGGGTTCTGTATCGTCATCTGAGCGCGTTGAGCGTGCTCCAGGGCTGATTACCTTTAACACCTCAGATATATCGGCCATGGTAGGCCAGGAGTTTCGTGTGGATCTCTCGACCATGGCACTTGAGTCCCTATCGGAATCACTGGTGACGGTCGCCTATGATCCGAAGCTGGTGGAATACCGTCGAGTGGAGCCAGGCGCAGCGGCGATTTCCGCTCGTGCGATGGACGGACAAGTGATCCTCACGGTGCGGCGACCGAGCACGAGCGAAACAGGGAGTCGAGTGCTGGCGTTGGTCTTCTTCCGAGGGAAGAGCAGGGGTGACGCGACGTTAACGCTGGCTACTTCTTCACATGATGCAGCGGAGCCGGTCAGTACTCAGCGGGCGGTGATTCATGTGCAGTAAGGTCGAACGGGCGGGCGGGCCTGTATCGCATCAGGCCGTGTTGACGAGCGCGGCGGGATTCACCTTGGTGGAGCTCATGAGCGTTGTGACGATCGTCGGGATTCTGGCGACCTTGGCGGTGCCAAACTATCAGCAGAGTGTCATCAAGGCACGGGAGACGGC
>JAEURV010000341.1 GCA_016788465.1 Nitrospira sp. | reverse complement strand
TTCTCTTCTGGGATTGGCCTGGTCACTCAGGACAGCGAACGCGGCAGACCCTCAGGCCTCAAACCTGTAGAACCTCTTCTGACGCTTCTCAATTGAAGAACCGAACCGGGAGAGGATACCGTTCTAATATTTTCGGAGAGACACCGGCGGGAGTTTCAATACCGCTTCGCGAGCGGCTGCCCATAAGGCATCCATCATCGCCAAGAGATCAGGAGCCGTGCGAGCGAGCAGCTTGACGGCAAGGCCGGGCACTGGTGCCGTTGATACCCCGCCAAGGACCGCTCCTGGTTTGGTGTCCAGGAGCGCCGCGATGTTCGATTCCAACCCAGTCCAAACCTCCGGCGGCATTGCATCGTTCACGACGTAAAACGAAGCCACGTAATCCCATTCTTCAGCCAGCCCAACCACTCCTAAGTCCGTTGCCGGATCAAGGGCATACCGCTCAAGGAGAGAATTTCCATTGGCTGTCGCGATCAGGATTTCGTTTTCCAGATCGGTAAAGGCCCACCGTTCTCCTCGTGCGATGCGGCCGGAGGCAAGCGCATCCCACAAAAAGAGCGTCGCCCCTGGTGCAACCGTGGCCCTGAGGCTCTGCCGAAACCGAGATCCCGCAAAAGGAATCGTATGCTCAGGAAACCATTCGAGAATCGCACCAGGCTCGACCGCAATGGTAACGTGCTGGTCGGAGACCGGGCCTTCGGTTCGATAGACCCGGTTGGCAGAAGGAGCAGAAATCAGAACATGCGCACCCTGCTCAACCGTCATGTCGATGGAGAGATGGTCGCCCCCGACCAGACCGCCGGATGGATTGACCAGCAGCGTGTAGGCCGATCCTGTATCATCGAGATAGATGGGAGGCAGCAATTTCCATGGCGTGGTGAAATACGAGTGAGAGATCACCGTACGGTAATCGAGCTTCGTATAGGTCAGCTTCAGCTCACCGGCTCGCCCGACCAGCTCGGTCGCAAATCGTGCAGGAGCTTTTTTCTTCCGGACAGACGTGCTTGCCCCGGAGGAACCCCTCGGTTGAGAGACACCCGTTTTCCGGGACGTTCGCTTTTGTTGCTCCTGCCGCGTCGGCGTGGTCATGAAGGCTTGACTCGTTGCGGGATACGTTGTTCAACCCAGGCCACGACCGCATCCATTCCCTCACCGGACAGGATATTGGTGAAGGCAAAGGGAAGCTCACCGCGCATCTTGCGGGTATCCCGATCCATTACGGAAAGATCTGCACGCACATGCGGAGCCAAATCCATCTTGTTAATGACGAGGAAATCAGATCGCGTGATACCAGGTCCGCCTTTTCGTGGAATCTTGTCCCCGCCCGACACATCGATCACATAGATGACATGGTCCACCAGTTCAGGGCT
>JAEURV010000332.1 GCA_016788465.1 Nitrospira sp. | reverse complement strand
CACATTTTGACGAGAGCCATCCTGGTCGTCGATAAGACAAATACCATCCGCTATCTTCAAATTACCCCTGAGCTCACCCAACTACCGGACATGGAAGAAGCTTTCCAATTCGCCCGTCGGTTGGTCACCGAGAGCTGAGAGGAAGGCGGGTTGAGGTTCGAGGGGCACGCATATCTGCTCCCCTCAGCCTCACCCTTTCCAGAAACCATGTCTCATTACGATTTACTCGTCATCGGCACAGGACCGGCCGGTCAAAAAGCTGCGGTGCAGGCGGCCAAGCTTGGCAAAAAAGTCGGCGTCATTGAGCGGAAGGAAGTCGTCGGAGGTGTCTGCATCAACACCGGCACCATTCCAAGTAAAGCCTTGCGTGAAGCCGCGATATTTGTTTCTGGGATTCCCCAACGCAGCGTCTATGGCACCCCGTACCGACTCAAGAATACGATTACCATCGAGGAACTCACGACCCATACCAACCACGTCATGAAGAACGGGATTCAGATCGTGCAGAACCAGATGGCCCGAAACCAGGTTGATCTGTTTTTCGGTTCAGCCAGCTTCGTCGATCCGTATCGCCTGCGTATACAAAGGAACCGCGGCGCGCTCGAACTAACGGCAGACTTCATTATCATTGCAGTAGGAACAGAACCAGCCAGACCATCAAACATTCCTTTCGATGACCAACGAGTCATTGATACGGATGGGCTCCTGAGTCTGAAGCGCATTCCCGACTCGATCGTCATCGTCGGAGGCGGAGTCATCGGCACAGAGTACGCCTCCATCCTCGCCGCATTGGACATTCCCACCATCCTCATTGACAAACGTCCTCGCCTCTTAGAGTTTGCCGATGCCGAGATCATCGACTTGCTCCAGCGACAGATGAAAGAAATCGGCGTCACCCTCTACCACAACGAAGAGGTCCTCGCGATCACGAGAGGGCGAGGCAATTCCATCCATGTGACCTTGCGCCATAACCCGCCGATCCAGGCCTCCACACTGATGTATGCCATCGGCCGGGAGGGGGCGACAAAGGGGCTCAATCTGGAAGCGGCGGGATTGACATCGGACCATCGAGGTCGTCTGAGTGTAAACGAACATTTCCAGACGGCAGTTCCGCACATTTATGCGGCAGGCGATGTCATCGGCTTTCCAGCCCTTGCCTCTACTTCGATGCAGCAAGGCCGTCATGCAGCCAGCCATGCCTTCGGCCAGCCGGATCGCATCGACAATTCGTTATTGCCATATGGCATCTACTCCATTCCACAAATCTCTTTGGTGGGACAGAACGAGGAGGAGCTCAAGCAGGCAGACATCCCCTATGGAGTCGGCGTCGCCCGCTATAAAGAAATCGCCCGCGGACTGCTGATGGGCGACGAAACCGGCATGCTGAAGCTGCTCTTCCATCGACACACTCGGCATTTGTTGGGAGTTCATGCCATCGGCGAAGGCGCCACCGAGCTGATCCACATCGGTCAGGCCGTCATGGCCTTTCATGGTAAGATCGATTACTTTATCGATACGGTCTTCAACTATCCGACCTTAGCAGAGTGCTACAAGGTTGCAGCCCTGGACGGGATGAACCGCCTCTCCAGGCCCTGGATTCCGTATCGGTAATGTCGAAGCACCTCACGGCAGATTTCGATTGTGAAGTGCTTGACCAAAACTCATAACGTCTCGATTCGGAGCACCCATGTCATTCTCAAACCATTTGCGCAAACTGGCCAGTTCGATCTGGGATTCCCAACTGACCCACCCCTTTGTCGTCGCGCTCGGCGACGGAACGTTGTCTGAGCAGAAGTTCAAATACTACATCCTGCAGGATGCACGGTTTCTCGGCGACCTCGCGCGTGTCTTCGCAGCTGCAGCCGTCAAAGCACCAGACGCAGAAAGTGCTCTCCGATTCAACAAGCTGGCAGAGGAGACGATCGTCGTCGAGCGTAGCCTGCATGAAAATTACGGCAAACGCTGGAACATGACCGCGAAACAGATGACAGCCGTTCCCATGGCACCGACAAACTATGCATACACCAGACACATGCTCGCGGTGGCCGCCGCAGGGACTACGACGGAAATCACGGTCGTGGCCCTTCCCTGTGCATGGGTCTATTGTGTCGTGGGACAACATTTACTACGAAAAGGTCACCCAGCCAAGAGCCATCCCTACCGTGAATGGCTCATGCTCTATGCGTCTCCCGAGTTTGCGGAAGTCCAGCTCTGGATGCGAAAGAAAGTGGATCAGTGGGCCAAGACAGCAGGAAGAGACGAATTACGACGGATGGAGGACTCTTTCATCATCAGTTCACGCTACGAGTGGATGTTCTGGGAGATGGCGTGGCGCGAAGAAAAGTGGCCGGTGTAGGAAGTGGACGGAGTCACGACGCTGGGGTTGATAGCCGGAACATTGACCACGATTGCCTTCATTCCTCAGATCGCGAAGGCGTGGCAGTCCAAATCAACCGGGGATTTATCCTGGGGAATGGTGACGACATTCAGCACGGGTGTGCTGCTGTGGCTCATCTACGGCATCTGGATCGACTCGCTGCCCGTCATTCTCGCGAACGC
>JAEURV010000315.1 GCA_016788465.1 Nitrospira sp. | reverse complement strand
CGCTTCACCGTTCGGCAAACTCACGGCCCTGAGTTCTATCGAATGGCGAACGACGGATATTGTCGTAGCGACGTATCCTCGGTTGCAGCAGATGCGTTCATGAAGAATGTGGGCTCTGATCACCGCGAATCAGGGGGAGCCTCATGCGCCTTGAAGAGCAGAAAATTCCATCGTCACACGCGGGCATCGGCCCCCGGCTGGTCATCGCCGGAGCGACGTTCGCTTTATGGTTCGCCCCGTCGTTCGCTGTCGCGGCGACCGACCCACCCACCGCGTTCGGCATCCCATTCGATTTCATCTTGTTCGCCCTCACGCTGCTCGGTGTCGCACTGTTCCATCACCACACGCTACAAGTAGCGCTCACTGGACTCGGCACGATCGCGTTATACAAATTGGCCTTCACCGGGTTCAAGACCGGCGACGGCCTACCAGGCTTGCTGAGCCACCTGGCCCATGAGTGGGTCATTCTTGCCAACCTCCTGTGCCTGTTGCTCGGCTTTGCATTGCTGTCCAAGCATTTCGAGGAAAGCCACGTTCCCTCGGTGCTGCCGAAGTACCTGCCGGGAGAAGCGAAAGGGGCGTTTGCGCTGCTCGCGATGGTGTTCGTGCTGTCCTCTTTTCTCGACAACATCGCCGCGGCGCTGATCGGGGGCACCATGGCGCACACCGTCTTTCGCGGCAAGGTTCACATCGGGTACCTCGCTGCGATCGTCGCCGCCTCCAATGCGGGCGGTTCAGGCAGTGTGGTGGGCGACACGACGACCACAATGATGTGGATAGACGGCGTGAGCCCAGCTCAAGTACTCCATGCCTATGTCGCGGCAGTGGTCGCACTGGTCCTGTTCGGTATCCCGGCTGCGTTGCAGCAGAACAAATATTCGCCGTTGAAGGCCTATGAGCCTGGTGGCGCGCATGTGGACTGGGGCCGAGTCGGTATCGTGGCGTTCATCTTGGTGACGGCGATTTCTACCAATGTGTATATCAACTTGGTCCACGCCGAGATCGCCGATCATTTCCCCTTCATCGGCGTGGCCGTGGCACTGGCGATTCTGATTTCCGCGCCGGCACGCAAACCGGATTGGAGTCTGCTACCCGACGCGACCAGGGGGACGATTTTTCTGCTCGCCCTGGTCACCTGCGCCTCGATGATGCCGGTGGAAAAATTGCCGGTTGCATCCTGGCAATCAGCCATGGGGCTCGGGTTCATCTCCGCCGTATTCGACAACATCCCGCTCACCGCGCTCGCGCTGAAACAAGGCGGCTATGACTGGGGCATGCTCGCCTACACCGTCGGGTTCGGCGGCTCGATGATCTGGTTCGGCTCGTCCGCCGGCGTGGCGCTGTCCAACATGTATCCGGATGCGAAGAACGTCGGTCGCTGGGTGTATCACGGCTGGCACGTCGCGATTGCGTACGTCATCAGCTTCTTGGTACTACTCGCGGTCATGGGCTGGCACCCCGGTCCCAAACGCGGCGATTCGC
>JAEURV010000304.1 GCA_016788465.1 Nitrospira sp. | reverse complement strand
GCCAGTGCCATGGCGCTAAGCGGCTGAGATGCTTGCGTGAACTGGGCATATGCCGTGCGGAAGTTACAACCGACGGAAGGTCGTGAGCTTCGCAGTCCCCTGATCCAACGTGATGGTGGTTTCACAGCCCGCATTCCGATTCTTGATCCCGATCAGACAATCTGCGAAATCCGCATGGGAAGTGCGGTAGTCAGCAACCGCGGCCCACACCGCCGGCTTGTCTTCGATGACGAACTGTTTAGTGACGAGGAGCCGATCCAACACGTCGACAAGAGCAGCTTTGGGAAAACCGTAACTGTAGCTGAGCACCCAGACGCACTCGCAGAGCACAATGTGGTTGAGAAATAGGGATTCGTCACGATCTTTTGCGGTCGCAAAGTACCGCTGCACACGGCGAGTTTGGTCGGGGTCGTCCTGCGTGAGAAACCGCACGAGCACATTCGTATCAATTGCGATCATCGGGTGTGCCTAGTCGCGCCTTTTAGGATCCCTCGCTGCATCTCCTCAAGCGAGAGTGCCTTTCTCCCCTTTTGGCACAAGAGACCGGCAAGATCCATCACATCGATGGTAGCGGGTCGCAGGGTCACGCGCCCATCCGGCTCGATAACAAAATCGAGTTGGTCTCCAGCATGAAGCCCAAGATGGTCTCGAATTGGTTTAGGGATGGTCGTTTGTCCCTTACTGGTGAGCGTAACAATCATCGCGATTCCTTTCTTTTACTATTATGTATTACCCTAACGTAAGGAATCATTTCCGTCAACCCAGCCGTGTTTGCTATGACTTCTGCCTCGCCTTGGCCAACGCCAGTGCCATGGCGCCCACCGGTTGAGGAGCTCTCGCTGATTGGCCTGCTGAAACCGCACCTCGCCCACGCTGGCCACCGGCTGTGTTGTTGCCGGACTGGATCGACGTAGTCGGGCGGCTTGCCGCATCCTCAAGCCGCATGGTCAGTGCAATCCGCTGACGCTTGAGATCGACATCGATGACCTTCACTTTCACCACCTGCCCCGGCTTGACCACCTCATGAGGATCCTTGATGAATCGATTGGCCAGTGCCGACACATGCACCAGCCCGTCCTGATGCACCCCAATGTCGACGAAGGCGCCGAAGGCCGCCACATTCGTGACCACCCCCTCCAGCACCATACCCGGTTGTAAATCGCTTACCGATTCAACTCCGTCACGAAACGTCGCCGTCTTGAATTCAGGCCGAGGATCGCGGCCCGGCTTTTCCAGTTCGCTAAAAATATCTCGCACCGTCGGCAGCCCAAACTTCTCATCGGTAAAATCAGCAGCCGATATTCCTTTCAAAACAGCTGGCTTGCCCATCACCTCGCTTATCCCGGTTCCTAACTTGCTCAGAATCCGTTCAACGACCGGGTAGGCCTCCGGATGTACGGCGGAACAGTCCAAGGGATTGTCGCCGTCCGGAATGCGGAGAAAACCCGCAGCTTGCTCAAACGTCTTGTCGCCAAGCCGAGGGACTTTGCGGATCGCCGTCCGATTAGGGAAGGGCCCGTTCGTGTTCCGATAGTCCACAATGTTTCGAGCCAAGGCTTTGTTAAGACCCGAGACCCGTTCAAGCAACGGAACCGAGGCCGTATTCACATTGACGCCTACGGCATTAACGCAATCTTCGACCGTGGCATCGAGCGATCTCGCTAAAGCCTTTTGGTCCACGTCGTGCTGGTACTGACCGACCCCGATGGCCTTCGGCTCGATCTTCACCAGTTCAGCAAGTGGGTCCTGGAGCCGTCGTGCAATCGACACGGCCCCTCGCAAGCTGACATCCAGTTCCGGAAACTCTGCTGCGGCGAAAGCCGAAGCCGAGTAGACCGATGCCCCCGCTTCGCTCACCACGATTTTGGCCAACTTCTGTTCAGGCTTTTGAGCGGTGACCAGTTTGATAGCCTCACCGGCCAACTTGTCCGTTTCCCGACTCGCGGTGCCGTTGCCGATTGCCACCAACTCCACGCCATGTCGAACAATCAGACGAACCAGGGTCTCCAATGCTCCCTGCCAATCGTTACGTGGCTGGTGAGGATAGATCGTCTCCGTATCCAACAACTTGCCGGTCGCATCAACGACGGCCACCTTGCACCCAGTACGAATACCAGGGTCCAAACCGAGGATGGCCTTAGGCCCGGCAGGAGCCGCTAACAACAGCTCATGGAGATTCTTTGCGAAAATTCTGATTGCTTCAGTCTCGGCCGCTTCCCGCAATTGCACGAGCAGCTCCGCACTGATGGTCAGATGCATTTTCACACGCCACGTCCAGTCACACACACCGGCCAACCACTTATCCGCTGGTCGACCACGATCGGCAATACCGGCATGAGCGGCAATCATGGCGACACAGGGATGGGGGACCATGGCATCGAGCGCCTCTCCCAAACCCAGCTCAAGCTTTAAGACCCCGAGGGTACGACCTCGGAACAGGGCCAGCGCTCGGTGCGAGGGAATGGCCTTGATCGGTTCCGAATAGGCATAGTAGTCACGGAACTTTTCCTCTTCCGCCGTTTCCTTGTCCTTCATCACTGTCGACGTCAAGACACCCTCGTTCCACAAACGTGTTCGTATCGCGGCGAGAAGGTCGGCGGTTTCCGCAAACCGTTCCATTAAGATGTCCCGAGCTCCTTCGAGTGCGGCTTTGACATCCGGCACATTGACGGCTTCCACTCCTTCCGAAGCCGGCACGACACGAATGAACTTAAGTGCTTCCTGCTCAGGAACCAACAGAGGATCAGCTAAGAGGGTATCGGCCAACGGCTCGAGCCCTGCTTCACGCGCGATCTGGGCACGTGTGCGTCGTTTCGGCTTAAAGGGAAGGTACAGATCTTCAACGGCCTGTTTGGTTGTAGCCGCTTCAATCGTCGTGCGTAAGGAGTCCGTCAGCTTCCCTTGCTCCTCAATAGAAGCCAACACGGCCGCGCGCCGCTCCTCCAGCTCACGCAGATAGCGCAGGCGCTCCTCCAGCATCCGGAGTTGTGTATCGTCGAGGTTCCCTGTCGCCTCCTTCCGATACCGCGCAATAAAGGGAACCGTCGCTCCTTCATCGAGCAATGCCACCGCAGCGGCTACTTGTGGACCTCCAACAGTGAGTTCCTTGGCGATAATCGGGACAATCTTGCGCTGCAGTACATCGGATGCGATTTGAGTCGTGTCGGTCGTTACCGTCGTCATCGAGATCAAAGCCCTAGCTTTCCGAACGCGTCATCAGTCCGCGCTCTCTGAGAGGTGACAGGATGCTGAAAGAGTCCGCCGGGGGCGTTCTCAAACGCGTGAAGGGTATCCCGTGAAGCGTCGTTCGTTCGGGAGATCCGGCTGCGAACAACCAGATACAAGAGCGAGAGGCCTTGCTCGCGGAACGGCGCGTCGTGGTGCGCCGGGGTTGGGCGGGTGAGAAGGATAGTGGTTTTGAGCATCCTGAAGCTGTTTGGAACCTTCGCATCATACGGAACATTCCAACCATATGGCTGGCATGACCTTACGGGCTCCTGTAGCTGGATAGAAGCAGTAATAGTTGCATTGACCAAAAAGAATTGTCCCAATCCAGGAATTATGATGGGGAGTGAATACACGGGCTAGCGTGAAAGGGTTCCGAACGCAGCAAACAATTGCCCGGACAGATACTGGGTCCCCATACCGTCACCAAACCGCTTGCGACGAAGGAAGTCGTTGAAGACTCGACCATCGGCCGTTTTGTGGATATCGGGATGCTGAAGATTCATCCGGTAGCGTTCAATCCCACGTGACAGTGAACTGACGAAAAGCACGGTTCCATCAGGCTCAACCTTCTCCACCACACCGATATGTGTGAGTGGGTCGTTGGGTAAGCCGTCTCCGTTGAAATCCCACGTGTTATGGAAAAAGACCAAGTCCCCTGGATGAACGGTCGGGCCGTAATGAATCCGCCCATGTTCGACGATATGGGTATAAATGCGTCCGACCCCATTTCCTCCATCCAGCTCTCCTAATCCACTATAGAGATCGACACGCTGTGAGGCATACACGCCTCGCACAAACCCAGAACAATCGGGATTGTACTTGCGGCCACCGATCTGAATCCGAGACTGTCCGACAAAACGCACGGCTGTTTTGGCCAGTGCCGTCTGCCGAGGCATCCCCTTCGCCATGGCACAACAGGAAATCCCCCTTGTACCCATGGTGGGTATCATGGCCCGATCAGAAGAGGCTGTCTGATGCGCGCTGGTGACACAACCTGAGAATGTCCCTGCGAGCAACAAGGTGAGAAGACCAGTTGTCCAAGAGAAACGGGACGAGGCGCGACTCATTGTCCTTCAGTATACAGATCTCCGGTTGGAAGACAATACCTGCCCGCTCATGCCACTCCTCTCCCGCCCCTCTTTTTTCACCCCGCATAGCTCGGTCATGCGCCACGGATCGAGGAGTTCGGCCAGCCACCGTTATCCCCCAGCACTCCCCACTGGTCCACCCGGCTCCGTCATGCGCCACGGATCCAGGAGCTCCCCAAGCCGCTTCTCTGATAACACCTTCTGCTCTTTGGCCACCTGGCGCACGGTCTTCCCGGACTTATAGGCGTCCTTCGCCA
>JAEURV010000300.1 GCA_016788465.1 Nitrospira sp. | reverse complement strand
AACCTCTTCAAACAGCCACTCCACATGTACAAACCACGAAATCCATAGCCCTTTCTGCAGAACGGTCTATACTGACTCCCACGTGGCTGGGAATGCACAAGGGTACGAAGTTGAAACAACCCGATATCAGATCGGGACGGTGTCCTATCAGATTCGGACCCTTCGCGATCGACGGCAGTTCTCCGACCCTGACGGTTGCGCCGAGCGGATTGGAATCTCCTCGGCCTCCTGGCCTCTCTTTGGTGTCGTGTGGCCGGCCGGGCTCGCGCTCGCCAAGGAGATGAGTCGATTTCCCATCGCGGGCAAACAGATTCTCGAAGTCGGGTGTGGGATCGGCCTCCCCAGCCTCGTTCTGCAACAGCGCGGTGCCAATATCACCGCCTGCGACTACCACCCTCTGGCCGAGGAATTCCTCAGAAAGAACACAGACCTCAATGGGCTCGCGCCCATTCCCTTCTTCAACGCCCCGTGGCTGGAACCTACTCTTGAACTAGGCCGCTTCGATCTCATCATCGGCAGCGACTTGTTATACGAGCGGAATCATCCCACCCAGCTTGCGGATTTCTTGGCCAGCCATGCCAGGCCAACCTGTCAGATTCTCCTCACCGATCCGGGCCGACACCGCTGCGGCGAGATGAGTGCCAAACTCACCTCACAAGGCTATGGCTGTACGGAAATGCATCTTGAATGGGGCGAACCGCTCAAGCCATTCCAGCGGGGACACCTTTTGAATTTCGTACGCTGCCACGCGCCATCGTAAGTTGGCTGTCCGACCTTCACCGGACCACATTCAAGTCGCCGGGCCACCACAAAGGTCAAGATTCTGAGTGCGACGCCCTAGCTGAGGACCACCAATTCGCTTTACCCTGCAAGCGCTACTCATCAAGGCTCGGACGGACCAGGTAGGGCCCATAGTGAAATGCGAACAGGAGGTAGGCCCCACTCCAGCCGAGCGCGGATAGTCCGATCATCGCATAAGTCAGAGTCGCGGGCGTGGCAGAGTTCAGAGCAAAGATTCTCAGCAACGCCCCGACATTAATCAGTATATAGATCGCCACGGTCAGCTGATCAGCATGTCGCGGACGTCCCGTGTGGCCGAGACTAGCACGGGTCATCACCGCCAGCGTCATGGTGCCCATTGCGCCAGTGGTAAGCAGATGGACGGCATTCTCAGGAGAAAATCCAATACCGAGAATCGACGTGCCAAGAGCGAGTAAGAACAGCCCAATCCATCCATATCCGACATGTAGTATCAGCACGAGCGGTTCCTGCCACGTCAGCCATCCTCTCCAGCGCTGCAGACGGACCAGACTCGCAACGCCGCTGATGATCAACATGACACCTGTCCACAGACTTTCCGGCTCGGCAATCCAGCTCACAGCACCTAGCAGAACAAGAACGAGTGCCACGACATCCACACGAGAAAAGACTTCCGGCGGCCGAGAGAGCTTCTCATTGAGGAAGAACTCTCGAGTAAAGGTAGGGGTGAGACGCCCACCAATCACAGTCAACAACATCGTCATGACGGCGAGCGCGAGACGTTCGGGAAAGTCAGTCGGCCTGCCCTGCAACGCAGACAAGTGAAAGAGAATGTTCGCGCCGGCGAAAAAGCTGACCAGCATGCCGATCGGTGCACGATCCCAGCTGCGAGCGGCAATGATTTCCCGCCAGACGTAGACCGCCAAGATAACCAAAAATGCTCCGTCTACAACGGCAGCAACAGAACCTCCGACCACCGGCATGGTAACAAGCAGCCGTCCTGTCACCCACAGCAAAAACATGAGCAGCAATGGGACACCTCTCAACGGCATCCGGTCTGTCCAGTTGGGCATGGCTGTCAGCAGGAATCCAGCAATCAACGCTGGCAAATACCCAAATAACATTTCATGCACGTGCCACTCACGAGCAGGATAGAGAAACTCCGCCGGTATCTGGCTTGCGAATACTGTGACCCAGGTAGGGACGATCAGGCCTGCAAACAGTGCGGCACCTAAGAAGAAGGGTCGGAACCCATACGACAAGAATGCCGGTCCTTCATAACGGGGAAATGTTGGCTCATCAGCTTCTTGCTGCACAGCTGGAACCGGCTGGTGAATGACCTGGATCTCTTTCGATGACATAGAGCCGGATTCTCCTGTGCAGACCAGCAGCCTGTCAACCAAGCGCTAGGACACATGGACAGGCCGGTTCTTATCGCAGGCGATTCAGAAACCGTTTTGAGGCAGGATAGGTGCTCCAGAGTAGTTCGAGCGTGATAGACGTCAATAATGCCGTGAGTCGTGTGGATTTCTCTCCCGCTCTGGCCGCGGGATCTTGCTCCCGTAGCCGTTTCCACTCTTCATGCAGGGTGGAGTGATGCTTCGAAACCAAGGGTTTCACCTTTGCAACCCAGAACCTGGGATCTTCGGGGTCCGCAACGTACTGTCCTTGCCCTCGACCAAAATGGGCGATGGCCAGGTATCGAATAATGACGTCTTCAACCAACACATCCAGATACTCATCAGACCACGTCACCGGGGTCGGCGTCCGCCCTGCCTGCCGCTCCGCCCAAGCGTCCCCTCCGAAAAATCCAAGCACACCTCCCACCACTGCCCCAGCCACGGTGAACAGCCCCAGACTCACCCCACCAGTCGCCGCATCAAGATGAAGCCCGGCATAGGCCCCGCTGGTCAGCGCACCGCCGATCCCTCCGATGGCGGTACCACTAAGCGTCGCATCGCCACGGCCCTGTGAGCCTCGTTGGACTTCGACATGTTCCATTCTGGCCTGAATCACGCCGATCGCATCCCCTTCCAGACCATGCAGGGCGATGACCGACTTCGTCGTCGCGCCGACCTCGTTCACCAAGTCTTTCAAGAGGCCATCGACGGCCCGTTGCTTCTGGACATTCATGGATGAACCGTCACCCCTGGTCATCACTCGAGACTCCGCCGCGCGTGACACCATCCTGGCCCACTCCTCCATCGCTGCTTGGAAAACGGAAATATTCGCAGCTTGCCAGACGGCGAACAATCGATTCATAAGGGATCGGTCCTCAGAGGGGAGCACTGATTGAATGGTCTCAAACAAAATCCCTTCCTGAACCCAACAGCGGCTGAATGCATCGAGGTTGTGGACCCCCCTCACGAAGCGGTACCGGGCGAAGTAGTCCTTCCAGGGTTGTTCGAGGTATTGTTGTTCTTCCCAATCCTTCGGGGGGCCGGTTTGGTTCAGGAGAACAATGACAGGCTTTCCGATCCATTCAAGCAACTGCAGTTCCGGCGCAATGTACCCGGCCATGTTCGGCTCTTCGGTCGCATTCACCAGATAGAGAACGACGTCCGCCTCTTGCTGAACATTCAACACGGCCTGTTGCGCACACCAGGAAGGTCGATCGCGGAATCGATCCCACACCTCCGTCAGAATGCGAACAATCGGATTCTTGGCCCCCTGCAATCGAGAAAGGATCTTTTGACAGTTGGGGAAGCCGGGTGTGTCCCAGAGCTGCAGAGACTCCCCAGCATCCGTTTCCAGGACCGTGTACTTTTGATTCTCGAGCGTGACGTGTGCGCGATCGGCGACAAGGCCGATATCCTTCCGGAGCAACGTTCTGGCCAATGTGGTCTTCCCGATATTTGTATGGGAAATCAATGAGAGCGCGATCTGCGATTTCTGGACTATCATCGTGCCACCCGAAAATCACCAGGCCATAGACAGTCAGGCAAGACTTGTAGTGCCTCATTCGGGGGACCGGAAGGATCTCGGTATTTCAGCGCTTGAATTCCGCACTCTTTCACCATGGTCATCCAGGCCTGGCACCGCTCTTTCAGGCGCTTGTTATGATCGATTTGCGCATAGGCCTCGCAATCCAGTACTACCAGCAGCATATTCGGACGGCCTCTGCCTTGGATCGTCGTTTTCAACTCTTCCAAAAATTCGCTGTGCGTCTCCTCGGGAGCCTGCGCCACGTTGAACAAGACGACCGCACACAGGATTCGATCCGAATCATCCGAAAAGTGCGGAGGACGGTCGCCGTATCGGACTGAGTTCCCGATATGGATGTCCGCCAGAACGCCGAAGGCCTCGCTGAGGAACGTCATCAGTCGATCATCGGCCTCTTTCACACGATGGCTATAGGCCAGCACTTCGACCAACAACCCTTTCCCGCGATAAGGATTGAGTAGACGCTGAAAATATGGATCGTTGCTTGGCAGACGCACATCGGCGGCGAGCCGGTTCTTACGGAACCATGCCGTCATCGTCAACACGGTTCGCGGCAGCACAATGAACAACACGGTCGTCATCGCCCAGAAGTGAATCCAGATCGCCGCATTGGCCCTGGCCGTGCCTTGCAGATCAGCGACGGCTTCCACGCTTGGCATTGGGGTCCGCAATAGCCAACTCGCCGGTGCGAAGAGGAAAGAGAGCAACGTGTGGACCCCCTGAGCCTCGATAAACGTGCTGTCCCATCCGGCCTTGTACAGAAAACTGAAGCCGCGCAGATAGAGTCCCACGACCACGCCGATCGCCAATGCAGCCGCAGCCGCGTGGAGGAGGCTACGTGCATGAGAGACGAACAGCTCGCGACCACCATGGAGCAAACGCGCGGCATACGACCCAAGCGATGCGGAGATCCATTGCACTTCGTCTGGGCTCTGCGCACGATCAGACCGAAGTGTGCTGAGCCGTCCCTTCACGACGAGTCCCAAGATCCACCCCACTGACCCCAGCAAACCAGTCTGCAACCGGTCTCGTGACGGTTGGGGAATAACCATGCTGGAGAACAATATGATATAGGCTGCCGCATTCCAGAGAAGAAGCGTGAGAAGAGGAAAATTCAGGAGATTAATGTGGCCGGCGGGTCCAATAGGGTCGGCGAGGAAGCCTCCCACCAACGCACAGCTAATGAGCAGTACGAGCGGAGTCTTAACCCGTAGCACGGCAAGAGCCGACCTAAAGACGGGATGCTTCTGTATCAGTCGATCAACGATATGCTCAGCCCGTGCAAGAACCCGCGCTTCCCCGGCATGCAGAGGGCCTTCCGCAGCCGTGCGATCTCTCACCTCATTGCCATAGCGGGACGGCTCCCGTTCGTACCGCAAGATAAACTTGTGGTCAGGGTCATGTTCTTCGCAGGCCTGCACCAGAAGCACTTTGGCAAGCTGGGCAAACGTCATCGGCAGCTCACGACGTACCCGCCGGTTACAATCGCAGATACGTGATTACCTACATGGCTCACAGTCATGTCTCCATTGCCTCGATTTTTCCCACAAAGGCCGTTGCCTCACCACAATGCTTGGCATTATCGGGACCCGAAGGAATTCCGTCAATGCAGGGTTTGGGGATCTCCTTCCCACTGTCACACAGTCCGAATTCCTGGCACAGTAGTTTACCACCACGTTCACGCTCAGCATTGATTGAGGGGTACTTGTGCAGAATATAAATCGTCAAGAGAGCAACCTCAGACATTGCCAAGATCCCACACTCTGAAGCTCCTGTGGAAATGGACAGAGAGAGTCCTGTATCGTTTTATCCCTCTGGGCGTATCACTTGAGATACGCTGTCCCAACCTCTCCTCTTACCAGCGAGAGGCGAATCCCCCCAACGAAATCGCTCTCAGAATCGGCGCAGAGGCGCACCAGTTGACGATCCAAGACAACGGGGCCGTACGCCAACGTTAGGAGCAAGTCGTTCCGTTGGCACCACCTATCATCGTGGCATCATCATTGCGTAGAAGCCTCACTAGAGGTTGAGCACGATCATCCGCGCTCATTCAATCACGAAGGAGGGATTCCCATGAGGTGCACCAAATGCAGTGGTCTGATGGTTGTGGATCATTTACTGGATATGCAGGAAAGTTATCTGCCGATGTGGATGCAGGCCCTTCGGTGCCTGACCTGTGGCAACATCGTGGACCCCCTGATCCACTTTCACCGCGCGACTCAGCAGGCTCAGCGAGCCAGACGGCTCGCGACACGGTTTACAAAAAAGACCACTCGACCGGCTGTGGCCGCGTAATAGTCCGGCGGTGCTGCAGGACATATGGATTGCAGACCATGGCTTGCGCTGCACTTCTTCTTGGACCTATGCCATCTCAGCCAGGTCCTGGAGCACCGCCCACCTTAGGAATTCTCGACGATTATGTATGTGCACCCGGCATAAACTTCGCCTTCACAACATTATTGAGTTCAAACTCCTTTGCACCTCGGAAATGCCGCACAAGGACGGGGAGACTACTGCTGTGTGATCCTGTCACACCATATGCTCCTCAGGCAGGTCCCCATCTAGAACGTCACCAAATACCTTTCCCTAACCGGAGCGCGATTTCATGACCTCAGGGCATAAAGAAAATCTTTTCATCGAACTACCTAAAAAAGAGCGCCTCGTAGTATCCAATTAGATTCAGCTCCCCTGAATCTAATTGGATACACCCTCCATAGGTTAAACAACCATGGTGTAGAACCTCTCGTTATTATTAGAACACCGTTTATCCTATCCCGACTATCTCGCGGCACGCCGCTTGCGTCTACCAAAGGAAACATTGTGCCACCGAAATGCGCATGGCTATTGTCATGAAAATGGTTGCATATATTCCTATACCTGAACATTAGGAATAATTGTAATAGCGCAGCGATTGAAAGAGGCTCGCACTTCAAGACAATCAGGACAGCCGGGAGGGTTTCCATCAGCCGTTGCGTCGAATTGGCACGGATAGCATAGGCTATCACATCATTTTGGTTCCCATATTCAAAAGGAGGCTTTAATGAAGAGGTATTTTGGTTTAGGAGCTGCTCTCTGCTTTGCGGCAGGAGTAGCTGGTTGTTCGGGCGACGATCCTGCGCCGCCTGCGGCAGGAGGGCCCACGCCCGTCCCTGCAGCTGTCACGTTTGATGTCACGGACGAAGCAGGCCATTGGTTCGATACCGGCAATGCAGTTGCCGGCACTCGATCGCTGGCCATAATAAAACCGGGCGAGAAAGTGCGATTCCTACAGACCAAGTCAGAACATGGCCCAAGTGGCGCAAATGGCCCATCGCGTGTAGAAAGTTTTCACACCGTCACGAGCCTGATATGGCCATCTGATGCGACTCCCGCCGAGCGTATCGATCAGGACAAGGCGAACAAGGACGATCACGAAGTGGCCTTGATCGCCAAGGGGCTCTACGTCTTCGTATGTAAGCTGCATCCCTACATGCTGGCGGGCGTAGTTGTTGATGATTCGACCACCGAGGGGTTGGAAGTCGGTGAGAAGCTCCATCTCTTTGGGGTCACCCATACGGCCGACGTGAGACAAGCGGCAGACGAAACCAAGGCATTTCCCAGCAATTCGAACCTTGGTCTCAGATTGTTGCGAGCCTTCTTTGTGGTGACCAGCCCGTCGAACTGGAAGGATTACACCAAATCGGGACAAAAGTATCAGCCCACCTATCCCGCCGTCCCGGTCCGGGTCACTGGCGGCGCGGTCGTTCCTGACCTCAATGCGGCACTTCAAGGGGCATTTGATGGCGAGACCATCCCCGCGGTGAAGAAGCCAACCATCGATGGAATCGGCGAAGTGTGGGTAGACACCCAGTATGAGGTGAGCCAGACCAAAGGAGCAGCCTATCCCAGCACCGTGACGGTGGTCGATGTGGAAGGCGCAGACAAATGGACCGTCAAGCGTAAGATTGCGCTGCCGGCCCAGAAGATGAACAACGCCCACAACCTGTGGGCCAGTCACGATCAGAAGCAGATCTACAATACCGAGTGGCATGGCAAGAGCCTGTACGTCCATAACCAAACGGACGGGACACTTTTGCAAGAGATCGAGCTCGGTAACGATCCCGCTCACGTGATGACCAGAGTCAATAATGAACAGGTCCACGTGGGACTGAATGGGGAAGATGCGGTGATTGAGTTGAACAAGGCCACGGATGGAAAGGTTTCCATCAACCGCCGGATTGTAGTGCAAAACCCAGGGGACAAGCAGGCCCAGCCGCACGCCCATTGGATGGGTCACGACGGTAATTCGATGGTGACCCCGAATTCCAATACGAATGACTCCACATTCTGGGACTTCATCACCGACAAAATTAAGTCCAAACCAGCGACCGGCACCCTGCCGATCGCCTCAGGGATCAATCCGGATTCGACGAAATACTATGTGTCCAACTACCTGGGCCACAGCATTTCTGTCATCGACATGGCAAGTGGGAATAAGATCAACGACATCAATTTGCTCCAAAACTACAACCCGGTGACTGGAGCCGTGGGGGGGAATGGCGCGATCGGCGGGTTGCCAATCCAAACGCCAGTCAGCCCGGATGGGAAGTTCGTAATCACGGGAAATACCTTGACCGCGACGATCACGATCATCGACACATCTGCGGATGGTGGGAAAGGCGCACTCGTCAAGAGCATCGCGTGCGATCCGGGTTGCCACGGTGTCAACTTCGGGGCCAAGAAAGGCGGCGGGTACTATGCCTATATCACCAGCAAGTTCTCCAACCGCTTAATCGTACTCGACTACGATAAGAACAACGACGGCAACGTCGATGACGTCGAGATCGCAGGTTGGGTCGTGCTGGCCGACAATGCTGCGCCACACGATGACCCCATCACGGCGAACGCCGGCATGGGTGGACAGGGATTGCTGCCTGTTCCCAATGTCTATAATGGGTGGGTGCAGAAGCTGCCGTCCGGCGAAGGTGCCACCAGCTTCTGTGGGCAACTGACGGCCGCGCAACGGAGTCCGTTCGCAGGTACGGTCATCACTCCTTGCAACCCCACACCATAGATTGTGTTCAGGCTGCAGCGATCATCCTGGTGCCTAACATAGCTGCCTAGCTAAGGGCCCGGTTCGGTGGTGAGAACCACTGCACCGGGCCTTCTCCTTCTAAACACAGATACAAAACGCTGAGCCAGCTGCGAAGGCACACGCTAATGTGCTCCGTTCACCACAGCCAAGACTCGTCGACCGTACCGTTCGGCTTTCATCTCACCGATACCAGGAATCTCCAATAGCGCGGCTCGCGTTTCCGGCTTAGAACCGGCAATGGCCTTCAGCGTCTTATCGTGAAAAATAAGGAACGGTGCCACGCCCTCTTCTTCGGCCAATTCCGAGCGGAGTTGCCTCAACCGTTCAACAAGCTGCCGATCCGGCAGCAATGGCACCGGATTACCCGTAGGCACAACATCCAAGCGACGCGGCTTTTGTAGTGGCTGGCGGGATGAAACGCCCTCCCCCTGTTCCAGCTCAACCGTACGAAGCCCTTGCAGAACCTCTCGTCCTGCGGAAGTCACCTCAAGCGTGGGGTACTCCGTCCCTTCAACGCGCAGATACCCGGAGCTGACGAGAGCTTTCACATGGCTGGTTACTGACAGCTTCGTCTCTGCTCTACAAGTGCCGTACGTCGGACAATCTTCCGCACCATAGGCCGCAAGCACCTTCGACCGGCTTCCCCGAAGAATATCGACGATTCGCCCCAACCCGAACCGTCCTCCACACCAGGCCACCGTCTCGATAATTGCCGGTGCGATCGCATGTCCTTGTGGAACCTTCCGGCTTGGTTGTCGTGCCGGCGTCACACAGCGGTCACAGAGACCGCAACGGCCCAGGGCGATCTCAGCCTGATCACTAAAATACTCCAGAATCGCGAGCTGTCGGCAGGTCGAGGCCGACACATACCCCAATAACTCTTGTAAGAGCGTCGTCATGCGCCCCGCACGTTCAGCGCCGTCGGCATCCTTGGATGCCTGCGAAATAAAATATTCCTGCGTGGCCACATCCCGCTCATGGAACAGCAACACACAGGCCGCTGGTTGGCCATCCCGTCCTGCACGGCCGGCCTCCTGGTAATAGGCCTCTACGCTTCCCGGAATGTCGAAATGGACGACCAGGCGGACATCCGGCTTATCAATCCCCATCCCAAAGGCATTCGTCGCCACCAGAATTCTTACTGCCCCTCGACGAAAATCCTGGTGCACCAGGCGCCGGGCGTCATCAGACAAACCCGCATGGTAGTAGCCGACCGACGGATGGGACTGTCCCAGCCACTCAGCCACCTCCTCCACCGTCCGACGGGTCGCGCCATAGACGAGGATAGTGCCTGTCCCGGTCTCCCGAACCAGTCGGTCTACGAGATCAAGTTTGTCTCGCAGGGTTTGACAGCGGTGCACGGAGAACGCCAGATTCTTCCGCCGAAAGCCGGCGACGAGTCGGAACGGGTCATGCAGCGACAGCCGTCGACACACATCCGTCTGCACACGAGCAGTGGCCGTCGCCGTCAAGGCCAAGCAGGGAGGATTCGTGAGCTCCTCGCGCAACCGACCGATCTTCATATAGTCGGGCCTGAAGTCATGGCCCCACTGGGAAATACAGTGCGCTTCATCGACAACCAGCAACGATACCCAGAGGGTACGTAACAGGCGCAGAAATCCTTCATGCTGCATCCGTTCCGGTGCAAGATAGAGCAGTTGCACTCGACGCTGTTGAAGATCCTCCAGTACGAGGCTCTTTTCCAGCCCAGTGAGTCCGGAGTGAAATGCCGCAGCCGCAATCTTGCGCTGCTTCATGGCCGTGACCTGATCTTGCATCAAGGCAATGAGCGGCGAGATGACCAGCGTCAGCCCAGGCAGGATGGTCGCCGGCAACTGATAGCAAAGTGACTTTCCCTGTCCTGTCGGCATCACCGCCATGACATCGCGCCCGGCCAACACAGCGCGTATGACATCCTCCTGGCCTGGTCGAAACGCCGAAAATCCAAACCGTTCCTTGAGTGGTCGAGTCAGATCATTCACGGGTGAGGCGACGCAGCATGGGGACAGAAAGATAGACTATTGAAAGGGAGTATAGATGACGCACAGCGGGCAAGTCGAGGCGGCAGAAATAGAGGGGTCAGCGGACACGCTATTCTCGGCAGTAGTGCGCGATCCTCACATCCATCAGGCTGCAGGTGGACAGGAGAGGGTTTCTCAGAAAGACATCCTGCTGTCAATGGTCACGCTGCCAGCGAATCGTCTTCCGCAGCCTGACCTCCGACCGAATTCGATCCGTCCAGTCGCTGAATCGTCGGCTGATATGCGATCACCTTGCGCAGAATCATGGCTCGCAAGTCGTCATCCTCCATATGGGAGAGTGCATCGTGAGCACCGGCCATATCTCCGTCCTGTGCCAGATGAGCGGCAATGCCGATGAGCGGAAGCACCCCTGCACTGCCCATCGCTTTCGCAATCTCGATGGCCCCGGATCGATCTCCTGCTTTGATGAAGAGTTGCGGAAGCTCGAGATAGAAGTGGCTGGCCAAGAGCGACGGATCCGGACAAGACAGGATCGTGCTTTTGACGGCTTCCACATTTCCTCGCTCTGATTCGACGAACAGCATCATCTGCCAGGCGTCTCGCAGGTACCGTCTGTCGTCGATTTCACCAGCCGTCTGTCGCGCCCCCGCCGTATCGCCTGCCAGCACTTGCCTGATCACCTGATTTTTCAACTCTTCATCGGTCGGTGTGTGGGTTGGCATCGTTGTGCGGCTCCTCTGTGAAGGTGACTATCGTCGCCGGCTTGGAATCCGAAATATCTCTGTTGGAATGTAGCCATGAAGGGCGTCCCTGTCGACTGTTTCCGGAATATCGGCAGCATCACAACCAACATAGTCGTCGTGGTCACTGGGATAACTCGCGGCACATTTCTCTTGAGGACCATGTGAATCTGGAATCAATACACGAGAGACCACCAGAGGAGACGCGCAGAGTCTTCCTGAAATCATGCCTGGCACCAGAACGTCATGAATTCTAGTCCCGAGCCAACCGACCATAAACGGGGGAAAGAGACAGCGCCACAATACTTACCGTCCACTTTGCCGGATGTTCTGCTGGGCCATCGCTTTTGAATAACATTCGTCCAGCATGGGCATCACCAGTGCCTCAAGGTCTTGATGAACGAAAGAGAGAACTTCCTTCGCCCTAACCAGATCTCCCCCTTGTGCCAAGTGAAAAGCAATTCCCATCAGCCCCCAAAATCCCAGATCGCCCATCGCTCTCGCAACTTCAATGGCACCATCCATATCTCCCGCTTTAATAAAGGTATGCGGCAAATCTCGATAGGCGTGACAATAGAACAACTTCTCATCAGGACAGGCGACGATGGTTTCCTTTACCGCATATACATCTCTACATTCCGCCGCGACAAACAGAATATTCTGCCAGGCCTGTCTCAAGTTCTCTGTATCGCCAATCCGGCTCGCAGTTTGTCGCGCTCCCACGTAATCCCCTGCCAATGCTTGCTTAGTCGCATGCTCTTTCAGCTGTTCACCGGAGAGTGCCTCTGACGACATGATTGCGTGGTGTCTCCTCACATCGGATAACGTTCATGCGCGTAACGGCCATCACTGAGCGGAAGCATCGACTACGGAAGGAGAAGGGAACGGCAACCTGGGAAGTGACACGATAATCTGAGGAAATCCTATCGACGAATGCAGTTCTTGTCGACTTCTTCTGGCGAATCGGCAGTCTGATCCACTACATAGTCGGCATTGCATCTCGAACATGAACATTGCGTGGGCCTGTCGACCGCCTCTTGAGAAAATTCTTAGGATACGGATCCGACCGGAGGAAGGAAGCCGAGGGGAAAAAGATGAAGAGAACCATCAACCCAGCGCATCATAAATCTCTGTGATCAATCACCAGCTCTACAACCCTTCTCATATAGAGAAGTGCGCCAGCACAACGTACGGCCATAAGAGGGTGTGGCCACGAAGAACCCTGTTATTCAAGGCATTGATTTAGTTGCCCTTGCCTAGTCATTTATCTGTGAAAGTCAAATTCCGCGCTTCACTTGCGCATATAAAATGTCCGGCTATACTTTCCAAATGCGTTCTTCAAAATACATCCTCTGGCAAGACGACAACGGCTGGCGCGGGTACCTGGAAGGCTACCCTGAGTACGAGGTACAAGGTGAGTCGTTCGAAGAACTCCAGGTGAAGCTCTGGCAGCTGCACCAAGAGCTTACCAGCCAGCATTCAGAGCCAGCAGTGATCCAGGATCAGGGGCACTATCAACAGTCCGATCCGCAAGAGCACCAGGGATCTCACAGCCACACCCATAGTCACACGCCCACCTTACCTCGCCCCATGTCACGCGCCCAGAGCAAACGCCGCGCACGAGTGGAAGAGCTCGTGTTTGCGATGATCAGCAACCGCTGAGGATCACTAAATTCGATTTCCCATGACCTTGGCACCATGTTTCCTGCTGACCATGAAACCGCTTGTGCCCCAGAAAGCGGCCGTGGAGAGAAGTTCTCAGGGAGGCTCATTGTTTGATAGGGGATCGTGTGGTGGAATAAATACGTAACGCGGCGAACCGTCCGCTCAGCGGAAAGATGGAGTACCGATGCAAGCGATCAAATGCTACTACCTGGATGAGGAAAAGCAGTGGCTGGGCTATCTGCCGAACTTTCCCGACCACTGGGCGCACGGAGAGACGCTTGAGGCCCTCCAAGCCAACCTGTATCGTTTGAATTTTGACCTGACGCTCATGGAAGCTTTGCGAAAAGTGTCTGAACTCAGCCTCCCGCTATAGATGGACGACAGAATACCCTCCGACGGCCCGAGACCAGCCGCCACTTCTGCCGCGTGATTCTGTGAAATCGTAAAGCCCTTTCCCAGTTTCGCGCTCAACCCTCTGTAAGATTTTCTTCTGTCAGCCGACATACTTGCCTGAACAGCGAGGCAACTGCCGGCTGCAACATCGGCATCTGCCCCATATATCCCAATTGACCTTACCGTAGAAGATTGATACATAGAGCCATCTCCATATCATCAAGTAGTACTTGAGAGGCCGGCTATGCCCATCGATGAAATCACCCAGAAAGTCAGTGAACGCTATGCCAAAGCCGCCGATACCGGCGAGCAGATGTGCTGCCCCACCAGCTACGACATGGGGCACCTCAAAACCTTCATTCCTGAAGAAGTCCTGAAAATCTCCTATGGCTGTGGCACACCGGCCGGACTCAAGACGGTGCGCGTCGGTGAGACGGTCTTAGACATCGGATCTGGAGGCGGCATCGATTGTTTTGAGGCCTCTCGGCTGGTCGGCCCGACCGGGCGCGTCATCGGCATCGATATAACCGACACCATGCTGGAGATCGCCAGGAGGAATGTCTCGGTCGTGGCTGTCAATCTGGGTTACTCCACCTCAAACGTGGAGTTCCGAAAGGGCCTGGCCGATGCGATGCCGGTCGATGATGAAACGATTGATCTCATCATCTCGAATTGTGTCATTAACCTGGCACCGGATAAGCGGAAGGTGTTTCATGAAATGTATAGGGTTACCAAGCCCGGCGGACGGTTCACGATCTCCGATATCGTGTCCGATCAAACCGTGCCGCAATACCTCGTCCATGACACCCGGAAGTGGGGCGATTGTCTCTCCGGCGCCTTGACGCTCACGGACTATATGAATGGCATGACGATGGCTGGATTTCTCGGTATCCATCTCGTCAAGTTTTCACCCTGGCGCGTCATTGACGGCATCCACTTCTTTTCTGTGACCCTGACCGGCTACAAAATGCCTCCGGCAACAACCACCACCTCCATCCAGTACGCCACCCTTCGAGGCCCCTTCAGCCGACTCGTGGATGAATGGGACATGACCTACCAGCGTGGAATTCCACAGTCCGTCACGCCGGAGAAAGCACTATTGCTGAGCACTCCGCCCTTCGCTGAACACTTCCTTCTGACCGCAGAACCCGTCACACTCGACGACCACGATCCGCACTGGAGCGCCGTCCTCCCCGCCGATGCTCCTTGCACCTGGCAAGGCCATTATGCGTTGCTGGCCGGTCCCTTCGTCGAAGCGGTTGATGACGATCACCATGTCTATCGGCGAGGTGAGCCGCTAGAGATTTGCTCCAAGACGGTAGCAGTTCTAGAGACCAATGGCTATCAGCCTCATTTCGTCATTCTGAATCGTGCCGGTGCAAGCGTGAGCGGGGAAGCCGTGACCTGCTCGCCTGACGGAGGCTGTTGTTGATGAAGCGCGCCATCAATGCCGACGTACTCACTCCACGCCAATGCGCGTCGATTCTCAAGGCCCTGGGTGATGAAACCCGACTGCGCATCTTGGAATCCTTGCTCGTCGGTGAAAAGTGTGTGACGGATCTCGTGCAAGAGCTGGGGTGCTCTCAGCCTCATGCGTCCCATCACCTCCGCATTTTGCGAGACTCCAGCCTGGTTGAAGGCCACCGGTGCGGCAAACAGGTGTGCTACAGAGTGACGCCCGAGATTCAGCGTGCTCTCGCAAACGGGCAAGGACAAGCCCTGGATTTTGGTTGTTGTGAATTGCGATTTCCTGAGTCGGCCTTGATGACGATCGGTCGTGCGCGCTGATGACCGTTGTGCAGTGAGAAGATTCCTGTCGTCTGGTTGGAACCAATATGCCGCTGACGTTACTGGGGCAGCACAATCCTCTGGCCTCCGCTGCTGAACAGCTCAAGGTACTGGAACAACCAAACCCGCGCCTCTCTTTTCAGGCTCAGCTTGATCAAGTCGGCTTATCGCCTCTGTGCGCCACAGGGATCACGGTCTTTCAGATCAATGTCGGCAAACTGTGTAATCAGACCTGTCGCCATTGCCATGTCGATGCCGGCCCTGATCGGCCCGAAACGATGTCTCTGGAAACGGCGGAGCACTGCATGAAGGCTCTGGCCAGGACCGACATTCCGACGGTGGATATCACGGGCGGTGCGCCGGAACTCAATCCGCATTTTCGTTGGCTCGTCGAACAGTCCCGCAGGCTCGGGCGCCACATCATGGATCGCTGTAACCTGTCCGTCTTACTACTCCCTTCACAAGCCGACTTGGGGGAATTTCTCTCCCAGCATCAGGTCGAGATCATCGCATCCCTCCCCTCCTATCAGGCCAGCCAGACCGATGCCCAACGAGGCGAGGGCATCTTTGAAAAGTCGCTGGCGGCACTCCGACTCTTGAACCGATTGGGATATGGACGACCGGATAGCGGCTTGGTCTTGAACCTGGTCTACAATCCCGTCGGCGCGTTCCTGCCTCCAAAGCAAGAAGCCATTGAAACTCAATTCAAGAAGGAGCTACGGACTAAACACGGCATTGAGTTCAACCGGCTCTACACCATCACCAACATGCCCATCAGCCGGTTCCTGGAGTTCCTGATCGAAAGCGGCAACTACGAGCAATACATGACGCGCCTGGCTCATGCATTCAATCCCACCGCTGCGGCTGGAGTCATGTGTCGGCATACACTCTCAGTCGGATGGGACGGGAGGTTGTACGACTGCGATTTCAATCAGATGCTTGACCTGACGGTCGACCATGGCGCGCCGTCGCATATCCGTGACTTCGATCCGGCTCAGCTCCATCACCGCCGGATCGTGACCGGCAACCATTGTTACGGTTGCACGGCCGGTTCCGGGTCATCCTGTGGCGGAACCGTTACATAACAATTACTCATATCTAAGATATAGAGATGTGTTGATGTATCGATATCTTGACCTCTCCCGACAGAAGATCGGCCACGTGCTTTCCGCAGCTCTGCTGCTTGCCCTGGGTGGGATAGCTGAAACTGCAATAGCCCAGACAACCGGAACTAGTCAGCTGTCAGGCAAACTCGTGGTCACGGGTGCCAGCACCCTCGCCCCATTGATCAGCGAGATCGGCAAGCGCTTTGAGAGTCTCTCCCCCAACGTGCGTGTGGATGTTCAGACCGGCGGCTCCTCTCGTGGTGTCGCCGATGCGCGCCAGGGACTCGCCGATATCGGCATGGTCTCGCGCGCGATGAAAGACGATGAGAAGGATCTGCATGCTTTTCCGGTGGCGCGCGATGGCGTGGGAATCATTCTGCACAAAGACAATCCCGTCCAGTCCCTCACCGACGAACAAGTGATCGCGATCTATACGGGCAGGATCATCAATTGGAAAGACGTCGGTGGGAAAGACGCTCCCATCACTGTCGTCAACAAGGCCGAAGGCCGATCGACACTGGAAGTCTTCTTGCACTACTTCAAACTGAAGAATGCGGACGTCAAAGCGCAAGTGGTGATCGGCGACAACGAGCAAGGCGTCAAGACTGTTGCCGGCAGCCGTCACGGCATCGGGTACGTTTCTATCGGGACGGCTGAATATGATGAATCACAAGGAGTACCGATTAAGCTGCTCCCGACCGGAGGGGTGCCTGCCTCCACAGAGACAGTGCGGAACGGAACCTTTCCGATTTCTCGCCCACTCCACATCGTCACGCGAACTTCTCCGATCGGATTGACGAAAGCCTTTATCGACTATGCCCAGTCCAAAGCCGTCCATGACATCATTGCACAGCAATACTTTGTTCCATTGGTCAACTGACGACTTCCTTTGCTGGTTCTTACGCGGCCTTGCCGGCGTTGCCGGCACGATCGTCATACTCATCGTCACGTTTCTGATCATGGAGGCACTTCCTGTCCTTCAGGGAATCGGCCTGCTTCGATTCTTTACGGACCCGTCTTGGCACCCGGCCGAGGGCTTCTATAATCTCACGCCCATGCTATGGGGCACCGTGTTCGCCATGGCTGGTTCCGTATTGATCGCCACACCCTTGGGCATTCTCTCAGCCGTTTTCTGCCACTATTACGCACCCGTCTCTCTTGGCAAACTCTATCGACGCCTCATTGAGCTACTCGCCGGCATCCCATCCGTTGTCTACGGATTCTGGGGACTCGTGGTGCTAGTCCCGATGATCGGCGAGATCCACCCTCCAGGGCAAAGTCTCTTGGCCGGAATCTTGATCCTCACGATCATGATCTTGCCCACCATCGCCTTGATGGCCGATGCCAGTCTGGCCAATGTGCCACAACAATACCTGCGCGGGGCGGCTGCTCTGGGCCTTCCGCGCTGGGCGACGATTCGAGGCGTGGTATTTCCAGCGGCAAAGTCGGGATTGTTCACGGGAGTGATTTTGGAAACCGGACGAGCGATCGGAGAAACCATGGCCATTCTGATGGTCTGTGGAAATGTCGTCCAGACTCCTTCCAGTCTCTTCGACCCGATTCGGACACTGACGGCCAACATCGCGCTGGAAATGGCCTATGCGCTCGGCGACCATCGCGCAGCGCTGTTCGTCAGCGGACTCGTCTTAATGGCCATGATCGTTGCCCTGGCGATCGCCGCTGAATGGATCAGCCGTGGGAGAATCTATGGCTGAGACACTGAGCCGATCACAGAATCCTCGTGAAAGGTTGGCATTCGTCCTTGTGTGGGGGGCAGCGGCCGTTGTGACCGCTACCTTCTGCTGGCTGTTAGGAGACATTCTCTGGCACGGACTGAGTCGTCTCTCTTGGACGTTTCTGACTGCCCCACCGGAAAGTGCCGGACGACGGGGCGGGATCGGCCCGATCCTGGTTTCGACATTCTTGATTCTGGGCGTCTGCCTTGCCGTATCCCTCCCCATCGGTGTCGGCACCGCCATCCTCCTCGCCGAATTTACCTCGGATCAAGGTCTGTTCGGACGGATGACTCGCCGAAGCCTCGATGTCCTGGCCGGTGTGCCCTCGATCGTCTTTGGTCTCTTCGGCAATGCTTTTTTTTGCAAGATGCTTGGCCTCGGCTTCTCAATCCTGTCCGGTGGGTTGACGTTGGCCTGTATGGTGCTGCCCATCTTAATTCGATCAACTGAAGAAGGATTCCGCGCCGTGCCGGCCAATTACCGGATTTCCGCTGCCGCACTCGGACTGTCCCGCACGACGACACTTGTTCATCTGTTGCTGCCGGCAGCAGTCCCTGGGCTCTTGGTTGGACTGGTTCTTGGAGTTGGCAGGGCGATTGCCGAAACTGCAGCACTCATCTTCACCAGCGGCTATGTGGATCGAATGCCGGAATCGCTTCTTGATTCTGGTCGTGCGCTGTCCATTCATATCTTTGATCTGTCCATGAATGTCTCCGGCGGAGACGCCAACGCCTACGGCTCCGCACTGGTCTTAGTTGTCCTACTACTCCTGATCAACGGCGCCGCATCATGGCTGGCCACCTATGGGCTCCACCGAAAGATTGCGACGATATGACGCCGCTTAAACCACTCGCAGAACCGTGCCCACAGTATCTCCCCAATGATGAACCTGCATGCCGCAAACCTCACCCCTTCGTTGATGTGGATCGCCTCAGTTTGCACTATGGAGCCAAGTTGGCGTTTCAGGACGTGACCTTGTCCATCAGCAAGGGATGTATTACCGCTCTCGTGGGACCATCGGGCTGTGGAAAGACTAGCTTTCTCACGTGTCTGAATCGTCTCACCGATCTGATCCCCACATGCCTCGTCTCTGGACGGATCATGATCGACAAGCTCGATATCCTAGCGCCTCAGACCGATGTCATCCGACTCCGCCGCCGCATCGGCATGATTTTCCAGAAACCAAATCCCTTTCCTCTGTCGATCCGAAGAAACCTTGAGTTCCCACTGCGTGAGCATGGCGTGCGCGATCGGACACAGCTCGGCTCTGCCATCGAAACCTCCTTGCGTGATGTCGGTCTATGGGATGAGGTCAAGGATCGACTAGACTCTCCGGCATTGGCCCTTTCCGGCGGCCAACAGCAGCGCCTTTGTATTGCCAGATCCCTGGCCCTTGCGCCGGAAATGCTGCTCATGGATGAACCCTGCAGCGCGCTTGATCCAATTTCCGGCGGCATCGTTGAGGATCTCATCGTCAGGCTACGTGGACGCTACACGATTGTGATCGTCACACATAACCTGGCTCAAGCGCGTCGCATTGCGGACCATGCCGCCCTGTTCTGGGTTCACAACGAAGCGGGTCGGCTTATCGAAACAGGTCCTGCTAAGCAGATCTTTGAGGAACCTCACGATCCATTAACCGCAGCCTATGTCAGCGGAATGAGAGGATAGGCAGACAGAGATGCGTGTCATCGTCATCCTGATAGATCCTTGTCATGCATCGCTCTGGAATCGATGACATTGCTCCATCTCGGTTCTCCGGCTTACGAGCCTCTCTAGATCTTGTCACCATGCCTATACTCTGCTAAGGTGCATCTCCATTTCCTATCACCAATAGCACGGGACACACACTGCATGGTCTGGGACCCAAAAGATCCGTGGGGCAAGAAGCCTGATCCACTTGAGGATGCGCTCAAGCAGGCACAGTCTCAACTCAAAGATCTCTTTCCCCCTGGTGGCATGAAAAGTCTCCTGCCCTCCGGCGGAGTCTGGAATCTTCTCATCGCCGCCGCTCTGCTGTTCATTATTTGGCAATCGGTGTTCATCGTTGCGCCGGATGAGGAAGGGGTGGTCAAGCGATTCGGGGTCCCGGTGCGGGCCGTGGAGCCGGGGCCGCACTTCAAGATTCCGATTGCCGAAACCGTCCTGCAACCCAAGGTGGCCAAGCTCTATCGGGTCGAGGTCGGGTTCCGGACCAATCAGCAAGGTCGCCAACAGATGGTGCCCCAAGAGGCGTTGATGCTGACCGGCGACATGAACATCCTCGCCATCGAGTTTATCGTGCAGTACAAGATTAAAGAA
>JAEURV010000267.1 GCA_016788465.1 Nitrospira sp. | reverse complement strand
GCCGTCTGCTCCGCACGTATTTCTGCAAGCTGACGCGCAGCTGCCCCGGTATCAGACTTGGCCATCAGCCGGTTGCCATTTACACTCCCAGTTCCATTTTGGCCACCGAGTCGTTCCTCTGATGGATTCCGATCCAATCCATGGAGACCGCTTGCATCATCTTTTCCGGAAAACGATGTATCGGGAAAACTTGAGCTGGCCCCACCCTTTGCCCCTCCGCCTCGTGCCATCTCGTCCTGTAACGCACGAGCGTCTCCTCCCGACTGGACCGCCTTCTTGGAACAAGCCGGACTCACCAGAAGAAGCATACCGAGCATCACTGGCAAGAGGATGACTGCTAACGTTTTCATTGAATCGCGTCCCTTCTCATCAGGCCTTCTCTCTTTTCATACCGTGGAGGATGATTCCCGTCAATGCCTTGCACAAAAAATCACGAGGCTGGAGACCAGGTCGGTGCGCTATTATGAGTCCCCGTAAAAGTAATTCGTTCCAAATCTTTGCCGTCCGTATTGATCATGTAAATATGGCTCTTCCCGTCCGCCGTTGAACTAAACACGATGTGACGTCCGTCCGGAGACCAGGAAGGCGAATCATCCACGCCAGGCCCGGTCGTCAGCTGCACCCGCTTCTGCCCATCCGGCGTGATCAAGCAGAGCTTGTATTCTTTCTTTGGAGTTCGGCACACGTAGGCGATCCAATTCCCCCGAGGAGACCAGGCGGGGGCGGCATTATAATCTCCTTCGAATGTCAACCGACGCACATTGGAGCCATCCGAGCTGATAAGGAACACTTGGGGTCCGCCACTTCGATCGGAGGTAAAGGCCAACTCCCGACCAGACGGTGCCCAGGAAGGGGAGAGATCTCCGCCGGCATTAGTCGTCAACCGTTGCACCGCTTTGGTGTGGGTGTCCATGCGATAGAGTTCCGCGTTCCCCTCCGAACTGGAGGAGTAGGCAAGAAAATTCCCGTCCGGAGAGAGTGCCGGAGTGATGTTCAGTCCTCCCTGTGAGACCAGAGTCCAACGCTTTCCGGTAGCAAGTTCGAGGAGATCGATATCCTGTGTATTCCGATTACGGTATGTGGTGAAAACCAAAAATCGGCGATCCGGGGACCAGCGCGGCATCAAATTCAGGAACCCGTCGGCCGTCAGCTGCCTCGGGTCGTAGCCGTCATAGTCCATGAGGAATAACTCACGCGCTGAACCTAGCTCAGACACATAGGCGATTTTCGTCCGAGCGATCCCTGGTTCTCCGGTATAGCGAAATACCAACTCATCCGCAAACCGATGAGCCATCAGCCGGACCACCGATGTCGAACCGACGTAGCGTTTCCCGCCGACCACCTCGTTATTGCCGGCATCATAGACATAGCCGTCCATATTCACATCGGAATCTTTATTCCCACTCTTGATACCGGCTCGTCCCCACACCACGACCGACACCCCATTTTCAACCGCATGTTTGAAGGACGGATCCGGCTCAGCTCCAAGCTGCCCTGCCTTGATGCCAAGACCATTCACATCGACGAGAGCAAATACCAAGGAACGACGTATATCTGACTTGAGCACTTCCTCAATGCGACTCCCAAGCTTCACACGGCCTTCCGGTGATTCTGTACCGCCCAGATTCTCAATCCCGGCAATCGCCAACGGAATCTTTTGAAAATCCGGCCTCGTCGCTTCAAGAAACACATCGGCCGCACCGGATTCGATGATCCACACGAGGCCGACTACAGCACATAAACCGCCGATCACGAACGTTCGCAACGTCATAAGTTATCCTTGGGGCTCACCAACGGTAAAGGTGAAGTGGGCATCAAAATACGAATCGGAAATATCGGCCGGGAAAACAGGCAGCGGATTTGCGCTCAGCACCGCTCGTTTCCCCGCCAAATCATAATACTCATTCCCGGATGACTGTTCGATGGAGACACCGGTGACGGATCCATTCCGGTGAAGTCTGAACTGAACGACTACCACATATGCCTGGTTAGTCAAATCCAAAGGCGGAGCGCTCCAACAATTACTGATGCGCTGTCGGACCATCGCAAGATAGGCATTCGACCCAGGCGCCATCCCTGGAACCTTCAACGTTGTGTCGACGGCCTTGACACTTGGGACTTTTGCCTCAATTTGTGGAGCTGGTTGGGGCGTTGGTCTTGAGGGAACCTCAGCCGATGCCACGGCTTTAGGCACCTCCAGTTTCTTGATTTTCTTGAACTCTTCATCCAAATCCTTCGCAAGATCTTCCGTCAGGGACGGCGACGATTTTTGAACCACCGGTTTTCCCGTGAGATCTTTCGTATCCGAGGCGACCGGCACATCCGGCAATTTCATAGTTGAGGTAGCCTTAGGCCTCTCCTCTGGACTGATGTCCCCGCGTTTCGGAGCATCCGGCGGTAACTCAATGTCCTTCATGATCTCGCTCATCACATCATTCGAGGATTTCGCTCGAGTGACCGGAGGAGAGACTGGCGGAGGTGAAATAGAGGGAGGCGGCACAGATGTTGACTTTGCCGGAGGAGCGGCCTTCGGTTGCGCGATCGTCGTGGTACGTTCGACAGGTTTCGGCGACTCCACAGGCTTGCTCTGCGGCGCTGGCTTGGGACGCTCTACTTCTCTTTCTTTCGAAATCGGTTGGCTTTTTTGAGTTTCGAGGGCCTTCACCTGGGGCGCCGGAAGACTGGCCAGCGAAATCTCGATAGATGCAAGCGGCCGCTCGCCGTGACGCGGCAGGCGAATCCATGTCACCAACACCAAGATCCCCAGGTGCAACACCAGGGACACGAACAGGGCACGGCTCAGGCGCCGAGCCAGTTTCGCCTGCCACTCATCATCCGATAGCATACCGGCTGATGTCCAAGCCTGCACCGTGAACCTTAATCCTACTTGTTAAGTAGAGGAGACGTTGCCTCCGTGATCCGTTCGGGGCCGGTCGTTGGATCGGTCACCATGCCGAGCTTCTCAATTCCGGCCTTCTTGACGCCATCCATGACCTGAACCACGACCCCATACGGCACATCACGATCGGCACGCAAATACAAGGAGACATCCGCATGTTCTTGTTTCAGGAGATGCAATTTTCGCTCAAGTTGAGCGACACTGACTTGATCTTTATCCAGATACAGTCGCTGATCTTTTTCAATCGTCAACACGGCTCGGATTTCCGGTTTGATGGTATTCGAAGCTGAAGTCGGCAACTTGATGTCCATTCCCCGATAGAGCATCGGCGCGGTGACCATAAAAATCACCAGGAGCACCAAGACCACATCCACCAATGGAATCACATTGATCTCAGCCAAGAACCTCCGTTGCCGCGTCTCAAAAATCATCCCTTGGCTCCGACGGCAATCGGCTCGACGGGCTTGGCCTGTGGTGGGATCAGAGCCAGGAGCTCCACCACCACGGAATCCATCTGTAAGGCGGTACGCCTGATGCGTGTCAGGAAATAATTGTAGGCGATGACGGCAGGGATCGCGGCAAACAATCCAGCCGCTGTGGCGATCAAGGCTTCAGATACTCCGGGGGCCACAGCCGCAATACTAGCCGTGCCCTGGGCTCCGATTTCCCGAAACGAATCAATGATTCCCATCACGGTTCCCAACAGTCCGACGAACGGGGAAATATTTCCGGTCGTCGCGAGAAAAGGAAGGAAGGTTTCCAGCTTGGCGATTTGACCCTGAGCGATATGGGCCGCCGTCCGTTCCATCACATGCCGATCAAAGGCCAGAGTCCCATTCCCTTTCATCTCCGTTGGTATGTACCCGATCCGCTGGACCACGGTATGAAAAATCTTTGCGCACGGACTTCCCGTGGTTTGCTGCAGCTGTCTGGTAACTTCGTCGACGTCTCTGGCCCGCAATAGCACAGCCATGAACCGACGGTCTTTCTCATCGGCAGCGCGAAAGCTCGCCCACTTGTAGAAAATAATCGCCCAGGAAACGATGGAGAACCCCAACAACAGCAAGAGGACCACTTTGGAGACGATCCCCAACGACATGATGACTCCCAGTGGGCCAGCTTGAAACATACGAGTCTCGACGTGCCTCCTTAGATTTCAGTCGCTCTGTGCAACGTGGATTGTATCAAACACTGGGGAAAAATGGCGGGGCCGACGG
>JAEURV010000223.1 GCA_016788465.1 Nitrospira sp. | reverse complement strand
GTGTTGCGTGATGAGTGGTCTCGACACGTGTTTTGGATTCGCCATGTTGTGATGGATAACGCGAAAGGTGATCGGAGGTCTCGAGATTTTGCAGAGAAAGCCGTGGCGGCCAACGCACGAGATATGGCCAAGACATTGATTCCGTTCTACGGCGATACCACAGCTGGGCGGTTTCGTACCCTCCTCACAAAACACGATGAGATCATTCAGGCCTACTCCGATGCCACTGTTGCCGGGGATAAGCGCCGTCAGGAGGCGGCCATAGCGACAGGTGCCTCGATCTCCGACGAGATCGCCAATTTTTTCAGTGGGATCAATCCCCACCTGCCGAAAGATACGGTCCGCAGTCTATTCGCTACAAATATTGGCCACCACGTTGCACAAATCAACAAGTTCCAAGATAAAGACTACCAAGGTGAGGACGAGACCTGGACGGCGATGGAGCATCATGTCTATGTGATTGCCGATACGCTGACGAATGCCATCGCGAAACAATTCCCGACGAAATTCGGCAGCTGACGAAGAGCGTGGTCACAGGACGAGATGGGCGGGACGGTCCACGAGATGAGGGATCGTTCCTCCCGTCCCCATCCTTACTTTTTCTCAGATCGCTATTTTCCTCAGCACAGGCTTGAGGTAAGTGACAAAGCTAACAAGGCTTCTCTCAGGTCTTAAGACTTCTTGCACACCTACAACAGTCTACGACGCATTCAATATTGCGTACGCCACTAGGCGTTGAAGATTCGTCGCCATATCCGCCGTGCACCCTCGCACGAGAACTTGCACAGACGGCTGCCCCATGCACGATCCTGCCGGCTTGCCATACGATGAGCCGGTATATTTGTGTCGTATTTCAGGGATACTCCATACCACCATATCGTGGAACATGCCTTGCTCTCTTATTGCAATGGGCCGAAGACAATACCGCAACCTCTCTCACATTCCAGAGTGCGAGGTGGACCCATGCTTGAACAATTCGTCGATAACTTCCTCCACAATCTTTTCAAACCCCTGCTGTTGTTTTTTTATCTTGGATTTCTGGTGCCTCTCCTGAAAGTTCCCTTTGAGTTTCCTTATGCAGTTTATAAGGGTCTCATCATCTATCTCTTGCTCTCGATCGGATGGCATGGAGGAGAGGAACTCGCCTCACTTTCCTCGGCGGATCTCGGGCGTGCCAGTGGATTCATGGCACTGGGGTTCGTCACGAATACGCTCATTGGGATCGCCGCCTATTGTGCCCTCCGATTTACGAATATTCGTCAAATTGATGCGGCAGCAGTCGCTGGATACTATGGGTCTGATTCCGCGGGAACCTTTGTAACCTGTCTAGGTGTCCTGACGGCTTCCAACATCGCCTTTGCTGCCTATATGCCCGTCATGCTCGCGGTCATGGAGATCCCCGGCTGTTTGGTAGCCCTTGCACTCGTGGCCCGCATACGTGCAAGCGGCAAGATGGATGCGTTGGGCAATATGCCTGGGGAGCCCGGTTACGATCCTCACGCGACCCGGCTCCCTGACCGGAGCGGGCAGATCGATGAACTTGATGAACTTGATGAGCACAAGGACCGCTCAGACAAAGTCTCTGTCCGGCAGCAGGTGCAGAAGCCGCTACAGGAAAGGGACCGCGCTAAAGCCCCAGGCATCCTGAGCAAACGCGTCCTCCATGAAGTGTTCCTGAACTCCGGTCTGTACCTGCTGTTCGGCGGGATCGTGATTGGGTTCGTTTCCGGGCTGCAAGGAGCTAAGGTAACAGCTGCCAATGACGTTTTCTTCGTTCAATTGTTCCCGGCGATCTTATGCCTGTTTCTTATCGAGATGGGCATGACCGCATGCAAGCGCCTTCAAGACCTTCGGACCGCGGGGTGGAAGTTCATCCTATTCGGATTCTGGGCTCCGAATGTCTTTGCCACATTCGGCATGCTGATGGCTCACCTGTACAGCATGTTCTTAGGCCACCCGTTCGAAATCGGCACCTATGCCCTGTTCGGAGTTCTCTGCGGGTCGGCTTCGTATATCGCGGTCCCTGCCATTCAGCGCATGGCCATCCCTGAGGCAAGTCCAACCCTTGGATTGGCTTCTTCTCTGGGCCTGACCTTTACCTATAACGTTACACTCGGTATTCCATGGTACATCCTGATCGCCACCGTCATTACCACAATAATGCCGGT
>JAEURV010000204.1 GCA_016788465.1 Nitrospira sp. | reverse complement strand
TTCAACTCAGGATCGTCGCTCACCGGCGCTTTTCGTAATAATTCCCGATAGGCCCCGACTCCCATCGCGATTTCTTTTTCTTCGGAGATATAAATGAACTGATCCCGTGCGGTTCCCGGAGCCCTGACGCATCCGCTCACTGCCGCGGCCAAGGTTCCCACGGACCCAGTTGTGAGAAGACACGAAAGCCCCATGGCTTTGCGAACACCTCCCAAGAGCAAAGCCCGACGATGAACTGGCATTGAGAGCAATCGGTCGATCTCGTGATCCGACGGCTGCACCATCTATCACCTCTGTCGCACCCTTCACCTTCATTCTAACACCAGCCACACCTTCGCCACCCTTCTTTATTCCTAGGGCATCCACAAGTACATAAACTGGGGAGTTCCCCCACGCACGACTGTGCCAAGGTCAAAATCCGCCAGGCTGGCGAGTCCTCCCGGCGCAACCAATTTCGAGTACACGTTGTTCGAATACTCACCTGGACGTTGGTACGTCACGACACGAGCTTCCGTGAGACCAGCTTGTTTCTTCGCAACTTCGACGGCGTCTTCGAGATAGCCGATCTCATCGACCAAACCGGCTTCCTTCGCTTGTTCCCCTGTGTAGATGCGACCATCGGCCAGGCGCTTGATCTGTTCCATCTGTAAATTGGAACGACCTTCTTGCACGATGCCCAAAAATCGCTGGTAAAATGAATCAATCAACCCCTGAAAAATGGCTCGTTCTTCCATAGTCATGGTTCGAAACGGCGAGCCCATATCCTTACGAGGACCTGAGGTCACGGCCGTTGCCTCAACTCCGATCTTTTCCAACAGCCCTTTGGCATTGACCGTAAGCATAATGACACCAATACTCCCGGTGACGGACGACGGATGTGCCAAAACCCGGTCGGCAGCGGCCGCAACATAGTACCCACCTGAGGTCCCAAGATCCATGATGGAGGCGATAATAGGAATTTTGCGATTAGCTTTGAACGTTTTCAACTCATGATAGATGATGTCCGAGGCCGTAACCGTTCCTCCAGGTGTGTTGATACGCAACACAACAGCTTTGACCTGATCATCCTTCGCGGCTTTAGTCAGTTGTTCCTTGACGTTCGCAATCATGCTCGGAGTCTGCCGGAACAACCCCTCTTTCTCCTGAGAGCTGATCATCCCTGAAATTTCGACCAACAGCACTTTCGCTTTACCGGTTCCATCGACCTGCGCCTCTTGCAGAGGTCCCTGCCCAGGAAAGGGCGGCAGATTGATGCAACCTGACAGTAGTAGTCCAATCACGCCGACGACAACGCGATTACGCATAGTGTCTCTCCATACGCCGTACAAATTCATGGAACAAGTAGGCGGCATCGTGCGGTCCCGGTGCCGCCTCCGGATGGTACTGGACCGAGAAGATCGGATGCTCAAGGGAAGCCATCCCTTCGACCGAACAGTCATTCAAGCTGACATGCGTTAACGCAAGCTGTCCGTACCGCGTATCAATCACCGGCGGAACCTTCGGCACATCGACGAGTGCCGTAGGAGCCTGCACAGCAAAATTATGGTTCTGTGACGTAATTTCAACTTTCCTTGTTCGAAGATCCATCACCGGGTGATTCGCTCCATGGTGGCCGAACTTCAGTTTATAGGTCTTGAGTCCAAACGCAAGGCCCAAGATCTGATGCCCCAAACAAATCCCGAAGATGGGATAGCGACCGATCAGTTGCTCTACCGACTTTGCCGCATATGGAACGCCCTCCGGGTCTCCCGGACCATTCGAAAGAAAAATTCCGTGCGGCTTGAGGACCTCAACGGCTTCGATTGGCGTGGCGGCAGGAACCACGGTCACATCACAACCAACGTCGACCAGTCGTCTCAGGATGTTATATTTAATGCCGAAATCATATGCGACCACCCGCCAACGCGTGCCCCTTCCGGATCCTTGCCCGCTTGGCCAGGGAGCCCAATCACCGGTCCCTGTCGTCCAATCGTAGGGGTGAGCACAGGTGACTTCAGCCGCAAGATCTCGCCCGACAATACCGGGCGCCTGTCTCGCCCGCCCGATCGTCCGTGCATGATCGAGATCAAGATGCGTAATGCAACCCTGTTGCGACCCGTGCTCACGCAAATGCCTCGTCAACGCCCTCGTGTCGATCCCCTCAATGGCGACAACCCGACTCTCTACTAATGCCTCATGCAGGGTCTGCTTACCTCGCCAGTTACTAACCAATCGACTGGCCTCCAGGACGACAAAACCTTCAGCCCAAGCTCGACGGGATTCGACGTCCTCAGGCGTCACGCCATAGTTCCCGATCTGTGGGCAGGTCATTGTGATGATCTGCCCCTTGTAGGAAGGATCACTGAGAATCTCCTGGTAGCCGGTCATGGCTGTGTTAAAAACGACTTCGCCGACCGTTTCACCTTCATAACCAAGAGCACGGCCTTCGAATACCGTCCCATCTGCTAATGCCAATACTGCTTTTTTCACGATTGCCTTCCGTCGTCATCCAGCATGCGTCTTGCCTTCACCCCAATAAGTAGGAGGCCCAACACCAAATTAACCATGTACAGCGACCGGATTGGTAACACTACGCGAAAGAATGCCTCGAATGCGGCTTTCTTCGCTCCCTCATCCTTTGTCGCAAATGCCTGTGCTTGAAGCGCGGATGCTTCTGGATGCAACACCACAATAATCAACCCCGCAATGACCACCATTGCCGCCAAGACGATGACCTCGCTTTTACGAACCACCACCTGAGCCTCACCGCTCCACCACCGGGTTATCAGCGCCACTACAAGTACACCACTGGCCCCGATGACGAAGTGATGGTACCCTTCAAACGCCCGTGTCAAAAACATCCCGCCGGAATCCTGTCCACCGAACGTATTGAAGACCGCCGGAATCACCGCACCGCTCAGTACGATCATTCCCCCCACCCACACTGCGAGTGCCACCCACTCGAGCGTAAGACAGCAGACCATCCCCCAACGGGGCATCCGTCGCACGGCACTACTGCTCCACTGGGGTGGCCTCGAATACCACCCGACCGCCCACGATCGTGGTCCGCACACGCCCTTTCACCTTCCAACCGGCAAACGGAGTATTTCGACTCTTCGATCGAAATCTCGTAGGATCGACCACCCACTGTTCATGCTGATCCACAATGACGACATCAGCGTCCGCCCCCACCGCCAATGTACCTTTCTTGAGTCCAAACGCGACCGCTGGAGCGGACGTGAGCTTCTGAATTGCTTGTTCAAGCGAAAGAACCCCTTCGTCCACCAATCCCAATGTCAGCGAGAGCGCCGTCTCCAATCCCACGATTCCAAACGGGGCTTCAGTAAAATCCTGCTGTTTTTCCTGGGTTGCATGGGGAGCATGGTCCGTGGCAATGACATCGATCGTGCCATCTCGTAATCCCTCTTTGATTGCCTGGACATCGGTCCACGTCCGCAACGGTGGATTCATTTTAGCATGCGTATTGTACCCGCGTACCAGTTCTTCTGTTAATGTAAAGTGGTGAGGGCAGGCTTCCGCCGTCACAAGAATCCCGCGAGCCTTCGCCTCTCGAACCATTCGCGCCGAGCCTGCGGTACTGATATGAGCAAGATGCAACCGAGCTCCCGTCAATTCAGACAGCGATAAATTGCGCGCCACCATCACGTCCTCAGCAGCCGCAGGGATACCGGGCAATCCAAGCTCGGTTGAAATCAACCCCTCGTTCATGCAACCGCCCTCGGCGAGATGGAGATCCTCACAGTGATCAACGACGGTGAGGTCAAACGCCGATGCATACTCCATCGCACGCCGCATCACCAAACTATTCATCACCGGTTTCCCATCATCGGAGATCGCCACGCAACCGGAACGCCGCAAGTCGCCGATTTCCGCCAGTTCCTTCCCTTCCGACCCTTTGGTGATGGCCCCGATCGGCAACACATTCGCGAGACCAGCCAGCCGGGCCCGTTCCAGAATGAATTCAGTCACTGCTTGATTGTCGTTCACCGGACTGGTATTGGGCATACAGCAGACGGTCGTAAATCCTCCCGCTACCGCCGCTGCGCTGCCGCTTTGAATGGTTTCTTTATATTCGAATCCCGGTTCTCGAAAATGCACGTGCAGATCCACGAATCCCGGCAGAACAAGCTTTCCCTCTGCCTGAATCGTTCGAGTGTCGACAGGAACAGACAGTTGGGGTCCCACAGCCGAGATCTTCCCGCCATCAATCAGTACATCGGCGATTCCGACAAACCGACCGGGATCGATGACCCGACCACCTTTAATTAAAATCGACACGATAAACCCTTTCTACGATTTGGTAGACGCTATTGATCCGATGATCCGTCGACTAACCCACGCTCCATTCAGGCTCTGCTGATCGTTCACCTCCTCAACGGATTGGCAGATCATCAGATTCACGAATTGGCTCCCGACATGAGGTAGAGAATCCCCATTCTGACCGCGACACCATTGGCCACTTGGTCCAAGATCACCGACGACAAACTATCGGCAACATCCGGAGCAATCTCCACCCCACGATTGATGGGACCGGGATGCATGACGATGGCAGCAGAGTCAGCCAACCGCACCCGTTCAGCGGTGAGCCCGTAGAGTCGCGAATATTCACGGATCGAAGGAAATTGTGCGCGCCCTTGCCGCTCCAATTGAAGCCGCAGCATCATGATGACATTGACGTCGCGCAAACCTTCATCCATGTTGGAGTACACTTTCGCCCCCAGTTTTTCGATGTTCCGAGGCATCATCGTCGGCGGCCCCACTAACCTGACCTCCGCACCAAGTTTGATGAGCGCATAGATATTTGAACGAGCGACACGGCTGTGCGACACATCGCCGACAATCGCCACGCGCAACCCGCGAAACCCCATGCCTCGTTGCCGAATCGTATAGAGATCGAGCAACGCTTGTGTCGGATGCTCATGCCATCCATCGCCTGCATTGATGACGGACGACTTCACTCCCTGGGCCAACGTTTCGGCGGCACCGGCCGAGGAGTGACGCAAGACGATAATGTCCGCCTGCATTGCTTCGATATTTCTCGCCGTATCAAGCAGCGTTTCCCCCTTCACGACACTGCTGAAAGAAGGTGAAAAGTTAATCACATCGGCGCTCAACCGCTTGGCGGCCAACTCAAAAGACGTCCGCGTCCTCGTACTCGGTTCAAAAAAGAGATTCACGACCGTTTTTCCTCTCAGCGCCGGGACCTTCTTGATCTCGCGGCCCGTCACTTCCTTGAAGGAATCCGCAGTCTCCAACATGAGCGTGATCTCGTCGACCGACAACGGGGCGAGACTCAACAGATCCTTGCGCTTCACGCTCATGGAACTCTCCATTCCATGATCGTCATCCTACCCTCAAGATAACTACCCGGTCATTCTCTCCGTCTTCTTCCAACAACACCTGCACCTGTTCATCCCGAGAGGTCGGCAGATTTTTCCCAATATAATTGGCCTTGATCGGTAACTGCCGATGACCACGATCGACTAATACCGCCAACTGAATTTCCTCCGGGCGCCCTAAATCCATGAGCCCATCCATGGCAGCACGTATCGTTCTTCCGGTAAACAGAACGTCATCGACAAGGACGACGACTTTGCTCGCCATATCGAACGGTACCGATGTCTTTCGCAAAATCGGCTGATTTTTCCGCAATGCCAGGTCATCTCGGTACAATGTGATATCCAATTCTCCGATAGGAATCTGAACGCCTTCGATGCCGTGGATACGTTTGGCCAGCCGATGTGCGAGATAGACACCGCCGGTCCGAATTCCGACGAGTGCGAGATCCTTTACCCCCTTATTCCGCTCCAGGATCTCGTGCGCAATACGTGTCAAAGCCCGGGCAATGTCCCCGGCATCCATGATGACTTTTTCATCTTTCCGTTCAACCGGCTTGTCCGAATGCATTGTCATAGCAAGAACGAGCTGTCAGCCTACAACGATCGGGGCACAATCTTTAACTCGAAAGAAAACTAAAAGCTGACGGTTGTATGCTGAGAGCGAGCCCTATTTTTCTAGGCAAAAAAAAACCTCCTCACAGCGAAAGTGAGAAGGTTGACTGCAAGGCAACTTGAATCGGAAAACCACCCATGCTCAACTCCTTGCCCACCTCACTGGATGAGCATTAAAGGTTGAGTCATCCTACTGATTCACTCACACGCTGTCAAGGTTCAGCCCGATAATCCTCTTGCCTCAAAACTCCGTCTCGACGGAAAGACGGCCATGAGGTTCGTCGTCCCAAGAAACAGATACTGCAGTAATGAGATATGACCGGGACAGCTTTGTACCGAACTGATCACGCTCGTAGGTAGATTACGACTCCCGACCGTGTTTGCTCCGCCATACCGTCAACAATGCAGCAAGTTTGTCTTTCGACGACCAATGTTCCTCAGCCAAGGTTTCCAAAAAATCCGAAAGCCGCCTTGATTTCAGCACCGTATAGACTGTGGCAATGATGACGGGAATCAGCACAACGACGAAATATCCGATACGCTGTACGGCCGGCTCCTGGCCCAGGTCAAAGAGGTTCATCCCCAACACACCTGTCGTTGCCACACCGATCAAGCCGACCGTCGCCACCACCGTCAGGCGAACCATCGTTTCACCCTGACGGCGTAGCGCATCGCTGTCGAGATATTGGCTCATATCCTCCAACTCCGAACGAAGTTCGTCGTAGAGTCGACCGGTACCAAGGTGCTCGCTGACCATCCGATACAATTCCTTTACCTGTCCATGATCCGACACCTGATGAGACCAGTAGCGATGGGTAAACCGGAGAAAGATGCCGAGCGTTTGGCGAATCACGCGGCGAAATTGCCGGACGGAGTCGAGCTTCGTGAGATCAAGCTGATTCATCGCCTCCACCAGACGATTCGTCAGCATCAGCAAGGCGGCCTTATGAAAATGCGGAATCAGAAACAACAGAAAGTATTCGTGACGGAACTGTTCCAAATTCGTCTTGCGATCCTCGAATGCCGGTTCCCCGGCTTCCCCGACCATCGTAAAGACACGGCCCGTACACATAAACCGTGCGCCCGGAGAGCCTTCACCCTGTCCGTTCCAATACCGGTCATAACAATGGCGCTCTTCGAAGTCACGGAGATAGCGCTCTGAAAACGGTAACGTGTCGGAGCTACCCGGTGCCGCTGCTAGCCCCACCCGTGCGAATTCTCCCCGTGTCAATGCCCCCGGATCATCGAGCGTGAGATACGCCATCACCGGCATCAAGTGGTATTCAAGTTGTCGATACCGAATAGGACCTACTTTTTCCGAATGGTGGAGCACCAACGGTTCGAGCAGAAACTCCCAATGGGAGGCGAGGCTCAACGATCGATGTTGACAGACAAACGAGAGGTATTTTTCACGGTGATCATAGTCTGAAACGGCCAACACTCTCCCATCCGAGGCAAGCCACTCCACATGCTTGGGACAATGTCCGCCATGCCCGTCACGCTCCCAGTAGGTGGGATAACATCGGCCAAAGCGAAAGAGCGAATTTTGCACCTGCTCGAGCGGCACGTCATCGGCAGAGATTTCGACGACCAGGATCGCCACATCAATGTCATAGAAAAAGTACAAATCGACATGCGCGACCGTAAAAATCGCCGTAGTCCCGCTAGGACCAGGAAACAGCATCCGCACCTTCGCGATATCGTTGCGGCGAAAGACACGGATCGCCGACTCCTCACGGACTTCCGAGCTCGTTCTCTTCCCTTCACCGTAGAGGAACCGCTGGACATAGGGGAGAAACGTCACAAATTCGCTGTAATGTCGTTCCTGAAACTGACGAGGATCGCCGGTAAACTCATCGACCACTTCCCGCCAAGGATTGCCTGAATCGGTGGCCTGTAACAGCTCCCAGTGCTTTTGAATGGGCGCATCCTCACGGATGGGAGTAAGCTGCATCGGCCAGAGCAAGATCTGCCGGAAGTGCCGAACGATCGTTGATCCGTCAGCCATCGGGATGAGCCTCAAATTGGATTGAACCCTCGTTCGAACGAACGTCCGGATCACTCTGGGTTCCTAATACAGCAGTCATAACAGTATGACTTATACCATATGAGATTTCAGAAGGCGCGCGCCTTGGAACAGGACAATACTAGCCCGGTGGCTGCCCAATATGCCGTTTCTGCTGACGCTCATCGCCTCCGCGGCTCGCTGCATGACCCGACAGTTACTGGCTGACACTCAAACGCAGCGGTGAGAGTTGCGTGAGTGCTCTTCATGGACCAGGGAGCAGCCATGACTCTCGACTGCCGTTCGCTCCACTTCGCCGGCATACCTTCCTGCCGATCTATCAGGGAAACCCATGAGAAGGCCCGCCGGTTGTTGTCGACTCAAGGAATCCGCACAGAAGGGCTATCCTATAACTGCGGCACGCCGTCTGGTGAATGAAGCTTACCGCGTCCCAAGCCGTCGTCGTGCTCCACCTGGGACGATAACGAATTCGTACAGCCGGCATTCCAGGTCTCCGTTGAAGAGAGGAATGCGCTTCGATGGAGCAAGGCCGATGAGTTTCGGCACGCGAGCATCACCCGTGAGGATATAAGCCCGCCATCCGACGAACCGCTGCTTCAGCCAATCGCCGAGCTTGGGGTAGAGCGACGCCAATTCATCGGGGCGACTCAAGCGAACGCCATAGGGCGGATTGATGACCATGACGCCCTGTTCTGCTGGAGCCTCTAGATCCAAAATGTCGCTCTGTTTGAACCGAACATCGACCACCACCCCAGCCCCTTGAAACGCACGCTGGGCAATCTTCACCATGGCCGGATCATGATCCGAAGCATAGATGGCAGCGGGAACTTCAGCTAGGCGTTTGGCGAGCGCCGCTTCGCGCAGACGGCCCCATAGTTTGTCATCATGAATCAGCAACCGCTCGAAGGCAAAGTGGCGAGCCATCCCCGGCGGAATCCGGCGGGCCATCAGCGCGGCTTCGAGTGCGACGGTCCCCCCCCCACACATGGGATCAAGGAACACATCGCTCGGCGTCCAACCAGCGAGCCGGAGGATACCTGCCGCCAAATTTTCCTTCAACGGCGCTTCAACCGACGCGATCCGGTAGCCCCGTTTGAAGAGAGGCTCACCGGACGTGTCCAAGTAGAAGGTGATGGTGCTCTGATCGAGAAAAGCATCCAGCTTGATGTGCGGCCGGTCCGTGTCGACGCTAGGCCGTCGTTGGTGCATGGAGACGAACTTGTCGCACACGGCGTCTTTGATTCGAAGGGTGAGAAAATCCAGGCTCGGGAGCGGGCAGCGCCGCGCACTCACTTTGACTTTGATCGTCTGTGAGGGCGCAAACCACTCGTGCCAGGGGAGCGCGTAGGCCACGCGATAGACATCGTCTTCGGTTTGATAGGGACTGTAGCCGACTTCCCAGAGGACACGGCTGGCGATGTGACTTTTGAGATTGACCCAATACATCGTCGACCAGGGGGCCGTGAAGCCAACGCCGCCGTCGGTCTTGGATGTGGCCGGCACACCGAGATCGTGGAGTTCCTGTTCCAGCACCCCCTCCAAGCCTCGTGGGCAGGGGGCAAAGAATCGTCGTGATCTTCCGTCCATTCCGTACGTGTCCTCTCAGACGAGACGGTCTAGCCTTCATCGCCTGCGTCGAGCCTTAGTCCACTCCTACAATAAATGTTCATCCCCTACCCCTCACAACCGGGGAAGCATAATGCAGTTAGGATGTCAGCTTTGAGGTCAAACTGGTGACACCTCGGAACCTTTTCTAGAATGTTAAGAGAAATGTCCTCATGCCAGGAACAGATTCCGACCGCATCACACTAACCCTTCTTCTGCCAAAGAGCATTCAATATCGAGCATGCCTTTCAGGGAAACAGGTTTTCTCGTTCCTTCCGTATTGCCATCGGCTCACGAACGGTCGGCCGATGCAACTATCGCTCGATGGAAATCGCTCTCGGAGCTTGGAGCATGCTCATGCTGTCTCGCCAGAGCATCTCCGGATCGTTACTGAAGATATCAAAGGCGCTGGATGATAAGACACCCCACGAGCCTTGATGCATCTCGAATTCAAGCTGGCCCGGTGCCCACCCGGCAAAACCGGCAAATCCCCGGAAGGCTTCACCAGACTTAGGGCTAGCCATGACACGTTCCAGCACGGTCGGCGTACCAAGATATATTTCATTCACAATGTGTCGTGCATCGGGCAAGAGTTGCTTGAGTCGGAATAGTAACACCAGCTGTGTTCGCCCGACCGGCCCTCCCCCAAATAATCGCTGGTTGGTCTGCTTCAACATCGGAAGATCCCGCAAAACCTCGGCTAACAACACATTCGTCGGGCGGTTCAGAATGAGGCCGATGGTCCCACCTTGCCCCTGTTCGAGGATGAGCAACACGGTTTGAGTAAAGTTGGGGTCGTCCAATGAGGGGCTGGCAACCAAGAGCGCTCCTTTGTGAACGGACGAAGGCACAAATTCTTGCTGGGCCATGACCGAGAACGATGGCACAACCGTCATCACCACAAGAAACAACGCGCGTCTCGCAATTCCTATCATTGATGCACTCGCGGCACTCACATAGCTATACGTGGTCGGACTACGCGATCGATAAAGACATAAGGCCAGAAAAGGCTACGACGCTCGGTATCGTGTGTCAACCGTCAGTGGAAGAGATGGGGCAGGTTTTGAAAATGGACAAGCGCATGGAGTCATCACATTCCATACGCTCATCCGGAGCGTGCATCAGAAATGAAAGGACAGTCCGCCGACTCCATGAACGGAACTGAGATCAAGCTCGAGCGAGACAATCGTGCCTTCCAGTTCTTGATTGTGAGAAGCGTAAATAAATTTTCCTTCCGCGAAGGCAGCGACGTGCTTGTTCAGAAAGACTTTGATTCCTCCGAGTCCCTGAAATGCCGGTGCGGTATTTCGTCCCTCAGTCACTTTCACGGCAAGACGTTGCCCTCCTCCACCAACTCCGATATAGGGAAACCATCGTCCGTTCGGCAAATCAGGGGTCACCCCCATCGGGAGACGGGCTAGAACATTCAAGCCGAAGTATGTGGCATCCAGCTCAAGACTTGTGTTTGAGATGTCCGGATTAAAATGAGTCACGTCAATCTCGGCTCCCACATCAATACCCCAGGTCTTCCGAGGTGCAGTAAGCCACATTCCTACCTTGCCTCCCACGGACAGAGAATCTTTCACGTTGACATTCGGCACCGACAACACACCAAACACGAGGTCTGTGCTGAACGGAAACGAATAGCCGCCAAAGCCCGATATATACATATCCGCCGATCGAACCTGAACTTCTTCCTGCGCCCGAACGTTCTCGGAATAGCCGAGTACAGAGAGCAGGAGCAGGCTGGATGAAATGAGCGCCTTCATTCTTTCCTCCTAGACAGACAATAGACGCAGATATACCTACGCATGTTGCGGGCTTCGAGGAAAAGAGCAAGTGATAGAAAGAAACCGGAGAACTTTGACTATGAGCGTATACAGGGTCGTCTCTCACATACGAGATGTGCTACATGTAAGCTTCGGTGTCGGACCACTTGCAAGACATGAGGCGACAAGCTACCCTTCGTCCGATGACACAAAGGAGAACCTTCATGACCACCGGCTTGCGCTATATCCTCGCGATCACCATCATCGGAAGTCTCCCGGGATGTATCGATCCACCCAAATCCCCTTATGTCGACGTGCGGGATACCACGTCGAGAATCGATGAGTCTCAGTCCGCGGCAGAACAAGGGAGCGCGGAAGACCAATACAATCTTGGCATACGGTACGAGAACGCACGTCCGGCAGACCACCGAGAAGCCGTACGGTGGTATCGTATGGCCGCCACGCAACGGCATGTCGGAGCGTTCTATCGGCTTTGCGTGCTGTCGGACATCGGACGCGGCATGCCGCAGGATTATCAGGAGGCGCTCCGGTGGTGCCGGCTGGCCGCGGATCAAGGACATGGCGCTGCGATGTTTCTCATCGCCACCCACTATGAGCAAGCACGCGGCGTCCCCAAGGACCTCGTGCAGGCCTACCATTGGTACAACCTTGCAGCCGCCAATGGCCATGAAGCCGGCGCCAAATGGCGGAATCGATTAGGGCACGACATGACACCGGCCCAGATTGCTCAAGCGCAATTTCTGACGCGCAATTGGAAACCAAAAGGGCAAGAACCGCAGCAGGAGCAATGACGCAGAAGCCCGTTTCGTCAATCTTCTCTGTTGCCGATCGACGGCAGCCTGTGTCCCCCATCAACCCTGTGACCGTACCTGCCCTGAGGATACCTAGACTTCCTCAATGGTGCAGTTCCCCTCATCATTCTTCACTCATCTTACTGCCTGTTGCAGCCTTGAACTCCCAGCCTTAGGCTGAGTAGGATACGACTAGAGTGATCGCTACATCAGACATGTCACTGCAGCCCAGCCAACGCATGTTGCCCCCCCTGATCGGGCTACTCATGCTGTGTGCAGTTACATCAAGCTGTACCTCCCCTCCTCAACCTTCATCCTCACCCCCGTCTCAATCACCTCCGAATGGACCAATGGTGAGCGAGCTGCTGAAGCGCGCGCAAGGAGGGGAGCCCGATGCCCAAAACCAGCTGGGCATCCACTACAGTGAAGGTCAAGGGCTTTCACAAAACTATCAGGAAGCAAAGTATTGGTTTAAAAAAGCCGCAGACCAAGGCCATGCCGGCGCACAGGTAAACCTTGGCACGCTCTACTCTTTAGGGCAGGGAGCGCCGTTCAGCGACCCAATGGCGTTGTTTTGGTTTCAGAAAGCGGCCGAGCAGCGCAACGCGTTGGCTTTTGCGAAACTCGGCATGATGTATGAACGAGGACGGGGCGTCCCACAAAATCTGGTTGAAGCCCACATGTGGTACAACCTCTCTGCCGCTTATGGTGAAAAACGAGCAGCGGAGTCCCGCAACGCCTTAGCCAAACACATGACGGCTGAACAAATCGCTGAGGCCGACGCGCGAGCCAAGAAGTGGGCCCCTTCACGGCGGTAATCACTTGGCCGTGAGAGAACCTGCGCAGACCCGAATTGTTAGCGGCCTCAGAAAATACCCGCTTGTTTCTGCAGCCAACGGATATATTTCACAATATCGTCGACATCCTCAGGCTTGACGGCATCGATCTTCGGCATATCGCCAAATTGCCAATGATGGGCCTTGACCCCGTTGGCTGCCGCCCGCTGAAAGGCTACATCGCCGTGATGATTCGGTTCATAGACTTTGTGTAAAAACGTGGGGCCTTGGTTCGTTCCCACTCCACCGACTCCATGGCATCGTGAACAGTGTGCCGCGAATTTCTGTTCTCCCTCGCGGAACTCCACGGGAGCAGTAGAGGCGACTCCCGGTGCCTTCGGCTCAACTCCACCTTGACTGCATGCCGGGGCGACTCCGAATATCAATACCACTGAACTCAGCAACACGATTTGTGACAGCTTCATGAGGATTCTCCACCTGATCAGAATAACTGGATGCTCACGATACCGCATAGGGAATGGGATCTACAACTCCCACCTCGGAAAACCCTCGCCGTCGGATGAGACAGCTGTCGCACCGTCCACAGGCCAGTTCATCCGCGGGATCGTAGCAGCTGTGCGTAAGATGTAGTGGAGCATGGAGAGCCAGGCCAAGCCGTATAATCTCGGCCTTGGACATTTGCAACAGAGGCGCCCGAATTTCAAATCGCCCTCCCATCATGCCCACTTTGCTTCCAAGTCGTAACGTCTCCTCCACAGCCTTGATGAAGTCTGGACGGCAATCAGGGTAGCCCGAGTAGTCCACCACATTGGCACCGAAATAGATCACTGAAGCCCCTACCGCCTCCGCCTGAGCAGCCGCAATCGAGAGAAAAATTAAATTTCTGCCAGGCACATAGGTCACCGGCACATCTCCGCTGCGTTCAGAGTCTCGTCGACCTTTCGGAACCGGGAAATCCCCGGTAAGCGCCGATCCTCCGATTGATTGCAAATCGACGGTCACCACCAAATGATGCTCCACCTTCAGAGCGCAGGCCACCTGTTTCGCCCGTTCAATCTCTACGGCGTGCCGCTGTCGGTAGGCAAGGGTCAACAGATACAGCTCGTAGCCGTCTTCTCGGGCGACAGCCGCCGTCACGGTGGAATCAAGACCACCGCTGGCAAGCACCACGGCTCGTTTGTGTAGCTGCCCACTCATAGGCAGAAGAGGGCACGGCAGGATGTTATCGGAGGCTGAATGAGGAGCCTAGTCTCGCTCCTCTTCCCGTTCGATTTTCTCCAGCAACTCGGCGCGTGATTGGCACTCGACGCACAGTTTAGCAAAGGGAACCGCCTGGAGCCGCTTCTCACTGATTTCGATTCCACACTCCGCACAAATTCCATAGGTTCCCTCGTGCAGACGTGTCAGAGCTTCATCGATTGACTGCCTCCGCCGATTGCGCATCTCCATTAAGGAAATGCCCAGTTCGCGCTCAAGATCCATGAGCGCCTGATCTCCAACATCGCGTGCCGATTCCAGGCGTCGCTGTTGATCTTCGGTCAACGATTGCCCCAAACTCTCTTCGATCTCCTTAATAATTTCTTGGCGCTTACTCAGGAGCATCTTGTGGAGCACTTCCTGTCGTTGTTCCCGCGCCTCTCGCTCTTTTGCGGTTTCCTTAGGACGCACAGGCCCTTCATCGACTTCGACCGATGGTTTAGCTGACGCGACCATACCGGCGGACACCGGTTGAAGTTTCTTGGCGATTGGCTCGGTCGACTTCGGTTTCAGCTCACCCTTCTTTTTCACCTGCCCCTTGGTCACCATAGTGATGTATGCTCCGAAATTAGGTGGTTTAGAGAGTTGAATCCGGGTTGCTCTCTCATGGCTCAGGCTCCTATTACAACAAGCGGCTGGAAGCTGTCGTCACGGCCCAATCAAGGATAGATAATGGTTGAATGAACGTCGTACCCACTGAGCTTTTCACGTCCATTCAGACCCTTCAGCTCAACCAAAAAATCCAGTCCAACAATAGTTCCCCCGAGTTGCCGGACGAGACTCACCGTCGCTTCCGCCGTCCCCCCGGTTGCAAGGAGATCATCAACGATCAACACCTGTTCGCCCATTTCGATCGCATCGCGGTGCACTGCAAGGCTGTTGTTGCCATACTCGAGACTGTACTTGACCTCATAGCAATCAGCAGGAAGTTTACCCGGTTTGCGAACAGGGACGAATCCCGCTCCAAGCCTCGCAGCAAGAATGCCGCCGAATATAAATCCGCGAGACTCTATGCCGACAACTTTCTGAACTCCTCGCCCTTGGTACCGGACCGTCAATTCATCGGACAGACTTCGAACAGCCGATGGATGCTTCAATAATGTCGTGATGTCATAGAAGAGAATACCGGGCTTAGGAAAGTCCGGTACTTCGCGGATAAGCGCTTGATAATTGACAGTGGTCACGGGATCTAGAGCAGATCTGCCTGTGTCATGGTTTTTCGCTCAATGGTGTGACGAAGACGAGCGAGCGCAGCCATTTCGATCTGACGAACACGCTCTCGGGTCAACCCCATGGTCCGTCCAATCTCTTCCAACGTCTTCGCTTCCCCTCCATCAAGCCCGAACCGCGACACAATAACAGTTTGCTCTTTTTCTGGCAACTCCCTCACCCAGGCCATGAGTTCCGCTCGGCGCCGAACCCCATCAGCGGTTTCGTCTGGGGACAGCCCCATCGGATCTTCGATCACATCACGAAGAAATGTATCCGTACGATCGCTGAGCGGACTGTCGAGTGAACAGGTGGTACGCACCAACTGCTTCAGGTCCAAGACTTCCTCTTCTGAAGTCTTCATCTTGATTGCCACCTCTGCCGCTCTCGGCTCACGCCCGAGTGCCTGAACCAATTGCTCCGTGCGATTCAAATACCGATTCAACCGTTCCACCACATGAACAGGCAGTCGAACCAGTTTCCCCTGATTGATGATCGCTCGTTCGATGTACTGCCTGATCCACCAAGATGCGTAAGTGCTGAACCGAAACCCGCGCTTGTAGTTGAACTTTTCGACGGCCTTTATCAACCCAAGGTTTCCTTCCTCCACGATATCGGAAAAAGGAAATCCACGATGCATATACCGCTTGCCGATGCTGATGACCAGCCGCAGGTTTGATTCAATCATCTGTTGGCGAGCCCGTTCGTCGCCGGCCATGACGCGTTTCCCAAGTTGCTGCTCTTCCTTAAACGTCAGCAATGTTGATCGACGAACCTCACGTAAATAGCTCTTGAGCGTATCCAGGCCCTCGGCTCGACCGGTTTCACGCTCACTCTCCTCGGGAACACTCCCCGAGTCGGAGGCCCCCATCTCATCATCCAGATGTCTTCGCGCCTCGCTCGCTTCAGATTCCTCGTTGTATTGCCGACTCATGGTTCCTCAGCCAGACCTAATACCAAATTTCAAATGCAGAATATCGCCCAGTCGCCGTACCCCACTCCGTCTCAACCTTTGTCACTCGCGCGGCAGGAGGACCAATCCTCAGCCGATGTTCAAGCGCTTCGATCACAGACCTCTCGCCCTCTACCTCAAGTTCGACTCGGCCATCGGGAAGATTACGCACGCCGCCGAATAGCCGGAGATCTGAGGCCACTCGTGCTGAAAATGCACGAAACCCGACGCGCTGGACATGACCATGCACAACCATACGAGCCCGCACCGGCAATTCATCCGTGGGTTGATTCATGCGCCTCCTGCCAAACCCTCCGACCTGACAAGCCTCCCACGGCTCTGCTCAGCGGATATTCTCACACCTCTTCAGACCCGTCACGCGTTTTACCGAATCCACGCCCTGACTATGTCGTCATACTGCGAGGATTTCTTGAGGTGTCAGCCCATCACAGTACCCCGGTATAGCACAAAGCTAGAATGGGACAACCTGAACAGACTCATTCGGTTGCTCCCTCACCTTATTACATCATGAAATGGCATCCAAGGAAGTAACCCCTTGATTTGATGAGATGATAGGTTAGATATAAGGAACAGGTCTATCAACAATCACAATTTGAAATCATGGAGGGGTATGCTCCACAGACAGAGTGGAGTACGAATCGGCCTATAGCTAGACCGTCGACATGAATCATCGTGTTGTGGGTTGTGATTCTGAAGTACGGAGTAAACTGACCGTTATCGGTCACCTTACTCAAGAGAAGAGGATGCTGACAATCACGCTTGCTTGGTTTGGTCGGGGCGAGAGGATTTGAACCTCCGACCCCTGCGTCCCGAACGCAGTGCGCTACCGGGCTGCGCTACGCCCCGACAAGACCAAGCGCTCAACCGAAGGTGTGATTGTCTTACAAGAGAGGGGTAAAAGGCAACCCATGTGATTCCGCCACCCCAGCATGCGTGACTTTCCCCTCTTTCAAGTTGACGCCCTTCGCCAAACCAGGATCGGAGCGAATTGCTCGTTCTACGCCCTCAGAGACAAGGCGAATTAGATACGGCATGGTTGCATTGGTAAGCGCATAGGTAGATGTGCGAGGAACGATTCCAGGCATATTGGCTACGCAATAATGAATCACCCCATCCACTTGGTACACGGGATCAGAATGAGTCGTTGGCCTGGTTGTCTCAACACAACCGCCCTGATCCACGGAGACATCGACGATGACGGAGCCGGAGTGCATCCGGGAGACCATCGCACGCGACACTAACTTGGGTGCCTTGGCTCCTGGAACAAGCACAGCACCAATCACCAAATCCGCGGAACAGACGGCTTCTTCGATGATAGGAGAACTTGCCGCACGCGTGACGATGCGTCCGTGATACTGATCATCAAGGACACGTAACCGATCGATATCCAGATTGATGACCGTGACCTGCGCTCCTAACCCCACAGCCATACGAACCGCTGCCGCTCCGACGACTCCAGCTCCTAACACCACCACCCGACCCGGTTCCACTCCGGGGACTCCCCCCAATAGCACTCCGCGCCCCCCATGGATTTTCTCAAGGTATTGGGCGCCAATCTGAATCGACATCCGACCCGCGATCTCACTCATCGGCTTGAGCATGGGAAGACTCCCATCCTTGGCTTCTGTCGTCTCGTAGGCAATCGCCGTAACCTTGCGACCAAGAAGTTCTTTCGTCACATCCGGAACGGCAGCAAGATGCAAGTAGGTAAACAAGATGTGACCGGGGCGAAAGAGCGCACATTCCTGAACCATCGGCTCCTTGACCTTCAGAATTAGCTCTGCTTGCTCGAACAACTCAACTTTTGAATTGGCGATCGTGGCACCAGCCTTGCGATATTCATCATCGCCAAACCCGCTGCCCGTACCTGCTGAGGCTTCGACACAAACCGCATGTCCTTTCTGGCACAAGATAGCAGCACCATCCGGTGTTAAGCTCACACGATACTCATGATTTTTGATTTCTTTTGGAACCCCAATCACCATATTCGCTTCCCCTTCCCTCAGCTAAACACTGCGATATTCACCACTATGACCATTATATCTCATACGTCTACACCACAGTCTGGGATCAGGCGCTGTTCTTGGAGTCCCTCCCGACGATAGACAGTCCAGAAACTCCTGTTGTAAGATGCACGCTTGGCGTCATGAAGGAAAGAGCAATGAACTCCTGGAATCACTCTTGTCAGGCCTGTGGATCCCCTGGCAGCCCTCTGACAAAGGTGTCGCTAGGAAGAGATTTTTTTGGTCGCCCCTACGATCGTTTATCGCCCTCGTCGGATCAGAACCCCAAGTGGTACTGCACATCCTGTTCGTTGCATAAACAACTTCAACGAGACTTCCGCGATATCCTCGCCGAGTTTGATAAGTTGCGATCTGGGTTCACCTCCGAACTATCCAAATCTGACGAGTTCCGACGAGCCTCGTTACGATTACATGAAATTATGGCGATTCTGAATGTACCGCACCAGACATCCCACTTGCTCAATAACCGCGACGTCACGCTCTTGATGGAACGACTCAATACCTTGACCATGCCAGTCTAACGACTCCGTCTATGCCACCATTTCAAAGACATATTTTCGTTTGTACCAACCAGCGCCAAAAGGATGATCCTCGCGGCTGCTGTGCGAATGTAGGCTCTGAAAAACTTCATGCCCACTTCAAGAGCGAAGCCAAGCGACTCAATCTAAAAGGTCTCGTCCGAGCCAACAAGGCGGGGTGTCTGGACCATTGTGAACTCGGCCCCAGCGTGGTGATTTATCCTGAAGGCGTCTGGTATTGGGTCGGAACCGAAGCTGATGTGACTGAGATCATGGAACGCCATGTCCTAAGAGGCGAAATCGTGACTCGCTTGCTCATGCCGGACCATCCGGCGCCTGAACGACTCATTCCGCTCAAGCAACCGTAGAAGGGCCGTTCATCTCTATGCCAACCGAAGACAAATGGAAGGCCAACATGGAAAAGGTGGCCTTTGCTCAACGGTTTCCTGGTTTGATCTTGGACTGGAATGAGTGCGCAGGAAAGACAATCCAAGCCGTTGTTCCGTTGACTGGCAAACCCGGGGCAGCAGTCGTGGTCTTTGTCGACGCATCCTTCATAATCGTCCCTCCGGTCACACCTGAGCCATGGGCCATTGGGCAAGCCCTCATTGATGCACGTACCCATCTGGAACCAGCACACCAGATCGCATATGGAGAATATGATCGGTTGGTCAAGAAAGATAAAGAAGCCCTACGAAGCGCCAGGCTCGAAAAAATTATCGGTGCCATTCACAATAATGTTGAACAGATTCCCGAGCTGAAAGATCGGCTTCGAGCACTCGTCAAGGAATGGGCATGAGTAGTCTACCCAACAAGAATATGTTTGAGATCTTCTCGCAAGGTCTCTTTGAAGGAGTGAAGCCCATGTTGGTTATTCGTGATCATCTCGTCCGTCATCCGGACCGTTGCACCCACCAGGCCGTCTGTGTCCCGATTTGCCCGACAAGCGCCTGGCTCTCGACTCCTCCCTATAAATTCGATCCGTCACGCTGCCTCGAAAGCTGCAGACTCTGTCTGGACGCCTGTCCCTCACAGGCAATCTACGCCGTCTTCAAGAAGGGTGACAAACTGTTGGAGCCGCAAAAGAAGTAGTCAACGAGGTGTTGCAGTCAACCGTCGCTGCTCGCTGACCGCACAGGGGAATTACTCAAGGGCTGGATGGTAAGGGTGCTCGATCAATCGCGCAGCCTAGTGAAACTCTAAAACCGCCCGGACAAGAACTCACACGATCTGTTTGCGCAGATACCCCCAGTAGGCAGTCCCTGCATATCCGCATGCCCCCGTACCCGTTGTCATGGCCATGATCTGGTACACCTTACTACGAGGGATTTTCACCTTCACCGTGGGGTTCAAAAGATCCGGGGAATTCATGACGAGCTTGAGGGATTCTCCAGCAGAGAGAATCGGCCACATACAGGCTAGCCGCAACCGCGTTTCATGGCGTGGGATCGTCATGGTATAGGCCCAGCCTTGGTCCAAGTGGTCAACCGCTAGGCGAACGAGCTTGTTTAGTACAGGTCGAAACCGAGGGAGATTGTTCTGATCCAATAGATCACAGGGCTTTAACCCGACTTCAGTCAGCATGGTTTCAGGAATGTAGCATCGCCCCTTCTGAAGATCGTGGGCAATATCCTTGACGATGTTCGTCAGCTGCAGCCCCTTTCCGAACCGCACCCCTCGATCAGACATCGGTTGCACATCCCAATCCGCAAGGGCCTTGCGATGGGCGCACATCAGCGTCGTCCAGAATTCACCGACACAACCGGCCACCGAGTAGGTGTAGCGGTCTAGATCATCAACGGTCTTGAGCGCAGTCAGTTCCCCAGAAGCGGCACCGGAAAGCGTATTGAGATCCATCTCCATTCCCTGCGTCAGCGTGACGATCACTCGCCGAATCCGATGCTGGTCGTCCAATGAGCAAGCCAGAAATAGCTGGAAACACTCATCCAACCGTTCCAACAAAATTCGTTCCGCTGAATCTTGTTGCACCGACCCAACAGCCTGTTGAATAGACCGAATCTGCTCCCAGTCAAGATGCTCGCTGACAAATTGCTCCCTGAGGCGGTGAAGAAAACCAAGTCGACGTGGTCTATCGATGAGTTCGGTATCGGCAATGGTATCGGCAGCCCGCGCAAAGAGATAGGCGAGCCCCACCTGATCACGCACATTTGCAGGCACCACCACTAATGTCGTGTAAAACAGGCGTGAGACCCGCTTGAGAAGGTCTCGAAGCAGGGAACTTTTGTCCGATGAGGTGTCGGCCGAAACAGACTGCGTCATACAATTTCCGTCATATCCCTCGGTTTTTTTGGTTTAATGGCTTTACCCGAAGCCACACCTGCATGTCCTCACATACTTTTGGTACAGCCTCACTCCGGAAGCTCTGCCAAGTGCAACTTCACTCAGTTTGACCACTCCCCGATTGACGCGGTGCGAGAGGGGGAAAGACTTAGTTACCTAATCAGAGATGTATCAACCTGCACCAGACTATAATCCGGGCCGCTGATAGCCCCATCCATTTCCCGTGAATCATCCCACTCAACCGGACGCTAAGCCAACCGGAAGTAGGTGAGACCCCTCGGTGCTGCCTGCATGAGAACTTTCTAACAGGAACATCCGGAACCGGTCAACTTTGTCTCGTACTTTCAGGCACTTCCTCGATCTTGACTTTCCCAAAGGTGTACTTATTTCTGGAAGTCAATGATGGCCGAAGGATGCAACTCCCAAGAATGATTTGTGTATAATGAAGACTGCTCTCTGCTATTGAGTGAAATAGGCGAGCGTTTATCGCCAAGGAGGATATTCATGAAGTGGCTCAAAGGTATCGGCTTGTTCCTGATTGCAAACTTTCTCATCTTTATTACGCTGTCATTCACGGCCAATCTCTTGATCAACGCCGTCCTGCCGGCGTTCGGAATTGACGTCCGTGGAGTGTTCAATCAGCAAATGTTTGTGTTTTCATTGGTAATCGGGTTCGGCGGAGCTTTCATCAGCTTGGCGTTTTCCAAGCAGATGGCTCGCGCAATGCTCAGTTGCCAACAAATCACTCAGCCCCAATCACATGCCGAACATGTCATCTTCGGGTCGGTTCAAGAAATCGCTCAGCGGCTTCACATCACGATGCCGGAAGTGTGGGTGTATGACTCACCTGATCCCAATGCCTTTGCGACCGGTCCAAGCAAGAATAACTCGATGGTTGCCGTCTCCACAGGCCTCTTGCAAAACCTCAAGGAAGATGAAGTGAAAGCGGTTCTCGCCCATGAGATGGGACATGTCTACAACGGAGATATGTTTGCAACAACCGTTCTCGCCGGCCTGATGAATACCTTCGTGTATTACATCAGTAACGTGCTCTCCCACATCATCGCACAGCCGAGTCAAGATCGTGAGGAGGGGTCCGCAGGGAATCCCTTCTTAGCGATGATCGTCTACTTCTTTCTACAAGTTGTGCTGACTATTCTTGCATCAATCGTCATCAGTTGGCACTCGCGCCGGCGCGAGTTTGCCGCTGATGCATTCGCAGCCAAAGTATACGGGAAAGATGCGATGATCAATGCGCTCCGCGGCATTGACCGGTGGGTCAACCGGGCGCAATTTGAATACTCCAATCAGGATGCATTAGCCACAATGAAGATCTCAGGAAACTCCTCAGGCTTCATGCATCTGTTCGCGACACATCCCCCCATTGATGCGCGTATTGCAGCACTACAACAATTGTAAGGGACCAACAACCCTACCGTGGTTCGTCCTGACGCCCGCCGGATCTGGCGGGCGTCATATGTTCCGATAGAACGTGATGTGTTGACGGTATTCGTTGACGGCTGCCCCTAAAGCGACCCGCCCCAGTAGGATATTCTCATCAAGAGCAGCCTCCACTGCAGGATCGTCAATCTCAACTTCATAACGGTCTTGCATGTTCGTCCGCACCGGCCCCTGCGAGACATCGCGAGGCATAAAAATTTCTTTCCAGACTTCTTTCTCAACCAAACAGACGTCTCGAAATCGCTCATAGAGTAAGGCCAGCTTTTCAGGATCTGTAATTTTCAGACGCTCCCCCATATCACTCCTGTTCTGAGATACCTACCTGATCGCTTCCGGTTCAGAAGGCACAATACGAAAGTGCATCATACCGACTTGATTGACGGCATGAAACGGTTGTTGCCCAATTGGCGCAATATACACTTTTGCGACGTAGCTGCCCACAATCCACTGCTCGCCTGATCGCGTCATCTCCAGATATCCATACCGTTCATGGCCAGGGAGCTCTAAGACATCTTTGCCCAACACGTTCTGACGCATCTGACCGTTGGATTCTTCCCGATACCATTGCACTCCAAATTGAGTCGGGTCTTCCAGAGGGGCCACTTCAAACACAATATAAATGGCTGGAATCTCCGGCGTGAATACAGATTGAGGCCCGATTGGTTTGAGGCGTGGATCTTGGGTGTACCACCCTTTTCGACCGAAGGTATCCCATTCCACGTCAAATCCTGTTGCCATTGTAATCCAGGTAAAGAGCGACTGCGGGACACCGTTTTCCTGATCGTCTAATGACGGACTCTGAGTTGATCCAACTTCAGTCGACTCCTGTTCCTTGAGCGGCAAGAGGTCCTTCGCAGCAGCTACCTGTACACACGACAGAGCCATAAACAGAGGTAGCGCAACCATGCCGGCATACAACCATCGCCCTGAAGCAACAGCACAGATCATAGAGAGCATGGTACTGACATGAATCCTACGGGTCAATTCCATGAAGTCATCATCAATGAAACCTTGTCCCAGGTCAGAGGTGTGATAGAGTGAGTGCGACGTTATCACATGACTGATCACCCTGCGCACCTTTTGCATTCAACCGAACGCCCTTGTGATAGCCACCCTACGGCGTTAGGTCCCCATGAATCAGGCCGGCGCTTCGGGATTCGTGACGGAATCTTCCAAGCTGTCGCACAAGGAGGAGGTGAGCACTATCTTTCGGCCTTTGCCCTTCTCCTCTCCGCGACACCCTTTCAATTAAGCATCCTCTCGGCAATTCCCCAGATTCTCGGTACCTGGGCCCAGCTCATTTCTGTCAAGATCTCGCACTGGTTCCCAAGCCAAGCTTCCCAAGTCTACTGGGGCATTATCGGTCAATCGGTTTCCTGGATTCCAATCTTGGCATTACCCTTACTCTGGCCAGAACATGGCCCCTGGCTGCTGATTGTAGGTGTCGCGATATATTTCACCTGTACTCATTTCACCTCCCCTGCTTGGAACAGTTTTATCGCCGAGTTGCTGGATCCCAATGAACGAGGCGCCTACTTCGCCAGGCGATCACGAGTCGTTGCTCTCACGAGTCTCCTGGCACTCTGCCTGGCGGGAGGCTTGCTGAGCATCTTCGAAAGCCAAGATCTGTTATGGGTTGGCTTCTCTATCATCTTTCTGACGGTAGGGCTCTGTCGAAGCGCATCAGCCCTACTGCTCCAACAGATTACTGAACTCCCTCAGCATGCCCCCTGCGGCAATCCAACAGGCTTCCTCGAATTTCTTCGTACGGGCGTTTCTCTCAATTTTCGCCACTTTTTACTATTTTCAGGGCTCATGCACGCTGCGGTGCTGATTGCAGGTCCATTCTTCGTCCTCTACCTGATTCAGGACCTCCGCCTCGGCCATTGGCAATATGGAGCTTGGGTCGCCGCAGGAATTCTTGGGCAATTTCTGACACTTCCGGGTTGGGGTCAGTTCGGAGATCGGTTTGGCAACAAAGCGCTACTCACCTTCACCGGATTACTCGTTGCGCTTGTGCCGATGCTCTATCTATTGGGTACGGCGTGGTTCTTTCTTATCGCCGTGAATTTCTTCGGGGGTGTAGTCTGGGCAGGATTAGGGCTTGGGTTGACTAATTACGTCTTTGACGCAGTCCAGCCCAAAGATCGTGCGAAGGCGGTCGCTGTCGCAAGCATCGTCAACGCCATCGGGTGGACCATGGGAACCATAGCCGGAAGTCTCTTGATCCAGATGATACCGAAGAGAGTTCAGATGGGAACCTTCACCCTGGAACCCGTTTCCAATCTTCCGCTGATCTTCTTTCTCTCTGGTCTGCTCCGTCTGCTCGTGGCAGCAACACTCTTCCGAACGTTTCACGAGCCTCGCCAAGTTGAACAACAGACCCACCGCCGATTGCTATGGGAATTACCGTTGTTGAAAACTTTGCGGCAAATAGTGAGGCGACCGACCAGCAATAGTCAGTAAGGCGCTGCCCCCGATCCAGCAGGGCGGTCCTTCTCTTCTTGTTTCAGTCTTTCAAACGATTTGTCGGCATTGCTCTTGACCTGTTCCTGCGTCATTGTTGACGCTGGCATGGGCGGATCCGTCGCACACCCTGTTACACTTGCGACTCCGATCCCAATCGCAGCAACCACAACGGAATACCTGGTTCTTATCCTTCTCTCAATTGTTGGTCTCACTCTCATCCTCCTTGGTTCTGCCTCATCATGCACTCTGTGTATCATACCACCACTTCCTCTGAATACCGTTGTGCATGCAGTTCGTTGACTCATTCGAACAAGGCGGGTATGCTCCCTCTCACAGACCCTGAACCATTAAGAGGATCCTCATGTCGCTCTATGACCGCCTCACCGAAGATCTCAAACTTGCCATGAAATCGCGCGATCAGCTCCGCATGGACGTGATCAGAATGATCAAAGCGGCGGTGTTGAATAAGGAAGTGGAACTGAAGCGCGATCTCGATGACGCTGAAATGAGCCGAGTGATGACCACGCTCGTCAAACAACGTCGTGAATCGGTTGAACAGTTCGAGAAGGCACAACGGCAAGAATTAGCGGCCAAGGAACGTCAAGAAATTGAGATCATTGAATCCTACCTACCCAAACCTCTCTCATCGGAAGAACTTGGGATCCTGGTCGCATCCGTCATCGCCGACACCGGGGCACGGTCGATGAAGGATATGGGAGCTGTGATGAAGGCGGTCATGGCACGCCTTGGAGGACAGACGATCGACGGCAAGCACATCAGCGAGCTTGTGAAGCAAAAGCTCTCCTGACTCTCCCCCTCCCTGTGCGTTTGACGGAACAGGTCACGCCTGGGCTTCAGTTTCAGACGATTTCAGCCGTAGAGTAAGAGCTATGGCCATTCTCATCGTCGACGACTCAACAGACCACTATGCACTTCTCCGATCCATCTTGACCAAAGCAGGACACCGTCAGATTCTTGGGGCAGAGTCCGCCCAAGCAGCCTTTTCACTTTTGAATCTGGATGGGATGCAGGCGGCCAGCGACATCGACTTGATCCTGATGGATGTGCTTATGCCTGAGATCGATGGTGTCCAGGCGTGTAGAAGCATCAAACAACAGCCTCATCTTCGTGACATTCCGATCATCATGGTGACGGCCAAGAACGACCTCGAAAACCTGCATGAAGCCTTTTCTGCCGGAGCCATGGATTATATCAACAAGCCCGTCAAAAACATCGAGCTCCTCGCACGAGTTACCTCCGCTCTTACGCTGAAGAAGGAAATGGACTGCCGCAAACTCCGTGAAGCTGAACTCAGCCGGAGCAACGAAGAGTTACAGCAGGCTCTACGGGAAGTCAAAGTACTGCGCGGCTTAATTCCAATTTGCGCTTCATGTAAAAAAATTCGGAACGATGGTGGCTTCTGGCAACAAATTGAGGAGTATATCGGCGAACACTCGGAAGCAGAATTCAGCCATGGCATCTGTCAACCCTGCCTCAAAAAGCTTTATCCTGGTGTTTACCAAGACTAGCTGTTAGGATTCTTTCAACTCGCATCTTGCTCGATATCTATGCGCCTATGAGCATCCTCCTCGTTGATGATTCGCCGGATGATCGTCTCTTGCTCCAGACCATCTTGTCTGCAGCCGGCTACGAACATATCATCGCAACCGACTGCGCAGCTTCCGCATTCAAACAGCTGGGACTGGATGGAGGGAAACACGGCCTCGCACGTGTTGACCTGATCCTCATGGACATGCTCATGCCGCAAATGAACGGCATCGAAGCCTGTCGCCAGATAAAGGCCGTCGACCGTTTCCGCGACACCCCCATCATCATGGTGACCATGAAGACAGACCCTGTCGATCTTCAGTTGGCGTTCGCCGCCGGTGCGATGGACTATGTCGCCAAACCGATCAATAAGATCGAGCTCCTCACGCGAGTCCGATCGGTACTCCGACTTGTTCACGAGATCGACCGCCGCCGCGCGCGAGAGCACGAACTTCTTGAGGTTATGCGTCAACTTCAGGAAGCCAATCAGATGTTGCTTCGACTCTCCTGTCTGGACGGATTGACCGGCATCACCAACCGACGCCAATTCGATGATTTCCTCGATCAGGAATGGCGACGGTCCTTGCGCGAGTCTACCCCGTTATCTCTGATCATGTTTGATATCGATCGATTCAAGACCTATAACGACTCCAAGGGACACACCGCCGGGGACGAATGTCTGAAGCAGGTCTGCGCGGCAATTTCGAGTGCCGTGAATCGTCCCGGCGATCTCGTCGCACGTTACGGAGGAGATGAGTTCGTTACGGTACTCCCCGGCACAGGGATTGACGGTGCCGCACAGGTCGCCGAAAGCCTTCGTCGACGCGTTGAGGCGCTCGGCATCCAACAAGCAGACGGACAACCCGTGACCATCAGCGTCGGATACGCCTGTGTAGTCCCGAGCAGACACTCCTCTCCTACGGATCTTGTGAAGGCTGCAGATCAAGCTCTCTATCAAGCCAAACAAGAAGGGCGCAACAGGACCAGATCAGCCAGCATATTGTCATTGGTGCAAGATTCGCCGAACACGTAGTTGCCAAGTGACAGATGATACAGTCCCAGTCTGCAGGATAGCTCAAGCGGCGCCTATCGAGGGCTTACCCATTCCTTAAATACTTATGGGCTCATGCCACGACATCGACGGATAACATCTGACACACGGGCTTTACATTCCACTCAGTCCCCGCGATCTCCTCGTTCCAATCCCAAGCGAGGGCGCACGACCCAGAAGTCTCCAGGCCGCTCCTTGCCTCCACCTGCACCCAAACGCAACACAACGGCCGTGCTGAAACAGTACCAGGACATGCTTCATCAGCTGGCCCAAAGCGAAGCTTTGAGCAGTGGCGACCTAGTCCATGCGTTCCGCGCCATTTCAGAAACCTGTTCCAAGCTTCTCCGAGTCAAACGAACCAGCGCATGGCTGCTTTCTGAAGACCAGGGGGAACTCATACTTCTTGATCTTTCCGAATCGAGTCGAGAACACTCCAGTCCAGGAACGATCTTTAAATCCAAGGACTATTCTGCATATCTTCGATCACTGGATCGCGAACGGCGGGCTCTCTCGGTAGAACATGCCTCACAGGATCCACGAACCTGCAATCTGGCCCCCCTCTACTTCACTCGCTTCAAGATTCAATCCTCACTGAGTGCGCCGATCAGACGGAAGGGAAAGCTGGTCGGGGTACTCTGCGCCGAATCGGTCGGAAAAACTCGACGATGGAGTCAACAAGACATACATCTTTGTTGCCTACTGGCAACCCTCGCAACCCTCGCACTTGAAGCAGCTGAACGACATCACGTCGAGCGGGCGCTTCGTGTCGCCAAAGAAGTTGCTGAGGTAGCCAATCGTGCCAAGAGTGAATTCCTCGCCAGCATGAGTCATGAAATTCGAACGCCGATGAATGCGATTATCGGGATGGCTGACCTCCTCTGGGAGACATCGCTGACCCCTGATCAACGCAAGTATTTACGAATCTTCAGACGTGCGGGAGGAACGCTGCTTAACTTAATCAATGACATTCTCGATCTTTCCAAGGTTGAGGCAGGACGTCTCGAATTGGAATCCATTGAGTTCGACCTCAGCGAGGTATTGGATAAAACCATCGACATATTGGCCTTGCGTGCCAATGAAAAAGGGATCGAGCTGACAGCTCATATCGACCAACAGGTACCGTGCCGCCTGATCGGCGACCCGACGCGATTAACACAAATCGTCATCAATCTCCTCGGTAATGCCATCAAATTTACCGAAAGAGGGAGCGTTGAAGTATGCGTCATCAATGATCCTGACCGAAAGAGTCCTGGCGCAATTCGAATTTCCGTCAGTGACACGGGAATCGGAATTCCTGCCGATAACCTCACGTCTATCTTTGACAGCTTCACACAAGCCCACGCCTCGACGACCAGGCAGTATGGGGGGACAGGGCTTGGTCTCGCGATTACCAGACGTCTTGTGGAACAGATGCAGGGTCGGATTTGGGCAGAGAGCACCGTGGGAAAAGGGAGTACGTTCCACTGCTCGCTCCTTCTTCAAGTTCAGTCGGACCCTCTCGTTCAGAGACCCACTCCGCCAATCGATCTTGCCGGAGTAAATGTCTTAGTCGTGGATGACCATCCGACGAACCGCCGGATCCTTCATGAAACATTGAGTGCCTGTGGAGCTCACGTCACAGATGTGGCAAACGGGCAAGCTGCCTTGGAAGCTCTCCGTATGGCACGAGAACAGCAGCAGGATTATGACATGATGCTGCTTGATTGCCGAATGCCCGAGATGGACGGGTTTGAGGTTGTGGAACGACTCCTCAGGTCATCCGATCGAAACGACTTGACGGTGGTTATGATGACCTCGGACCATTGGGCTGACGATATTGCCCGCACTTACGACCTTGGCCTCGGTGGCTATCTGATCAAACCGATTCGACGCGCAGATCTGCTCCAAACAATGAGCATCGCGATTGGCCGGAAAAAAGGAGTCCCTCCGCCTACAGCGCCCCCTGAAACCATGAACCTATCGCCGAGTGTTTCAACACGACCTTTTCAGATCCTTCTGGTCGAGGACTCACCTGACAACCAACTCTTGATCAGGTCCTATCTGAAAAAGACCGACTATCTCCTCGACGTCGCAGACCATGGGGGGATTGCCGTCGAGAAAGTCAAAACCACGCATTATGATCTGATCTTAATGGACATCCAAATGCCCGTGATGGACGGCTGTGATGCAACAAAAGCAATCCGATCATGGGAACAAGACCACGACCTCCCCGCGACCCCGATCATTGCGCTCACGGCACTGGCATTAAAGGAAGAAGGCGCTCGCATTCTGGAAGCCGGGTGTAATACCCATGTTACCAAGCCGGTCAAGAAGTCTACATTATTAGAGGTACTTCAAGCTTATAAGGAGCACTCCATAGTATGACACCTCATCGATCACCTCACGCTCAAGTCGCCATACGCGTGGAGATCAGTCGTGATTTTGAAGACATTGCACCGATCTTCTTAGAAAACAGAAGGAAAGATCTGCAGACACTTCACAACGCTGTGAGTATCCAAGACTTTGCTACACTTCAGATACTGGGCCACCGCATGAAGGGTGACGGTGGTGGCTATGGGTTTGATGCAATCTCAGAAATCGGTGCAAGATTAGAGAGCGCAGCAAAACGGCAAGATCTTCCCCCCATCGAACACTGTATTGGGGAATTAGAAGATTTCCTCAATCGAGTCGCCGTGTTCTATCGTTGAAAAGCCGATCCTGTCTCGGCTGACCTTCATTGTAGCGTCCTCCGCAATGAGTGATTTGGAAACACCCAACCCCTGGGATCATCATACTCCATACACCGTTATCTCGAGTTTGGTCATAGGCGGAATGAAGATGGTGGGATCGTAACAAGCAGTCTCTTTAAAAAACTCTGGAAGGTACTGTAGAGTCTCGGCCACAGGTTGTGTATAATGCCCCAACGGGAACCGCGATTCAATATTCCTCCCCGTTCTTCGACCGCAGCAGCAAACCTGCACAATCATGTGCAGCAAACCCTGCGGGATCCATGAATCGCGATCCCATCATCCCAAGCGTGGGGGGCTAGCTCAGTTACATGATCAGAAAGCTATGTGCAACTTGTTGATTATATTGACATAATCTGAACATTCCAGCACATGACTGTATAACTCATCGTCGTTTTTGTATAACTACTCTACCCCCCACCTCAATAAAGTTACCTCATCCTCCCCCTTCACCAGCTTGATTTCTGTAGTTCCAGAATCCTCATCTTTCAAGCTGAGTCTCACGAATGCGGAACTTCGGTGAAAATTATTTCGCAGCACTATGGGAAGCACCTGACCGCCAGAATGAAATCGGACGAACTGGTGAACCTGACTATCGGGGCACAGCAATTATCGCGCATGAAGGATAGGAGAGCCGAAACGATCAAAGGCAGTTTTCCAACCTCAAGAAACCGCTCAGGAAAGAGGATTCAAGCTCTTCGCAGAAATTCGCACTCACCCATCTCTAGAACACTTCAGCAGATGATTTAGACCATTATCTGCCGCGAATCTGAAGCGCATTGGATTTGAACGATCCCCAACATGGAGACCATTCTCTACAACGCCATAAAAGACATAGGACGCCATAACCAAGAACTTCTAAGAAGTCCTTTACTATTAGATCTTCTTCAGGATATCTTTCTCCTCGTCGTCCTATTCAAGCAAAGGAGTATTCACATGACACCTGAAATTTGGACTCTTGACGATGTGGCGAAGTTCCTAAGAGTCAGTGTTGATGCTGCCACAAATCTCGCAAAGGAATCCAAGATCCCTCACTTCAGAGTGGGAGATGCGATTCGGTTCAGGAAGGATCAGGTTATCAGATGGACCGAAGGTGAGACTCGCACGGATTCTCCCGCGCCCACACCCCCTTCCCATTCAGACTACTTGCGGGGCAGAAATGAATGGCGTTTGTCACATGACAAAAGAGAGTTGTTCGTCCGCTTGACGAACCCTCGGAGTGCCATTGCGTATTCCCTCATCCCCCTTTCCAATAGCGTCCGCACGTTTTTCCCAGGCTATAAAGTGTCGTTCACCATGGAAACCGTCAGTGGTGACATAGAAACGCAAGTCACATCAGCATCCGATGGAGCAAAATTAGGTGCGCCTACTGAGGGTAAATATGTGCAAGGTGGTCTCACCGAATGGTTTCGCACACATAAAAAGGATATAGAGTCTGGCTTGTGTCTTCGGATACGCCAAGTGGAGAAAGGGAAACGTTATGTGCTGGATTTGGTTCCTTATGCCGAGGCAAAGTCTGCCATGACAGTATAGGTCACAGATTCCGTCTCAGTAGTGACCATCGTTACGGAGACATCTCATGAAAATGTTTCTCCTAAAAGGGAAAGGATCTATGACAATGACACCCACACAGGAATCGTTATCCATGATCATGAAGGTGCTTGATGAGGAGAAGAAGGAAGAGGGAGAGAAGGAAGGTAACGCCTTGGTCAAACAGTTCCTTTCAGAGTTCCGAGAGGCAGGAGGAAAAGTTCATAAAGAAGGAAGATCAGGCAATCATTACCACTTAGAATACAGAGCAGTAACTATAGAAGTGTCCCTACATGGTGCTACTAAAATGTGGTGGAGTGTTGGTGTGAACTTTATCAATAAGGTGGAAAAGTGGGGAGGGCATTGGGGGGTGGTTTTCCTGACCCCTGACAAACGGTTCTGGGTTGATGGATGTAACTTTTTAGGAATTGCAGGGGATGAAACTGAGATTGGCAGGTACCATGTCCAACTCGCCAATTTGGAAAGATCACCGTCGTCAGCAAATCGCTTTTCAAGCGTTAGTGAGTTCCGCTTGATAAGTGGACTGAGTGAATAACCCTGAACACTTAGTGCATTGCGTCATAAGACGAATTTTGGAAAGTCATAAGATCTGAACCACTCCTTCCCGTCGTCTTACTACTTTGCTAACTTGTTGATTTCACGCTTGTTTGGCTCGTCCTGATATTTTGGACTTTCTGAACCAACCTTTCTAGCCACTTCCAATTGGTTTTGAAGCAATCCCCGAGAACGGGAGCGAGTGCTCAACGTAGCCCCTCTCTGCCAGCCCTGCGCCAATAAAAAGCGAACATATTGGGTTCAATTTTAATTACACCCCCTATTAGCAGTGCAAAAATAAATTTCACTTTTTCTGGTCCTGAGAGCTGTTTTGGCACTTCCGACACATAAATAAGCATTATGAACAACACCGAATTCACATATCCCGCTGATTGGGAAAAAGAATATTGGGAACTGGATACCGATCCGGTGCGAAAAGCTTATGTCACATGGCTTAAACGGTACCCTTGGGATTTGTTTGTCTCAGTGAACTTTCGTCAAAAGCAGATTCCATGCACAACCAAAGATATGAATGGTGACGGGATATTCCTGAAGAATGTGATATCTGCTCCGTGGGGTTCGATAAGTGACGTGGAAAACCGGTTAAGGGTGATGGATGCCAGAGTGTGCAAGGAATTGTTGGGACGTAATTGGGCATGTAAGGGGGAAGAGCGTCCAGAATGGGTGGCTTTTGTTGAGAAAGATGAAGATGGGTTCGCTCACGCTCATCTTTTAGTAAATCTGAAGGGGCTAGACAAGGCTAAATTCGTCACCGGGTTTTCAAAAGCCACTCGGTACTTTGCTCCCAAAGCCGATATACGACCAAGGGGAGCATTCAAGGAAATCTACTTTGCTGCAGGTGCAACCTATTACGGCACCAAGAATCTCAAGGATGACAGAAAAGAATTTGCACTGACAGTTTCCCCCACATTTCGCAAGAAATTCCAACACAAGCAAGGAACCGCAAGTATAGGTTGATGACTGATCGCCAGCACTTGCTTCCTGAACATATCTTTGCACAATGCCTATTGTCATAGCTCTGCCCATTTTCCGTAGTTCCTGCACAATCACCAGAAACAAAGGAGTCACAGATGAAGTTTCCACAATGCACCATTGTCTCAGTCAACCTACCTAAAGACCTGCTGGAAGAAATCGATGCCCTGGCATCTAAGCGAATTCTGAACCGAAGCGCCTGTGTCAGAGATCTGGTGACAGAAGGCTTAAAAAGTCACGGGAGATCCGGATCACCAGAGGAAAAACAGACATCAGGTTTCTGTTAACGCCAATCATGTATGCCGAAATAGAAAGGTTCTTGCTGGATTGGCAACTGATAATAAAAGCCAGACAACAAATTGGGAGGAAACCATGAACCTCACTACCTCAAAAACCAGGAAAGGATAAATACAGAAGATAGACGCGAAACCATGGAGGATGTTGTATGCCTTCCATAATTCTCAGAATTCCGGAATCATTACTCATTGAACTAGATCATATTGCCGATGAAACATACACCAACCGTTCCTCTCTAATCAGACAGAGCATAGTTCGCAATCTCGCCATCATCCGTCAGGTGGAACTTCCAGCCATACTTGCCTACCACAAGAGCCGATTGCCCAACATTCTTAACCGAGGGGAATAAAATGAAGTCATTCAAGCAATATATTCGGGAACGAAGCGATTTCTCTTCCCTTCATGACGATGCAGTTGTCATGTCCCTGGGAGATTTCCTCCATGCTCTTGAGGATCAGAATCCCGACAAAGATCGGCTTGTGGAAATCAGAGAAGATGTTCCAGAACCTGGAACTTATGCCGTGCGCTTGGTGCCGCCGGTTCCTGAGTAGGAGATGACTTCAAGTAGGGTCAACCAAACTAGTTGGTCAATTATCCTGTCATGGTCACACTAATGGATGAAGGAGTAGGTAGAGATCTAGATCAAACGGCTATGTGGATTGCAGGAAGAGTATGGATTTATGAAGAAGCTTCACTTTCATCCCCTTTAACCACCCACCACTTCGACTGATTCACACGGAGCCAGCCGGAGTTGGTAGTCAAAATCTTCACCACTTCGTCACGAGAGATCAGCTTCGCGAGATATTGCCGCAGCAAAAATAAGAGGTCCAGTGTCCGGATGATCAGAATGTTATTGCGCCTTGCGTGTTGAATCTGTTCCCTTGCGATCTTCTCATCTTTTTCCGCTACCGATCTAGCCTTCTTTACACCTGTATTGATGATCAGAAGCGAAGGGAATCGCGGATCGAATCCTGATCTTTCTCGATGGGAGTCTGCTTGATTGACATGTTCGCGAGCAACTCCCCTGTTTGTGCTTTTGACCTCACACAGCAGCAAAGGTTTCTTGTTGGAATTAAGAAGTTTAAAATCCTCTCGTAGTTCGTCGGCGGGATCAACTGCAATACCAAGCCCATCACGGAAAACCTTTATTGTGCTGTTCACTAGTTCTTGGTGAGAAAGAGCAAGTATCGATTTGTAACTCTTGAGACACTCGATCCGATCATCAATGCATTTCATTCGTGCAGCGAGAGTGTTGCGCTCGTCATGCAAGTGCTTCTCCTCATCAAACTGGAATGCATTGGTCCATTCCGGTAATACCTGGAACAATTTCGTCCACGATGATACGAGGGAATCTGCCAGGACACCGAAGTATTCTCTGATCGCTTCGAGTCGATTGTCGGGGACAAGCGTTGGAAGAAAGTAGCTACGCTTATGTAGCACCATACCGGTCATATTCCCACCGCATTCTACAATGCAGCGACAGTCGAGATCATTGTTGTAGTTCTTAAAGTAACTACTCGCAGCACCGTATCGCTCTAGAAACCTCATGAAGTCATCGACCTTCACAGTAAGGTGGGTATCTCGTAGTGAGAAGTTATTCCGATAGAAGTTGTGGACATTCAGATGATGCTTAGTGAGATCGGTGTATCTGAAATCTCTCGTACTCCTGGAATCGTTATCACAAAATTGGTCCGTGAGTAGAAAGCATAGCGCTCCACCTTTCTTCTGAAGCAAAGCCGCTTCCTTCTTTCTCTTATCTAGTTCATCCTGGTCACACGAATGGTGAAGGTATGAAGTCATGGGTCCGTGTCTCATTTCGAATTGCTCGAAAGTGCCCTGAAACAGAATTACTCCATCAAATTCTTGAAAGAGACGCACAGTTTTCAAATGCTCAAAAGTGAGTGTGTAGTGTGGGGTGATGATTGGTTGCGCTGGGGGAGTAAGACCCTTCTGCTCGATTCCGTAAACGAGGATCTGGAAGTGACGATCAGGAACCTCGGGTTGTTCCATATTTATAAACTCGATAAGCGCGAGAAGTGCATGGAGGCTCCAAGTCTATCCGGGGATGATAGCGGACGCAAGCAATCCACTATGGGGTAATTACAGGACACTTTGATAGGGAGAAGAAACTTGGTAAGCAGTCGCTGCTTGAACCACTTTAGAACCAGGTTCTGCCCCATCACGCAACCATCCTGAGTGCCTTGTACACACTTCCGACCCCAATCTCCAGGGATTTTGCTATCTCCTTGATCCCTGCCCCCTTTTCCCGTAACAATCTCACTGCTTCCGCCACCGAAGAATTCATCTTTGAGGGACGACCAAACTTGACACCCCTTGCCTTTGCCCGTTCCCTGCCCAATGCTGTTCTCTCAAGGATCTGGGTTCGTTCATAAGATGCCAGACAAGCAAAGATGTTAAAAATTAATTGCCCAGTGGGGGAGCTGGTGTCGATCTGTTGCTTGATGGAAATGAAATCGCAACGGTGAGATTTGAGGGATTCCAAAATGTCCAAACAGTGTTTGAGACTTCTGCCCATTCTGTCGATTGAATAGCAAACAACCATATCAAATTTCCTGGCAAACGCATCCTCTAGGAGCCTGGTCAATTCAGGGCGATCATCTTTGCTTGTGATGCCGCTGATCTTGTCTTGATAAACCCCCGCTAGTTCGTACCCACATCGTTGAGCATATGCCTGGCATTCCGCGATCTGCGCTTCCGTATCTTGCTGTGTCCTGCTGACTCTGGCGTAGATGGCGACGCGTTTGGTCATTCTTCATCCTCCATCCGCAGTTGATTGCGTGGTCGTTTCCGGATGAGTTCATCTTTTGCCATTTCTGGGGTGAGATAGGAGCCATAATGCTGCTCAATTTGTTTGACACTGGTGCGACAGTTTTTTGCTATCGTGAACGCGCGGACCCCTGCTCTGAGTCGTTCCATAATGAAGGTGTGCCGTAGACTTTTGGCAGTGCGTTTGATGCCTCGTTCGTCGTAGAGCAATCCCGCTTTCGTCAGAAGTTCTTCCACCAGTTCACGGGGATTGTCTGGGAAAATGTGGTCACTTGGAGTGTAATCAGGGCACTTCTTGCGTCGCCGTTCCATAACTTTCATCACACCGAGAAACCCCATCGTTTGCGTGGGTTTCATCCGATAGGCAAGTTTGCCGCCCCGAACGGTGATATAGCACAGAGTCGGATCAGTGCGATCAGGTTTCACATCTTGATATGTCACGCATAAACATTCGTCCACGCGGAGACCAGTGCGCCACAAAAACATCAGGTAGTGAAAACAATACCACCGTTTGTCCTTCTGGGACTCTGTGGTGGCATCCTTGATCCACTGCGATGCCGTGTCAATCAAGTGGCGCATTTCCTTCGGTTCAAACCAACCCTTTGCCGTAGGCATAATAGACAGCGAAGGAAATTCTGGCACTTTGGTAATGACCCCCTCGCGGAGGGAAAATTTCAAGACTTTGCGAATTGCATCAAAGTCACGGGCAATGGTCTTGTTATTCGGTTCATGCCCAGACTCCCCCCAAATCCCGTGGTAGTTGGCATGGACGGGTTTATAGACGTGTTTCCGCCAATGCACATATTCTTCTAAAGTGCGTTCTTTGATGTCGGGAAGCGGAATACCTTGGAAGAAGTTTCGGAGAACACCGAATTTGATCTTGTAGTCACGAAGACGGCTTGTGCGGTTAGAATCGGACTCTAATGATTGCAGCACACCAGTAACTGCATCATTCCAGGTGAGTTTCTGTTTACCACTGGGATCAAAGTTTTGCACACGGTGGGAGTCGTAGGCATTTTCGCCAATGGATTTCGCAAGTGCTAGATTAGTGGTTTTCGTAGTGCGAGTGATGTATTTGCCGTTGAAGAAAAACCGGTAAAAGTAATTTTCACATCCTGTGCGAAGAAAGATGTGAAGTTTTCCGTCCCGTAGTTTCAGCATCTGCGGTTGAACTTCGTTCAGGGTTTCTGTATATTTCACTCAGTGAGTGGGATATGAAAAAATGTATAACATTTGTGCAATTCCGCAAGTTACATAACATATTGATTTACCTTAACAAATAGTTCAATAGAGTGGGGGGCTAGCTCAGTTGGGAGAGCACTACGTTCGCAACGTAGGGGTCGGGGGTTCAACTCCCCTGCCCTCCACCAAACACCTATACAACTGAAGAAAGTTGTCCAGCCTCATCAGAGGACATCAATTAAGATGTCCCCCATTCGTGGGGAGCTTGTGAGGAGGTTCGCCCCTCAACAGAAACAGATAAGTTGGTTTCAAGGCCGAATCTACGAAGGAGGGTAGCACTCCCTCTGCTCTCCCCCAACCTTCCTTCGTACCAGATTGATCTTACGAACCCTAACGAGATCGACAAGTTGCCCATTGGTCAGTATGTACCTCTCCTTAATTCTTGAGTAAACAAGCCAATTCCCGCTTGGTTCCGCACGTT
>JAEURV010000142.1 GCA_016788465.1 Nitrospira sp. | reverse complement strand
CCCAAGGATCGAGGCCCCGACGGAAATGGCAGCCTGCATCTGGCTGGACCGAGACTCCGCCTGTTGCTTTTCCTTCTGCAACTCAGCTCGTCTGATACGATCCTGCAGTGTGGCAATCTTCGGAGCGTATTTCTGGCGAAGGGACTCAGCCCCTTTGTCGCGCTGTTCTCGCCCGATCTGCTGCAGTCGCACTCGGAAATCGCGTTCAGATTCCCCTGGTTTGGATACCTCTTTTGTGCTGGGGCTCCGGAACAACTCGACCTTTTGTGTCCGAAACAACCAGCCACTGAAATCCTTGCTCCAGTCGGTATAACTCTTGGCTTTACCAGCACTGACCGGTACCGGCAGAAATTGTGCCTGGGCTGAGGGCTCACGCTCAAGATCAGCCACCGCCAGATCTGCCGTCACGGCCTTATCCCAATCGACCGCCACCGCACTATCCGTAATGGCCGTCATCATGGTCACAGCCTGGGTGGTATCAACCCCACTCTTGGAATCAGAAAATCGAATCTGTGACACACCTAACAACATCGGGGCGTAGACCAGTTCACTCCCCTCCGGTTTCGAGCCACGTAATGGGATGAAATGCTGAGATACATCCGGCGGCAGCATCGGGCGTGGAGCGTGAGGCGTGAGGGATGAAGTGTGAGGCGTGAGGGATGAAGTGTGAGGCGAAACCACAGTTTTCTCTTTCCCCTCACCTTTCACCCCTAACCCCGTACCTCTTACCGGGTCCATCAACTGCTTGATTTGCGTCCTGGTCAACGGCCCGCGGAGGTAGGACAAGCACCATCGCGTCTCAAAGACAACTGGCTCGTCCTCATGCACGTTGTTCATTAAAAAGATCCTATTACCAAGACCAGCCAGTGTTTGTTCCATGCGGCCGCGATCAAACTTCTTCCCCGCGCTGCTCGAAGCCCCTTCTAATCCTTCCAGGACACGGGCTTTGTCCCGTTCTGTCTGCAAGCGTCCGATGAACCAGGTGCCGGTGTTGGCTAACCCTTTGTAATCAAGATCGACGGGGTTCTGCGTGGCAAGTACCACTCCGAGCCCAAATGCCCGCGCTTGCTTGAGCAACGTCATCAGCGGCAGCTTCGATGGTGGATTCGAGACCGGCGGGAAGTAGCCGAAGATTTCGTCCATATAGAGGAGTGCGCGCAGGCTGGTTGTGCCCGATTGCGCTCGCATCCATCCGACCATTTGACTCAGTAACAGCGTGACGAAGAACATCCGCTCGGCGTCGTTCAAATGGGCGATGGAGAAAATAGCCAAGCGAGGCTTACCGGCTGGGGTATACATCATCGATTGAATATCAAGCGCCTCTCCTTCAAGCCAAGCCTGGAAGCCCGGTGCGGCAAGCAGATTATTCAGCTTCATCGCAAGGGCAAAACGATCTTTCGACGGGAAAAAAGAGTCGACATCCATCACACCGATCTTCGACACCGGCGGTGCTTGAATGGCCTGGATCAAAGCCGCCAGATCCAGATCTTGTCCTTTCCTCCAGGTCTGATCGAGGATCGTGGACAGGAGGATGTGTTCACGACTCTGGATGGGATCAGCCTCAAGACCAAGCAAGCCAAGCAAACTTGTCACGGTAGTGCTGATCCGCTCGCGCAATAGTTCCGCATCGTCAAGTACATCGGCTGACGGAGCTGAAAAGGACTTCAGGATGGAGACCGGCAATCCAGCATTACTGCCGGGTGTGTACATCACCACATCCGCCGCGTCTCGTAAACGCTGAATCCTGGCACCATCCTGTTGCCAACTTGCAAGACCTTTGGCCCATAACTCGGCTTGCGCCTGGGCATACTCGGCAGGAGCCAATCCCTTCTTGCGCGCATCATCTTCGTTGATCCATGGCTGGAAGTCTTCGCCTTTTAGGCTGGGAAACGTCAGCATCAAGTTCCCCAAGTCACCCTTCGGGTCGATGATGATGGCCGGAATATTGTCGATCGCCGCCTCTTCCAGGAGCGCCAGACAAAGGCCGGTCTTTCCGCTGCCGGTCATGCCGACGCAAACCGCATGGGTCACGAGATCTTTCGAGTCGTACAGGAGCCATCCCGGTTTGGCCTGCTTCGTGGCGAGATCGTACGGCCGTCCCATATAGAACACACCGAGCTTTTCGAAGTCTTCTGACGTCGGCGTGGTTGTCGCGACAGATGTTGTCGACTGCTTGGCTTCCTTCTCGGTCTTGGCTCCAGCCTCTGCTTTCTTTACCTTCGGCATACCACTGTCTCCCTTCGCTCGACAGTCACGATAAAAGCCGACCGTATTTTAGTGAGCTCGCAGATGTGCTGCAAGCGGAAGTGAGGGATGCGACTGGGGAAAGGATTGTGATTGGGCTTGGCTTGCGACGGGCGACTGCAACTTACGTAGACCTATCGTGGCATGAATCCACCATCACCATTCTTTGAAAATGACGAACACCGCACCG
>JAEURV010000139.1 GCA_016788465.1 Nitrospira sp. | reverse complement strand
GCCGTGATGTAGATCAAGGGGAGTAAAACCAGTGCCGCACTGGATAAGGCAGCTAATTGGAGGAAAGAGAGTGATGGTGGGCGTACGACAATCACAGGTCACTCGGTGTTACCGCATTCCCACTTGTTCGATGAGTCGAAGGGTCGGCGCACGAAGCTCGGCAAGTTTGGCCAAGGGGACCATGGCCGCTCGAAAACTCTTTCGCTCAACGAGGGCTGGGTCGGCTTGAACCTCGGGGTGGAGCGGGTATTCTTTGTCAAGATCAGCGAATATCTTCTGACCTGCCTGCGCGACGAGGAATTCGACGAGCAGTTTGGCCTGTTCCACACGAGGCGTGTGTTTCAGGACACCGATGCCGGCCACGTTCATAATGGCTCCCATCCCGCCTTCCTGTTGATCAGGCATCAACACTGCAACGGGAGAGGTTGGTTGTGCGGCGAGGTGACGATACACATAGTAGTGATTGACGATTCCGAGCGCGACCTGCCCTTTGGCGACAGCCTCAACGATCTGGGAATTCTTCAGATAGACCTGCGTCCCGGCATTGTCCCGAAGTCCCTCAAGAAATGTTTTGGTACGATCATCACCGATAGTGGCCCGGATCACGGAGACGCCTGCTTGCAGATATTCGCTGCCGGCGTTCGGAATGGCGAGCTTTCCCTTCCAGGTCGGATCGGCCAATTCCAGCAATGACTTGATCTGGTCCGGTTTCACCATCCTGGTGTTGTAGGTAATGATCCAGAATCGCCCGGACAAGCCGATCCAGCTGTTGTCCGGTGCTCGGAATTGAGGCGGAATTGCTCGCTCGATTTCGCGCATGCTCAGTGGTCGAAACAGTCCGGCCGTACGGGCGAGTTCCAAACTCCCGGCATCGTTCGTGATAAATACATCGGCCGGACTTCGGGCGCCTTCTGCTTTCATCCGGTTCACCAGTTCAGTCGTACCGGAGGACAACAACGCGATGCGGATGCCGGTCTTCGCGGTGAACTCGTCCAGAGCCGGCTTGATCAATCGTTCGGCTCGGCCGGAATACACGGTCAACTGGTCGACAGCGGTGGCGATGCTCGGGAAAATCATGGAGAAGAGCAGAACAACACATGCAGCAGTGACGTCAATGAGTGGGCAGTAATTGGCGCGCAGAATGGTCCAAGGAGCCTTGTGGAGGGCTTTCAACATGGCAGACCCATTTCCGATGGGGTGCTAAAATTTGAAATTGATAAGCTATATCAAAAAGAATACCAGAAACGGTACTGAGGGTCAATGACGGCAGCGAGAGCAGAGTCCGTAGAGTTCGAGGCGGTGGGTGGTAATCGTAAAGCCATTCTTGGTTGCGACTTCTTCCTGGAGGCGTTCGATATCGCAGTTTTCAAATTCCACGATCTTGCCGCAGCCGGTGCAGATGAGGTGGTCGTGATGTCCCTTATGAGATACGTTGTCATACTGGGTCTGGGTTCCAAAATGCCGCGCTTGTGCCAGTCCCGCTTCACAGAACAGGTTCAGGGTCCGATAAATGGTCGCGAGTCCAAGGTGGGGA
>JAEURV010000131.1 GCA_016788465.1 Nitrospira sp. | reverse complement strand
AAGGCTCCACTCGCTGCGCCCGCCCCGGCACCAACCACCGTATTCGTCGCCACACGTCCTGCCTTACCACTGCTTTCCTCTGCTCCCGCAGATTTCGCCAACTGTTTACAAGCCTCAATGTCCTGTTCTGCCACTTCTTTTCCCACCGATTCTAAATATGCATTCGGATACAGGATCGGACGTGGGCCGGAACAGGCCGAAAGCATCAGCACGACGAAGATGGCACTCAGCGTCATCCCCTTCATTTCTCCACCGCTCCTTTCGAGTCCTGTGGCAGCAATCGAGCCACCAACTGCTCTGCCGTAACTCCCTGGACACACAATCGCTTCCGTCGAGCCTCCGTTCCGCCGTAAATCTGAATCTGCGTCCGAGCAAGGGCACACCGCTCTGCGATGAATCGGATCAGCTCTTCATTGGCGGCACCCTGGATCGGTCGAGCCGCAACACGGATCTTGATCGCATCCCCGTGCACTCCGACACATTCTGTTCGTGACGCGTTGGGTTGGACATGCACGGTCAGGAGCACGCCGCGCTCACTGTCTCGTGCCAGGCAGGAGGTCCCCATGAAGTGAGGGATTCAGAAGATGGCTTTGACCAGTTCGAGAATCGTCCGCTGCATATCCGTGTCATCGGTAATTGGACGGGCAACGGCCACATCACAGGCTCTCGCCGGCGGGACTCCCTGCTTGATCAATGTCCCTGCATAGATCAAGAGTCTGGTACTGACGCCTTCCTCAAGACCATGATTTCTGAGATTGCGGACTTTGTGACCGAGCTTGACGAGATTTCCTGCAATCGTCGGGTCCACTCCGGCTTCACGCTGAATCACCCTTGATTCAATCTCCGGAGCTGGGTAGTCGAATTCGATCGCCATGAAGCGCTGCTTCGTACTTTGCTTCAGATCTTTGAGCACGCTCTGATATCCGGGGTTGTAGGAGATCACCAACATAAACTCGTCGGCGGCCTCCACGATCTGCCCCTTCTTCTCAATCGGAAGCACACGTCGGTCATCACTGAGAGGGTGAATGATGACGGTCGTATCCTTCCTGGCTTCGACCACTTCATCAAGATACACAATGGCCCCCTGTTTCACCCCGACCGTCAAGGGTCCATCCATCCAGACCGTCTCTTGTCCCTTAAGAAGATACCGACCGACCAAATCTGACGCCGTCAAATCTTCATGACAAGCCACCGTGATCAGCGGTCGACCGAGCTTGTAGGCCATGTATTGCACAAACCGCGTCTTCCCGCAGCCGGT
>JAEURV010000116.1 GCA_016788465.1 Nitrospira sp. | reverse complement strand
CTAATTGTGTCTCGACTCAAGCCATGGATGAGCAGCATGCCATCGCTCCCATTCGCTATAGCAAGGCTCGCGCTGAAGCAAAGGAGGCACTAAAGGCTGCCATCACAAGGTTGCCTCGTGTCAAACTCGTTGAGGAAGACGCGGCCTATCTCCACTATGAATTCACCAGCCTTCTGCTCCGCTTCGTGGATGATGTGGAGTTTTTCTTTGATGAAGCGACAAAGACGCTTCACTTTCGTTCGGCTTCCCGAATGGGCTACAGCGATCTCGGGGTCAATCGCCAGCGCATGGAGCAGGTGCGGGCATTGGTGTCGGGAAAAATCTAGGAAGTTCAGGAATATCTCCGACTGATGTCGCACTTCTTGTGTAGCCATGTCCAGCGAGAGTGTTCACGCAACTGACTGCCCTTCCAGAACGTTCAACATCGAACCTGGATTTGAGTGTTGAGCTACCTATCCAATCGGATTGTGCTAAAGGAGCACAGGACATCGTCGTCTCGCGTTGCCTAGAGACTCACTGTACGCAGCTCTGTATGCCTTGCTGGAGGGCATCCATTGAGTAACGGGGCTGGTTGGCTCTAGCGAGCGTGAGAGATGAGCAAAACGGTCATTGACTGTCCGGAGTGAGAATGCGTGATAGGCCGCTGTTTGTCGAAGGATGACGCCAGCAGGGTTCTGTTAGTAAGTAGCAGTGGCGTTCCCTTGACTAAGAAGGTGGAGGCTTTAAGCTGAGAAAGAATATTCGCAAATAAAGTCAAATGGTTATGACTTTGAAGCCAAACGTCGTGTGTGCTGAAAGATGCACTTGGGACAGGTGTAATGGATGAACTGCTTTCCCCCCACCAGTCGCTTGGTCATGGGGACCTTGCACCAGGTACAGAGACGATCCGGCAACTCGATTCGAGGTACGTCTGAAGTAGAGACCATAGTGCCTATTCTTCCTGAGCGATGAGACCTTGTCAACTTATCAATGACGGCCTTCTTGCCCGAGCCAAAATATTCTTGATCATCTCATGCGATTGGGGAAAAACATGGTATAGTTCACGCATGATAGGTCCTCTCTTTACAACTCTTTTACAGAAAGGGAACCCCCCTCTATGAGTACCTCGGCTAGTTCCGAGTCCACGATCTTACCATCCACTGCCCCTGAGGCTGCTACCCGTCCCATCCAGGACATGGTGGGAAGCGGCAAGGCCTGGGGACTTTGCACCGCCGTTGATCTTCACGATTGCAATCCTGAGCTTATTCGAGATGCTGAATATATCAAACGCTACGTCGTCGAGCTCTGTGAGCTCATCGGAATGAAACGCTTCGGTGAATGCCAGGTCGTCGATTTTGGCGATGGACCTGTGGCAGGATATTCGATGGTGCAGCTGATTTCCACGTCTTTAATCAGCGGCCATTTTGCCAACGCCACCAATCATGCCTACCTCGACATTTTTAGTTGCAAAGGCTATGATCCGGCCGTCGTCGAATCGTTTTCGAAGGAGTTTTTCGGTGCCCGTCGTAGTGTTGCGACGGCCACGCTCCGCTACTAGACTCTCATCCGCATTGTGATCGCGTCGGGGGCGCACCGGTGGCGCCCCCGACGTATTTTATAAACCCTCTCATCATGAGTGTGATATCCCGTTATGAAAGTCACGACCATCAATGACGTGCTCCATTCCCTACCCACCAAGTTTGATAAGGATGCTGCGGAAGATCTCGACGCAGTCTATCAGTTCGACCTCCGGGGCCATCAGGGTGGACAGTATCATCTGCTGGTACAGAATGGGACTTGCGTCGTGAAAGACGGGGTCCATGCTGATCCTCATGTCACGTTGTCCATGACCGGCGAAGACTGTATCAAGGTCTTGAATGGACAATTGAGCGGGATGGCAATGGCCATGTCAGGTCGAGTACAAGTCACCGGGGATATTGGGCTCGCCATGCAGTTGAAGTCTTTGTTCCCCAATATTACCAAGAGTTGAAGTCGCTATTCGGCAGTCGCGACGGCATCCTGCGTCGCCGGATGGGATTCCGACCGCCCTTCCTCCAATTTTCTTGGAACCCATTCTTCTAACATCAGATACAGTGTTGGGATAAGAAACACGGTGAGGAGAGTGGAAACACTCAGCCCTCCTACCACTGCTCGTGCGAGGGGTGCATTTGTTTCCCCGCCGGTCCCCAGTCCGATCGCCATAGGCAGGAGCCCGACGACCGTTGCCAGTGAGGTCATAAGGATGGGTCGCAATCTCGTACGTGCGGCGGTGATCACGGCGGTCTGAAGAGGCGTCCCTCGACGCCGTAAGACGTTGGTGTAATCGACCAGCAAAACCCCATTTGAAACCACGATCCCAAACATCATGATGATACCCATCAGGGACGCGGTTGACAGCGTCGTGTTCGTGAGAAACAAGATCAGGATAACACCGGGAAAACCCATCGGTACCGAGAACATAATGATGAACGGATCAATAAGCGATTTGAATTGAGCTGCCATTACCATATAGACCAGCAAAAGTGCCAGTACGATCGCGAATTGCATCCCTTGAAAGGTTTCACGCTGTTGCTGAATCTGCCCGGCGAGTTTGATACTGAATCCTGCCGGTAACTGCAGCTCCGCGAAGGCTGATTCCAGGTCTTCGGCAATCTCGCCGAGTGTGCGGGTGGTAGGATTGGCGGTCAAGTGAATCACGCGCTGGAAATACTTCCGATCGATCTTGACCGGGCCCGCATTCAGCTTGAGCGACGCTACATTCTTCAGCAACACCGGCTCACCGGCCTTGGTGGTGAGGAGGATATTTTCAAGATCGGTGAGACTAGTGCGGTGCTCATCGGCTAACCAGGCGCTGATGAAGTACTCGTTACCGTTATGCGGGTCTGTGTAGATGATGGGGTCTATTTGGCCGTTTCCGTTCAATGAAAAAAGAACGGTATTGGCGACATCCGACTCGCTGATACCGAGGAGTGCGGCCTTTTCTCGATCGACTGTGACATTGATTTCCGGGTAGTTTTCTTCTCGACTCGGCTCGATATCGGCCAGGCCGGGTGTTTTCTCCATGATCTCTTTGACTCGTGCGATGACCTCCCGTGCCTTGTCAAAATCATACCCATAAATTTCCACATCGACGGCCTTCTGTGACCCGAAACTGGTGACTCGTTTGACAATTCCTCCGGGGTCGAAATACATCGACACACCGGGGAACAGTTTCATGATCTTCGGACGGACATCGTTCATGATGTCCACTTGGCTCCTGGTCCGCTTTTCTGGTGAGACCAAATACACTTGGATTGATGAGGTATGGGGGCCGGTATTGGGGTTGAACAGGGATGCCCGGCCTTGGGACAAGATCCCCGTACTGGAGACGATGGTCTCCAGTTCATTTGCAGGGATGACCGTACGGAGGACATGCTCGACTTCAGTGACTTGTTGTTCGGTCTTTTCGACTCGTTGGCCGACCGGAGCCCTCAGGACGATGCGAAACTGACTCTCATCGGATACAGGCAGGAACTCCGTCCCGATCCGGGGGATCAATGTGAGCGAACCGATGAAGATCAGCAGCACCGTACTGATGAAGAGACGGCGATGTCCCAGTACCCACCGCAACGAATCTTCGTAACTCCTGTCGAGTGAGTCATAGCGGTGATGGCTCCATTCCATGAGTATAGCCAGCCAACCTGGCATAGCGCGATGGGCGTCTTGTTCGGGTTGGAGGAATTTATAGCAGAGGGCAGGTGTGACGGTGCGGGAGATCAAGAAGGATGTAAAGAGCGCGATCGCGATGGTAACCGTCAGCGGAATCAGCAACAGACGTGCGATACCAACGACAAAGAACATGGGCAGGAAGACCACCACGGTCGTCACCGTCGACGCCAAAATCGGCATGGCCACTTCTCTGGCGGCATTGAGAATGCCGTCCCAACGGTTGGGGTTGGTATTGAGATGCCGCTGGATGTTTTCCAGTTCCACGATCGAGTCATCAACCAGTCGGCCAATGCCGAGGGCAAGCCCGCCGAGTGTGAAGACGTTCAATGTTTGCCCGGTGAAATAAAGCACGATGAAGGTCACGAGCATAGAGAGCGGAATGGCGACGGATACGATCAAGGTGCTCGTGAGGTTGCGCAGAAAGATGAAAATGACTGCCGCGGCCAGTAACGAGCCGTGAAGGGCTTGTTCGACAAGATTACGGATGGACTGGCGGATATAGAGAGATTGATCGAACGAGATGCTGAGCTTCACTCCTTCAGGAACTCCGAGCATTTTGGGGATGGCTGCGCGAAGGGCATCGACGACTTCAACCGTATTGGCGATGGGCTGTTTGTTCACGCGAAGGAACACGGATCTGGCTCCGTCTGCGTGGACGATATTGGTCTGGATGTCGGACGAATCGGTCACGGTTCCCACGTCACGCACGCGAACCGGGTTGCCTTGCGGATTCACCTTGATGATGACGTCTTGGATCGGCTCGACCGTGCGAAATTGATTGTTGGTAAAGACGTTGTAGTCGAGGTTGCCGGCTTTGATGTCGCCGGAAGGGAGAATCACATTGGACGCTTTGACGGATTTCACGACATCGAGAATCGAAAGTCCTCTGGCGCTCAGCAGGGCAGGATCGAGATTGATGTTGATTTGGCGGATCTTCCCGCCTTCGACCGTGGCCGCTGCGACATTTGCAATCTGTTCGATCTGTGGAGCGATGGTGTTATACGCCAGATCGTACAGGGCTCGTTCGTCGAGATCATTGCTTGAGACCGACACGATGGAGACAGGGATGTTAGACACGTCAAATTTGACGATGAAGGGTTGCAGGATGCCTGGGGGGAGGCTATTCAAAATCTGGGTGATGCGCTGCATGACCTCCATCTGTCCCACGTTGATATCGGCTCCCCAGTTGAACCAAATTTGCACAGCGCCGAGGCCTTGCTTGCTGAATGACTCTACATGCTCGACATTGGACGCAGAGCTGACTGCTTTCTCGATCGGGTACACGACACTTTGTTCGATATCGAGCGGGGGTGCCCCTTTGTAGATGACACCGACAAAAGCAACAGGGACCTGGATCTGAGGGAAGAGATCCACCGGCAAGCGTTGGATGGCTGTGACTCCCAACACGACCATCGCAAGCGAGAGCATGAGGATTCCGATACGATTGCGCAGTGCAAGAAGGGTCAGCCACATATAAGTGAGTGAAAGGTGAGGGGTGAAAAGTGAAGGGTGAAGCAAACGATATCAGTGGCGGAGTTGTGGAGGGGAAGTAGAAATCGTGTTACTCCGCTGTCTGTCACGTCTTATGACTCACGTTTCCCGGCATTGAGGGGTTGGGCTTGCACCGGTCTGCCGTCATGGACTAAGTCTTTTCCGGACACGATTACGGATTCATCGCCTGTCAGCCCCTTGATAATCTCAATGCGGTTGTCACTGCGAGTTCCGACTTCGACCTCGACGCGTCGGGCTTTCCCGTCTCGAACGACATAGACGTACTGGGTCTCTTCCAGCCGGCTCACGGCATCGATCGGGATCTGTAAGGCTTGGTGGTGGGTTCCCACCAGGACTTCAACTCGTGCAAACATTCCTCCCTTGAGTCGGCGGTCAGTGTTGGGCAGGTCGACCTCTACGGTCATGGTGCGGGTTGCGCGATTCAGGGCTTGAACGATGCGAGTGACAGTTCCTCTAAAGACAAAGTCGGGGTAGGCTTCAGCGCGAAGCTCGGCTTCTTGCCCCATCTTTATAAGGGGGATATCCCGTTCAACGACTTCGATCAATACGCGGACGGTATTGATATCGTGTAGGCTCATGATGCCTCGCGACATGGTTGAGGTGCTCGCAGTCGCGCTGCTGACATACGCACCAGTATCAAGATTCCGTTCCGCGACATAGCCGGCAAACGGAGCTCGGATATACGAGTAGGCTAAGTTTGTCTCCGATTGAGCGAGCGCGACCTCCGTTTGATTGACCTGCGCTTGGAGCGAGTTCTGCGCCGCTCGGGCGGCATCGAGGTTGACCTGTGCATTGTCCAGATCTTGTTGAGATACGAATTGGTCTCTAATGAGGGCCTGCATACGATCGAACGTCAGCGTGGCGTTACGAACGACGGCATCTTGTTGAGCGACCCGTGCCTTGGCTGCCGCAAGATTGGCTTTTGCCTGATTTACGGCATGGAGGTAATCCGTGTGGTCGATTTCAACGAGCAACTGATTGGCTTTCACGAAATCTCCCTTGTCGACATGGAGTTTGGCGATATATCCGTCGACCCGGGAGAAAATGTTGACGACCTGATATGGGGAGATATCCGCTGTATAGGCTAAGCGAATATCGAGGTCTTGTCGGAGCGGGGACGCAACTCCGACGGTGATAACACGTGTCCTCCCCGAGTCGGTCTTGGCTCCGGTGTTCAAGCGAAAGATCACGAGACCGAGGACCGCAAGGAAAGCGAGCGTTCCAAGGGCCAGCAATGGATGGCGAACGAGTCGGCTCATATCAGCAGTCGTTGATGGGGTGAATCATTGCCGAATGAGTCCGTTCATAAACAACGAGACATATTCCTCTACCGTTGCCTCATGAGTCAGGTGCATGGGAAATCCTAAAATGTCATGAAGCAGCCGATGATGGACGATGACGCCGAAAAACGCTCTCGCCGCCAGCAACGGATCCAGTGGACGGTACGCCCCTTCATCAATGCGTTGTCGGATATAGCCCGCCAGGAGATCATGAAACACTCGATATTGTTGTCGAAAAAACATATCGGACATCTCATGGCCTTCTAATGCACTGAACAGGAGTAGGCGAAACAGTATTGGGTCTGCCCCCTTTCTGATTCGGTAATTGGCCAGCAGCATGAAGAGCCGCTTATCCTCCCGTTTCGCTGCGGCTTCTTCAACCGCTTCCTGTAGCCCCGAGTAATCGGCCTTCTCTGATAGAAGGGCTGTGTACAAGGCGTGCTTGGTCGGGAAGTGCTTGAAAAGCAGCGCTTCGCTGACACCTGCTGCCAATGCGATTTGTTTCGTCGTCGTTCCTCTGAAACCGTTCGTCGCAAACAGTGATGCCGCCGCGCTGATTAGGCTTGCTTGTCGTTGATGACCCGAGGTCCTGGCTGGATGGTGGCGAACTAGTTTTGCGATCTTTTTCATGGATGGTGAGCAAGCACTCACCAAAGTAGCATGTCATTTGACGGAAAGACAAGATTGACATCTATGAGTTGGTAGTCAGCCACCAGTTGGTCTGCAGATCAGGAAGTTCTGGGAGTTTAGGCGCACGATATTTCGACCCCGGATGACCATCCCAGTTATGGGATAGTCATCGTAGAGGGGGCCAGCGGCAATCCAGGGTGAAGGATAACCTACGCTCGGACGACGGAGTGAGTACGAAGAAATGACCGCAGCCTCGCTACATCAGGAAGGGTGAGATCAGTGAACATGACACCAAATAGCAATCCGGCACTCCAAACAACTTTCGACTCAAGGATAGATAGCGGCTCATCACGATCCGAAAGATATAAGAACAATGTCACCTCCATACCCACCTGGACAGGAATATCACCCCGAAGACCTAGGCCACTTTCAGAAAGGTCGACCACAGTCCCATCCCCGATCAAGACATCCTCACCGGACACCCCCGAGTACATGAGTCCAAAAGTAACATTCTCTCTTGGCAATCTGCGGCGCTCAAAGGAACGATGGGATTGATGCGGCTCCAGTCGAACCGTTTCTCTTGTTTGTCTCATGGATCTTTCTCCTGATTCATTTTACAACTCAGGTTCATCAAGTTACTCAGCTTCTTGCAAGGCTTCTCAATTGATCCTGTTCCTCCTTTCTTTGCGCGCAATCCAGGGTTCATTCAAGTCGTCCTTTTGGCTTCTAGATATAATGTTGCCAAGTACATCGGCCTGGAGAAGAGATCATCTGTATGAAGACTAGCGTGGTATGGCGCTTTTGCCCTTCTTCTTTAGCGGGGAACAAACTCTCCAGAGGTTGGGGATACGGGATATAAAAACTAGTGAGTTAGACCGACCGATTACAGGATGGGCCGGGCGTGGAAGGGTCACTTGAGGGCAGGTTGAAGAGAAATCTATGCAAATCGAAAGAATATGACACGAGGGAAATGGATGGCTACAGCAGTCCGGAGAGGTTAGACCAGCCGAAAACGCGTCCGTTGATCGCTGACCGTATTGTGGGAAATGCTTTTCCAGATAAACGTTTGAATTCGCTTTCGGTGGTCACGGCTGAGGTCCAGAAATCGGACCGAAAATTGGTTGCCGGAAACCCAGACCACCAAAGCTGATTCTAGTGACAACGTCGGTAATCCGTCTGGAAGTGTAATGGCAAGAGTCAGGAGTGTTCCTCGAGTGACAGGTCGATCGCTGATGACGTGGCAGCCAGATACGGAGATGTTCTTGGTGAGTCCCTCTCCTTGATGCGGCTGAGTCGGGACTTCACCTTTATAGCGGACACGACAGGTAATGGCGACACGTTCGGCACATCGCTTATCAAGAGGGCTGTAATACCTGCGGCTATTCATGGTTGACTCGATGATCATAACGTCAGTGAAGTGGTTTGCAAAATGAATTCAAGTATCTTGGAGCTTCTCGCCTGGCGTCTCATTGGGAATGGGTTAGGAATAGTTCAGGGGAAGGAGAGTTGGTAGAAGAGAATCGGATAGTGGATGGACAGACTAGAATAATCTGGGAGGGGTGCCCTGACTGACGAGCGACCTGCTATGGCTAGAGCTTAACCCAGGCTTTCCCATCATCCTTGATAATGGGAAAGCGCTAAAAGGCTGTAGCCGAATTCTCATCGTTCAATTTTTCCGGAAGGGTTCGGCTTTCGAAAAATATGATGCCCCGTTCGAGTCCACTTTCAAAGCGCAATGTTACTTCTGTGTACAGCCCGTGCCAGCTGTAAACCCTGTTTGGGCCGGCGGCGATCTGCCCTGGTGTGTGATCAAGGGGGCCGTACTTCAATTCAAGATAGGTCAGAATCTTAGCATGGCTCGCTTGACCGCTGTATCGCACCGTCACTCGACCCAGCTTTTTCTCAAACGTCGTGAATCTCAGGGAGTCCACTGGGATTGCGCCGAGCAGGGGGATTTGCCCGATTAACTCGTAACTCTGTAAACGGCCTGCGTCGTCGATTTTCGTGAACGTTCCCATTTCTGCCAGAATCGATCCCCACGGGATAGTTTCAAATCCATTGGGATCGTTTGTGATGGGGACCGCTGACGAAAAGCGGATCGGTGTCAGCAAGGTCAGTATCGATGCTGTCACAAGGAGAGCCGACCGCTCGAATGGGTACGTTCCCATCATCTACTCTGCAGAGTCAGTGATGTGGTCATTGAATCGTGGCGCAAGGGTTCGGCTATCGAAGAAAATATAGCCACGTTCTGTTCCGGCTTGGTAGGTCAGGTTGATTTCTGTATCGGAGCCACGCCAGTTATATTGTTGCGTCAGGCCTCGTGCCATTTGCCCCGGTACGCGATCTAATCGGCCGAAACGAGTTTCTAGAAAGTTCAGGACCTGCTGGTGGACGTGAGCGCCTTGGTAGCGGATCGTCACTCGAGCAAACTGATCATCGACGGAGAGGTAGAGAATGCTGGTTATCTCTGTGCCCGCAAACGAGAGCGGATCGGTCTTGGGTAGATATTCAACGATGTGTGTGCCTGCGCGAATCATGTCCACGTCCTGACGGGAAGACAACTTCATCCCCCACGTAAGATCTCTGAATCCCTTCGGATCCTCCGTCATGGATACCGCCCATGCTGAGTCGATGCCGATCATCACGAGGAGTATGAGTGCAGTGCTCCAGATACGAGGCGCCAGAAAGGGGATAGGGATCATCGTTCTTGGTGGAGTCGAGTGTATGATGGATATTCTCACGCTACCATGGCAATACTGCGAACACAACTGCGCAATCTTTCTTGAGAACCCGCAGGGGGCTATCTTATAATGCGCCGGCCTTACAGAGTGGTCAGTGGCTAGGGGCGCAGGAAATCTCTCGTGATTGACAGCGACGTGTTTGTCCAGGCCCTGCAAGATTTGGGGGTTAATTTTTTCACCGGAGTTCCGGATTCCATCCTCGGTGGCATTATTGCGGAACTGATGATTCGAAGGGTCTATGTCCCGGCCGTCCGCGAGGACGAAGCGGTTGGCATAGCGGCAGGCGCATACATGGGGGGGAGAGTCCCCGCAGTTCTGATGCAGAACTCTGGCCTCGGTACCTGTTTGAATACTCTCATGTCCCTCAATCTGATCTATCGTCAACCCTGCCTGTTGATTGTATCGTGGCGGGGGCAAGGCGGCAATGATGCACCCGAACATCTTGTGATGGGCGAAGTCATGCCGCAACTGCTGGAGACAGTACGGATTCCCCACCGGACGTTGACCGAAAAAACGTTCGCCGAAGATTTGCGATGGGTCGTGGAGACCTTGATGAAGAGGCAGATTCCCGTTGTGCTGATCCTCACGAAAGGTGTGGTGAAGGGCTTGCACCCATGAGACCTGAAGAGGGGACGCTCATCAGTCGGGCCCAGGCGATTGCGACTGTACTGGAATTATTGACCGATCAGCCCGTCGTGATCTGTAATGGGTTTCCTTCGCGGGAGGTGCACAAGATGGCCGATCGCCCCACACATTTCTACATGATCGGATCGATGGGGAATGCCGCTGCGATTGCGCTCGGCGTGGCATTGGCAAAGCCGAACAAACAAGTGGTGACGTTCGATGGGGACGGAAATGTACTCATGGGAATGGGTACGTTTGCGACGGTCGGCGCGCTACGGCCGAAGAACTTTATTCATGTAGTGTTCGATAACGAAGTGTATGGGACAACCGGCAATCAGCCTACCATTTCTAATGTGGTTCAGTTGGACAAGGTGGCTAAATCTGCGGGCTACGTCAATGTGGAGCGAGTGCTTGATCGTGACGACCTTGTCTACGAGTTCAAGGACATGCTGAAGAAAGATGGTCCCAGTCTCTTGCTGATCAAAGTAAATGAGTTTGTGGAAGATGCAGGACGTGTCGTGCATGACCCCTCGGTCATCACCAGGCGGTTCATGAAGGCGATTGAAGGATAGCCGGGGGCATCTCCATCCTCGCAGATGGTTGCTTGTTCATAGCTGAAGGAGAAAAACATGGTTCTCCTGAATCCAGGTCCGGTCAACGTGTCGGAGCGTGTCCGTCAGGCGCTGGTGAAACCCGACATCTGTCACCGGGAAGACGAGTTCTCTGAACTGCTTCATCGTATTCAGGGCAAACTGCTCAGGGCCTTCGTTCCGGGAGCTGAATCGGAATACGTTGCCGTGCTCCTGACCGGTTCAGGAACGGCCGCCGTCGAGGCGGCCTTGATGTCGTCGCTTCCTCACGGCAAGCGTATGCTCATCCTCAACAACGGGGTTTATGGTGAGCGGATGTCCCAGATCATCGGACTGCATCGCTTGGGGGTAAGCGAGTTGAAGTATGAGTGGACGGTCCGCCCGGACCCTGAACGGCTGCTCCTTGCCCTGCGGCAGCATCCTGAAGTGCATGTCGTCGGGATGGTGCACCACGAGACGACGACCGGATTGCTCAACCCTGTCCACGAGATCGCTGAAGTCGTCGACAATCAGAATCGTGTGTTCGTACTCGATGCTGTCAGCGCGTTGGCGGGCGAGACGCTTGATATCGCGAAGTCGCACATCTATATGGTGACAGGGACGGCGGGGAAGTGCATTCAAGGTTTCCCAGGTGTGTCCTTCGTCCTTGTGCGAAAAGGGTTCATCGAGAAGATGCGGTCGTACCCGAAACGGTCCTGGTACCTCCATCTCGTGCACTACATCGATCAGGAGGGGCGGGGGACGATTCCCTTCACCCCTGCGGTTCAGATCTACTATGCCTTTGATGAGGCCTTGAGTGAGCTGCTTGAAGAGGGAGTCGCTAATCGTGTTCAACGATATAAGAATATGGCCACGATGATTCGTGAACGAATGGCCAAGCTCGGGGTAAAGGCTGTGCTTCCTGCAGACCGGCAATCGAACACCATCACGGCGTATTACCTGCCGGAGGGAGTGCCCTACCAGTTTTTACATGACTGTCTGAAACAGCAGGGGTATGTGATTTATGCAGGCCAAGGGAATTTAGAAAATAAGATTTTCCGTGTCGCCAATATGGGAGCATTAGCGGAGACACAGTTCGTTGGATTTCTCGATGCCTTTGAACAGGTGTGTCGTTCCAGATGAAGGCAATCATTCTCGCAGCGGGAGTCGGAAAACGACTCTGGGAAGTCACGCAGCATCGCCCCAAGTGTTTGATCGAGATTGGGGGGCGATCGCTCTTGCACCGCTATCTAGAGTCATTGGTTGGGGTCGGGATTCGCCGAGCAACTATCGTCGTGGGGTATAAGCAGGAGATGATTCGGGCTGCCGTGGCAGCGGAGTCCTGTGGTGTCGATATCACATTTCTCGTCAACGAGGAGTTTCATCGGGGCAGTATTTCCTCTCTGTGGATCGCACGCTCTGCTTTTGATGATGACACCGTTGTGATGGATGCCGATGTGCTCTTTCATAGAGAGGTCCTGGGGCGACTCGTCTCGTCGCCATTTGAGAACGCGTTATTGATGGATGAAACCGTCACGCAAACCGGTGAGGAGTGTATGGTAGTCGTAGCCGGCGGCAGAGTGATCGCCCTCACGAAGAAGATGCCGGACCACTATGACTACGCCGGTGAAGGGGTGGGGTTTCTTCGGGTACGGCACGCTGACGCGCCTCGGGTCGTCTCGTCTCTTCGCGGATACATAGAGAAAAATATGTGGCAGATGGAGTACGAGGACGCGTTGTTGGAATATTTCCACGATGTGCGGGTAGGCCATGAGAGGATCGGAGGGTTGCCCTGGACCGAGATCGATTTCGTGGAAGATATAAAAAAAGCTGAGTTGGAAGTTTTGCCGAGATTGTGAGAAAGTGGCTCATATACTCGGATATCGCGGTGTATCATTGGCAGTGTGTCTATGAGTAAAAGCGCCCTTCATAAGAGAGTTGAGATCCAAGGGTTGGCGACGGCAATTCTACTCCCGTCGGTCGGGGTCTTTGGCAGGCCAATCGGGTCAGAAGTTGGCGAGCTGGGGCCTCTCACCTGTGTCGTGGGGATCGGTCTTTTTCAACGAACTGTGCTCACGTTGCAACGAGCGGGGATTCGGCAACTCATCGTCCTTTCTGGGCCCGAAGAAGAGCAGCTGAAGCATTCGTTGGCGAAGGGGCCGCGTGTGACGGTTCCTGTCCGTTGGATGCCGATCCGAGAGTTTCCTCTTGACGATTCTCGGACATGGGAAGCTTTGGCGGCGGAGGTTCGTGGGTTTGCCCTTATTGCGAGCATCAACAGTGTGTTCTCACGTGGATTGATCGAGCAATTGCGACAGGATGTGAGAGATGGTCAAGCCATCGTGGTGGCTCAGCCGAGATTAGAACAGGGTGAGCGATCTACGAATTCAGGCGTGCGGTTGACGATCCCGGCTTCTGGTCGAACCGCCATGGCTGCGACTCGTCTTGACGAGTCTACGCTGCAGGTTGCCGAGCTTCTTGTTGTTCCGGCTGGCCTTATGAGCACTGCGAATATGGGTCCCCAGGATAAAGGACGAACGCCGATCCGTCAGTGGATAGAGCAGGTTGCTGGTGATGGTCGATTGCAGGTGGTGACGGCCGATGAAAAGCGGGGTCTGTGGTATCAGCCGGTTCGAACGCCGGATGACGTGGAGCGGGCTGAAAAGAAGTTGTTTAACTCCCTCAAGGGAGATTTCGAGGGATTCGTCGATCGATATTTCAATCGCAAAGTCTCTCGTGGGTTTACCCGGTTGTTCCTTGAGCTCGGTCTCTCTCCCAATTCCATTACGGTCCTAGCTGGAGTCATCGGGCTGGTGGCGGCAGCCGGGTTCGGCCTAGGAACCTACAGTGCTGGTATTGTGGCCGCACTGTTGTTTCAGTTGGCTGCGGTGATTGATTGTTGTGACGGAGAAGTCGCTCGATTGACTTTCACTGAATCGCCGTTGGGAGCCTGGCTCGATATTGCTCTGGACAATCTCGTTCATATGGCGATTTTCGCAGGGATCGCGGTCGGGCTCTATTCGACGCAAATGGGACAAGAGGATGACTGGATACCACTCGCGCTTGGTGGGGCAGCCGTATTGGGTAACGGCATCTCCTTCCTGCTCGTCGAAAAGGCACAAAAAATAAAAAGCGCGGTTGGGTGGAGAACTCCCGCCCATGCAGCCTGGGCCGATGTGATGTTAAAAAACGTTGCCAGCCGTGATTTCTCCGTCTCGTTGATCGGGTTCGCCATCTTCGACCAGCTCTTTTGGTTTCTTCTTTTTGCGGCGATCGGTTCTCTTCTGTTCGCCGGCGCCATGGTCTGGGTGATCAGGCCGTCTGCCATCGCGTTACCTCGGCCATAACGACCACGTTCGCAATCCGACACACATGTTCCGCTATATTCTACTTGCCCTTGGGCTCATCGTTCTATGTCTGTTGGTCTGGAATATCGGACCCAGGAACATCTATGAGGCTACATCAAGACTCGGCCTCACTACCTTGGTCCTCATCTTAATCCCATCCGTGGTCATGTATGTGATCGAGGCTTACGGATGGAAAGTTGTGCTAGGACAAGCAGCGCAACGAGTTCCATTCTGGGGATTAATGACCATCAGAACGGCTGGTGAAGTCGTCAATATGACCACTCCCACGGCGTATTTGGGAGGCGAACCGCTGAAGGTCTATCTATTGAAAAAGTATCACGTGTCTGTGCCGGATGGGGCCGCCTCGGTCGTGATTGCAAAGACGACGATGACCATCGCTGAAGTGTTCTATATTCTTATGGGAATCGGCCTTGCATTCTGGATTTTGGGAACTGGGAGCTCTGCGGGACAGACGATTATTGCGGCTTTGTTGAGTGTCGGACTGCTGGTATGTTCAATCGGCGGTTTTGTTTTTATCCAACAGCGTGGGCTCTTTGCATCCATTTTCTCATTGGTGAAGACGCTGGGGCTACGGATCAAGGCGCTGGAAGCGCAGGAAGAGCATCTGTGCTCCATTGATCAGATGATTCGAGATTTCTATAGTCACCATCAGAAGGCGTTCTATGCCTCCATGGGACTCTACTTCTTGGGCTGGATGGCTGAATCGTTGGAGGTGTTCGGAATCATTTATTTACTTGGAGGGTCAGTGAGTGCGTTGTCCGCTCTCTCGATAGGAGCACTCGCCGTGTTTATTAAGGGCGGATCGTTCTTCATCCCTGGGAGTTTGGGAGCTCAAGACGCTGGAAATATGCTCTTGTTGCAAACCTTTGGCTACAGCGACGTGATGGGTGTTACGTTTGCGTTGTTACGGCGTTTCCGCGAAGTCGTGTGGATCGGCATCGGGTTAGTGTGTCTCGCCCTGGTAGGAAAACGGGGGGTGAGTGAAGATCACCGGGTGGAGAGTCCCTCTTGAACGATTGTCCGAAATCGCTCGATCATGCGATCCCACACAAAGCCGTGAAGCCGAAAGTCTGCGGTGCGTTCGACCTTGTGAAACTGAATCCCCATACGATTCCCATGGACCCATCGAACTTCAGCTTCCTCTACCGGTAACGACTGAGCCTGGTCTGGGAGGATCAATCGCACCCGCAGCGTTGTTCCCTTCTGCAGAGCATCTGTGGATTCAATGGTGCAGCCGAATACTGTGAGGTTCATGACTCTCCCCTCGGCAATCGTGTCGGCTGCCGAAAACATCACGGGGTATTGCACGACAAGGGGGACTCGATAGTGCTGGCGTGAATAGTTGCGTGTGAATTCCACGGTAGGGCAGTCTAGTCGACCGTCTTGGCAAAAGGGTATCCCTCATTGGTGGGGACAATGTGCTGGTATTCGGCGGAGCAGTGAACGGATCAAGCAGATTGCTGGTCTTGCTGATCAGGCGGAATAGTGCTTGGAAAGGTGCTCGCGTTGCAGATGGAGAATCGTTCTGACTAAGAATTCTCGCTCTGGTGCACTCATCCTGATGAAGCGACCATGAAGACGAAAGGTGTGAGGCGGGTTATAAATGGCATCAATCCGTAACACTTCCACATAGGCTTTGAAGGGTTCCTGGTCGGCTAGCAACAAGGTGCATAAGAGAATGTCATTCGCCTGAAATGCTGTGTTAAGCGTCACACCGATCCCTCCAGCGCTGAGATTCACCGGTATCCTAGAAAAGGGACCTTCGGAAGGGTCTGTCTCAAGCTGAAGGCGAATGGAGAGGGTGCTAGTGATGCGGTAAAACTCACGGCGATCTCTCGGGGAAGATTGCGAGGGGGGCGAATCGGATGCCATGGTAAGCGAGAGTATATCCAAAACCGAGGCGCCGATCTATTGCTTGAGTATTGGTGTGAGCCTTGGGTGGAGATCACGATGCGCTACAGGGAACGTTTGGCTGAGCGAATCAGGAGCTATTTCACACGCCGAGGAGGCGTGGAAGAGAAGCGAATGTTCGGTGGGCTCTGTTTTATCCTCAACGGCCACATGTGCTGTAGAATCGACAAGGACCGCCCCATGCTCCGTGTCCTAGCAAATTGTTGCGAAATCCTGATCAAATAAACCGCAGACTTGAGAAATGGATTTTACAGGGAAACCACTGAACGGATCTCCGTGTAGTGCCGCGGTCATCTAATGAACGGTATCCGGGTACTTGAGCCTTTCCTTACGGACAGTTTCTCTGGCTTGCCAGGCGTCAAGAAAAACTCGAACATACTGATTGCGATTCTCTTTTAGGGAATCTCCTTTTAAAATTTCCTTAAGCCGTCGGTGAAGTGTAGGGATGCGCTCTGGTCATTTTGGGTGGCGAGGTGCATTCTTCTGGCTTCCAAGCTATGATCCGGCGCTGGGGACTCTGCCTGCGGTGTCAGAATGGGTAAAGGGGGGCAGGGCGTCTTCCTGAGAGACTGTGATAGTATGCGCGCATGAAAGCGGTGGTGACTCTGCTCTGGGTTTTCCTGTCCGTCCTTGGCGCATTTGCGCTCGCATATGTGGTCGGCGTCGTCAACCCAAACGAAAAAGTAAACGGGCTCTGGCTGGTCGTGGCGGCGGTTTGCATCTATGTGCTGGCCTATCGGTTCTACGGCCGTTGGTTGGCCAGGCAGGTGGTCGGGCTGAACAATCAGCATGTCACGCCGGCGGTGCGGCTCAACGATGGGGTCAATTTCCATCCTACCAACAAGGTCGTGCTCTTCGGCCATCACTTCGCGGCAATTGCGGGAGCGGGCCCACTGCTCGGACCGGTATTGGCAGCCCAGTTTGGTTTCATGCCTGGGTTTCTCTGGTTGGTGATCGGGGCCGTGTTGGGTGGCGCGGTCCAAGACTTCATTATCCTAGTTGCCTCGATGCGGCGTAATGGCCGATCGCTGCCGGAGATTGCCCACGATGAATTGGGGACGATCACTGGGACAGCAACGGCGGTGGCGGTGCTCTTTATTGTGGTGGTCGCCCTGGCTGGGTTGGGATTTGCCGTCGTGAATGCGCTCTACCACAATGCCTGGGGCACGTTCACGATAGCGATGACGATCCCTATTGGTTTGATTATGGGCTTCTACCTGCAGAAGTTTCGGCCCGGTACGGTGGCCGAAGTGTCGATCCTTGGCGTCGTCCTGCTGATTGCCGCGGTATTGTTTGGTAGAGTAGTGGCGCAGTCCTCCTATGCATGGCTGTTCGAGTTCGACAAGCCAGCGTTGGTCTGGCTACTGGCTGGCTATGGGTTTCTTGCGTCCGTGTTGCCGGGCTGGATGTTGCTCGTGCCGAGGGGTTATCTCTCGACTTTTATGAAACTCGGCGTGGTTTTTTTGCTTGGGTTTGGCGTGATTCTCATGGCACCAACCATTGAGATGCCCCGTGTGACGCAGTTTGCCGCTGGTGGCGGGCCGATTATCCCCGGCACGCTCTTCCCGTTTCTTTTTATCACGATTGCCTGTGGCGCGATCTCGGGTTTTCATTCGTTGGTCTCATCGGGTACCACACCGAAGATGATCGAACAAGAATCGCAGGCGGTGGTGGGCTATGCGGCGATGCTGCTGGAAAGTTTCGTTGGGGTGATGGCGCTGATTGCGGCCTCAGTCTTGATTCCGGGAGATTATCTGGCGATCAATACGACGTTAGGTACCGATGCATTAGCGGCGATGGGTTTTGCTCCGTCACGGATCGCTGAACTGTCGCAAATGGTTGAAGTGGACGTGGCTGGGCGACCTGGAGGGGCTGTGTCCCTTGCGGTGGGCATGGCATCGATCTTCGCGGCGCTGCCTGGCATGTCTGGCTTGATGGCTTATTGGTATCAATTTGCATTGGTCTTCGAAGCGTTGTTCATCCTCACTACGATCGATACTGGAACACGTGTGGCACGGTACCTCATTCAAGAAATGGCAGGCCGGGTCTATGCCCCCTTGCGTCGAATGAACTGGATGCCCGGTGTCATGCTTAGCAGTGGTCTGGTTGTGGGGGCTTGGGCGTATTTGATCGGAACCGGTAGTATTTCGACCATTTGGCCGATGTTTGGTGCCGCGAATCAGTTGTTAGGGACGCTGGCGCTTTGCATTGGGACGACGGTGTTGATCAAGATGTGGAAGTCGCCCTATCTCTGGGTGACGGCATTGCCGATGCTCTTCGTCGGCGTGATTACGCTGACAGGGTCGTACCAGATGTTTTGGATGTTCTTGAAAAAAGCCGGGACATTGGCAGCGGGCCAGGCCTTTGCTCTCTATCTGGATGCGGTCTTAGTGGCGCTGGTTGCCGTGCTGGGCTTGATCGTCTTAAGCGATAGTTTCAGGCAGTGGTATGGCTATGTGGTCTTGAAGAAGCCGTTTACGTCGAGCGAAGTCGTGGTGATGGCGGGTGGAGGATCAGCGGGGCGGATGCAAACGGCGATCTGTCAACATGATCATGATGGGCAGCGTTTTAAGTTGCCGCATGGGACAGGGTGTTGTTGAGGACAGTATGGTTAATCTTTCTTGCTCGCGCCCTGCGCAGACTCGATCTATTGAATCACAAAATTATGGGAGCTGCTCGGTCCATGCGCGCAGTGAACGATTAAACACACTGCCCTTCCTAGGTCAAGAAAAAGAAGGAGGAGATTGTGGCTGATCAGTTTTCATTCGATGTGGTATCGGAGGTGAATATGCAGGAGTTGAAGAACGCGCTTGATCAGGCAACCAAAGAGATTAAGCAGCGGTTCGACTTCAAAGACTCCAAAACAGAGATCACCCTGAAGGAGAAAGAAAAAGAATTGGTCGTAGTCTCAGACGATGAGTACAAGCTGAAGGCTGTGCAGGAGATCATCAAGGCCAAGTGTGTGAAGCGTGGAGTGTCGTTGAAAGCATTTGAGTACGGGACAGTTGAGCCCGCCCTGAGTGGTACGGTGCGGCAGGTCGCGAAGATTCAAAGTGGCCTGGCGTCCGATAAGGCGAAAGAGATTACGAAGGCGATCAAAGATTCAAAACTGAAAGTCCAAGGGCAGATTCAAGGTGAACAGGTGCGGGTGTTGGGCAAGAGCAAGGATGAGCTCCAATCGGCCATTACCTTCCTGAAAAGCAAAGATTTCGGAATCGATCTTCAGTTTACAAACTTTAGGTGAACAGGATGCTGAAATGGACTCCCAACTGCGTTCTCGGTCGATCGCCCACCTCAACGTGTAAAGCAGAGCACGCCTCGGCATCCGGCTCTCCCTGCGGCCTTGTTGGATAGTCCATTTGAGCATCCTGAAAAAATTCAAAATCCCACATGAGAAACCTTCTCGTGGTCCTCGTTCTT
>JAEURV010000034.1 GCA_016788465.1 Nitrospira sp. | reverse complement strand
TCGGTCGCATCGTTCCCATCGATATCACCGTTACGAATGGCGGTGAGTGGTCGCCAGAAACCATAGTGATATTTCGCATCAAACACCGCAATCAAACCGTCATCCGACGCTTGCGTCACTGCGGCAAACAAACGTGCATTCCGAGTAACGTCTCGTCCCGGGGCATTCGCGACTGATCGCACGATGCCATGATAAATCGGAGGCATCACCTCCTCCCAGAAACGAGCGATTGCCGTCTGTTCCGCAGTTCGATGACGGCTCTGTTTTCCACCCAGCGCTTTCACCTCATTATAGTCACGCGCCCATACGTCACTGCCCAGGTCCGGAGGTGGCCCAGGGCGAAATTGTGCCGGGTTCGTCATCAACCAGGGTGTACGATGCCTCCACTGCGGCGCTTCCGGTATCACCGTGGGCACATAGGTTCCTGCACTCGTATGTGGACGATAGGATTCCCCACCTGCAGCTCCATCCTTTGCACGTCGCGCTAGAATGCCCGCAACCGCCTTTTCAGCGACGGCGATACCGTTGGATTTACCTGACCCATCGGCGATTGCTGTCAGGGCGGTCTGATAGGCGTAATCGATACTTGTTTGTTGAGACGGAATAAGCTTCGTCAACATGGCACGATTGGCCGCCGCGACCGCTGCCTCCACTGATGCCCCAGGGGTCGCCTCTAGTTTTAAGTCACTGGCAGGATACCGCTGAGTAATCGCATTCACGGCTTCATAGACCGATGCTTGGACCATCGCCAATGCCCGCTCCGCCGGCAACGGTCCCAACCCAGCCTTCACCACGATCTCTCCCGCCTTCTCGTTCCATTCTGTGACGACATCCGCTCCGGCATCCGACAGTGCCGATGCAGTGAGGAGTAGTGAGATGAGGCCGACTCGCAACATCTGTGGATACGCGATCATCAGGTGCATTGTATCTTCACCCCTGTAATGATGATGTATTCTCTGATCAAACCTTGCCGTGACAACCGAGCAACTATCATGCTTGGGCTGCCGAAATTATCCGACAGAAGATTCTTTCAATCCACCATTTTTGGCAACATGCTAGGACAACGGCTTGAAGAACAGGGGAGAATATCCCCAAAACCGTCCATGTATCTAGACAATTGTAGCGAGTTATCAAGGACCTACCGCAGTGACGCAGTAGTCAGGTCATGACAGCAAACGCTCACACCAAACCGCCGTCAAACCTTACGCGTTAGCCATCAGACAGACTATCGTTAAGGCCACGGAGTTACTATTTCGCGCTAGGAACGAAGGTTCGAGAGGATCTGCTTCTTTGATCCCCCCTGTACCATACGTAACGACCGGAAATAATTGTGCAGCACGTTGCGAAAGAATGTAAGGGGAAGAAGAATCTACGCAGCCATCTCCTGACAGACCTCGTCATGATCCTGGATCGGTGTGTTGATTCTCTCATGCCATCTTGGTCTGAGAAGGGAATTTGCACCCTTCCCAGACCATTTCCTCTCCTTGAGCATTACTCGCAGGTTGTTGACGCTGTCCGATCCACGAGTAGAAATCCACCGTGTGAGGACGTGAAAGGAGGTGTCATGGTCCATAGCATGACCAAGTCAGCTCCGCGGCAACTCTGCAGCATGAGGAGAGGCGAGCGGGTTTTTGCATCGGTTCCTCAATGCAAACACTACTTATATGTTTTTGCAGACTCATGCTTTGTCGGCTTATTTTGACACTTTCAATCCCGCCTGTTTCATCGCGTAAGCCAACGCCCCGGTAGCGGGAGAATCAGAATCACCTTTCCCGTAGGCTCCGACCAGCAACGCCGCGGCATGCGCGGCATGTTCTTGCGTCTGCTTGATACCGGTTCCATGAACTGATTCATGAGCATGTCCTTCCACCATAGACGCATGCATGATCGCATATTCCACGGCTTCCTGGGCCGCT
>JAEURV010000029.1 GCA_016788465.1 Nitrospira sp. | reverse complement strand
GCATCGATATGGGTGCCGCCGTGTTCCGGCATTTCGATCCGGTTAGACGAGTAATAATATCCTCGCTCCGTGTGCTCCGCATGCTGAACAACAAGTTTGAAATCCTGTTCAGTCGGCCAGACGATCGTATCTCCGCCAAACGAATGCGTCAGGTCAACAATCCGCGATTGTTCCCAGGCAATCCGACCGACCTGGCGATCACCAACACACCCCGCGCTTATAATGAAGCTCAGCGCTGTGATCAGCGTACTCGCTCTATAGCTACGGCTTTTCCCCATGATGTCTTCTTCGCGAGATGAGGCCAGACTTCCTCCCCTCTCACCCTCCACAGCCGACTGGTGAAAGCTGATACCGCCATTACCGAAGAGGGCGGGACACAACTTGCCGCAGCTCGCGACCGTTGCTCTTCAAGAGCAACGGCGAAGCGCGTATTGTTTGAGTCGCTTAAGACGAGTTTACGGGCTTCGAGCGAGCAAGGCCTAGTTGGGTGCCCTCGAAGGTTTCGGCGGAGAAGATTTCAGCAGTCGGCCTACTTCCCAAATGCCTTTTTCAACAGCGGTTCGATCTCGCCCTTGGCGGCCATCGGATCGAGAATGTCGGTATCGCCGTAAAAGGTACCGTCGATAAACACTTTGGGGAGCGTCGGCCAATTCGTCATCTTCGTCAGCGCTTCGCGCTTGGCTGGTTGCGACAGCACATCGATCAATTCGTACGGATACCCATATTTGTCAAAAAACTGCATGGTTTCCCGCGTAAACCCGCACATCGGCATGGTCTTCGTCCCCTTGCCGTAAATCAAAATTTTATGGGTCTTCACTTCGTTCTGAATTTCTTCTTCCATCTGGTCGGCCATCGTCTCCTCCTACGCTTCGTCGTTCGTTCGTGCCGTCAGCTCCAAGGCATGGATCCGGCCATCCTTCATCGGTGCATCTAACGCTTGATAAATCATGCGGTGCCGGTCCAAGAGGTTCTTCCCCTGGAAGCCATCCGACACGATCACCACCTTGAGATGGTTCATTGTGCCGGTACGGTCCGTCACCGTCACGACAGCATCGGGCAGAGTTTTACGAATATAATCAGTGAGCACTTCTGGGGTAATCACCGGCCTCCACTCCTCTGTTTTTTTAATACCCTAGCCCAAATCGGCGGTGAAAGGCAACGTACCCTTCGCCTGGTGGTTTTCACCATGTTGGTGGTGCATAACAGCCAACCTCATATAGCACCTCACAATGCGGAATAAGCAAGACATTGAAATAATTCGGCTTCCATCTTCTTCCTTCGCGGCATCGACCTTGCCACTCTCCGAGGTAAAGACACCAACCAATCGCCGCCGTTCACCAAGGAGGTCATCATGAGTGAATTCAAGTCCGGATTTTTTGTCGGAGGTGAGAGCTGCAATGGGCGCGTACTCGTCGTTGATGATGAGCCTGACATTCGTAAGGTCGTCCGCATGACGTTGCACAAAGCCGGCTACGATGTCCTTGAAGCTGAGAACGGCGAGAAGGCCATCGAAACCATCAACTACGGTGAAAACCGGCTGCTCCTCGATGTTATCATCTGCGACATTCGTATGCCCAAAGTGAATGGGATCGAGGCGATCGCCTACTTCCGCCAGAACTATCCCCGTGTTCCTTTGATCGTCCTCACTGGATTCCCGGACACCGACATGGCCACGTCGTTACTCCGGCAGGGTGTCGTGGACTATCTCGTGAAGCCTGTGGAAGGTGAGAAACTGAAGGCTTCGGTCGCACGTGCCATGGAGCAGCGTGAATTGGCGCATCTCTGAGGGTACGGGCCACAGCATGGGGTGCCAGTATGACAACCATTTTGCAGACCATGTCCCATCAACAAACCGAGCATCAGGACAGCAACCCGGTTCCCGCTCCGCCTCCGATGAGAGTGGCCATCATCGGAGCGGGCCGTGGAGGGATGGCCCTGCTCGATGCACTCCACCAGATCCGTACGATTCAGATCGTCGGCATCGTCGATCAGAATCCCTCGGCTCCCGGGCTCAAGCGAGCCCAAGAGCTCAAGGTGCCGGTCTATCACGAGATAGCCGACCTGATCACGCACCAAGAGCTCAACCTCGTCATGGACGTCACCGGTGATCCAGCGATGGAGTCGGCGCTTCGGAAAACAGTGCCGACAGGGACCGACGTGGTCAATGGCCAAACCTCGCGGCTGCTCTGGCTGCTCGTGCAGCATGAGTCAATATTGCAGACCGAGTTACTCCATGCGGAGAAACTCGCTGGAATCGGCTCATTCGCTGCCGGCATTGCGCATGACATGAATAATCCCCTCCAGCTCATTCTTGGTCTGGCAGAAAATCTGACCGACGAAACAGACCTTGAGGCCGTACATCTGCAGGCTCACGACATTATTGAAGCCGTGAAACGCACGACGGCCATTTGTCGTGATCTGACGTCCTACTCTCGCCGGGCATCCTTACGGCAAGACTGTCTGATGAGCATCAACGGCAAGCTGGACGAGGCCCTGAAGATCGCCCGCTATGCTGTGGCGCTGCAAGATATAGACATTCGGAAGCTCTACCAACCAGACGTCGTGGTGAAGGGGAATCCGGATGAGCTTCTCCATGTGTTCGTCAATCTCATTACCAACGCAGTCCAGGCCATGGAACACCATGGCACCCTGACGCTGGAAACCACCGCAACGGCCGATGCAACAAGGGTTCGCGTCACCGATACCGGCAGCGGCATTTCCCCCGAGCTCCTTGGTCGAATCTTTGACCCCTTCTTCACCACGAAGCCGCCCGGAAAGGGAACCGGACTGGGGTTGTACAATATCAAGAATGTCATCCATCACATGAATGGCACCATTGGAGTCGAAAGCCAGGTCGGACGAGGATCAACCTTTACCCTCATATTTCCCAACGAGACCGTCGCCGGTGAGAGGAGCGCTCAATCGTGACGGAGGTAACAACATCATCGCCGCCTGGCACCAGATGGGGGCTGAAGACCAAAGTCATCCTCTCCATGCTGCTCGTCGGGGTCATCCCGCTCGTCGTCGGCTTGGGGATGGCATTCTGGCAGGGGTCTCAAGAAATCCGGGAAGTCAGCGGGGAAAGCTTTAAGGCACTTGCAACTGAAGCCGCGCGCAAACTTGATCTGCTCCTCGCCGAAGAAATCGCGCACACCGCACGCATCGCGAATGACCCGACGATTATTCGAGCGTTGGAGCAACGGCGTGATGCGCAGAGCGACCCCAAGAACCCGACCACCGCACTCACGGACTTCGAGCGACGTTGGATGGCACGAGACGCGGCCGCCATCAAGTCCCTCACGGACAATCCCCTCAGTACCTTGCTCCACGAATACTTTACCGGCGTCCATAGTGCGCCGGGTCAATTGCTTCCGCATGTGGTTCGTTCCTCGACGAAGATGCTGTTCCTGACCGATGCGCAGGGCACACTCGTCGGAACGATGACCGACCATCCGGCGTTCCGCCACCAGAAAGCCCCCTGGTGGCAGGGCGCCTTCAACAAAGCAGTGGGCAAGCTCTATGTCGAAGACGTCCGGTTTGACGACCAAGTGAATGCCTATGTCTTCTCCATCTCACTCCCCGTCATGGATAGTCTCCGGTATGAAGTCGTCGGCGTGCTGCACCGCGTGATCGACGCCAAAGAGTTCTTTTCTCCCGCGACCCATGTCACTCGCTTTGGAAAGACTGGCCACGTCATGCTGATTGATACGCATGGTATCGTCGTCAGCTGCCCCATTCTTCCGACCGGTGTCCCGTTGTCCGATCCTAAGTTGATTCCGCTCGTCACACCGCAGCATCCCGGTTGGGTGCAGGCCTCGAGCGATGGTCACGGCGGCCAGTCCACATCCGTCATCGGCTTTGCCCCTCTTTCCGAGACCAGCCGGGAGACCAACGGCTCGAGTGCCGATGGATCGTGGCACACCTTCGTCTGGCAATCGTCCGATGAACTTTTTGCACCGATTCACCATCTGTTCACCTGGGTGACGGTGTTCGGAATCGTCGCCGTTGTGTTGCTGGCCTCGTTGGGCTACATCGCCGCCGGCCGCATCGTGACGCCGGTTCGACAACTCCAACAGGCGGCACAGGCCATCGGACGTGGCGAGCTTGAGAAGCCGATTCAGATCACGACCGGCGATGAGCTCGAAGATCTCGCCGGAGAATTCAATCGGATGAATGCGCAGCTGAAAGCCGCGTTTGCCGGTCTCACCGATCAAGTGGAATTAAAAACCCAGGAAGTTCGAGTCCTCCAACAGTCAACGGACCAGATTCTCGATGCGGTTCCGACTCCCATTCTCTTGATCGATACGAACGAGGTGGTGCGATACATCAATCAGGCTGGACGCGAATCGTTCCCGTCGCAGGATACGATGCCAGGTACCCCGCTGTTCTCGATTCTTTCCCTTGACGCGGGCCAGCAGAAACGTTTGCAAGAGGAATTCCGGTTAAACGGCAGCGCCCCGTTCGTCGTTCCCATGCATGCACAGGAATCGGCCCCACGGGATCCGCTGATGCCGGACACCGGGCATGATTCGAGCGACCATCGCGATCAGCTCCAGATCGGATCGCGCATCTACCGATATCAATGGTTTCGGCTACCCGCCAGGCCGGGAGGAGACAACAGCATCGGGCTGGTCCTTCGGGACACGACGGACGAGAGTCGCCTACAAGATCAGCTGGTCCAAGCCGAAAAATCCGGGAGCCTCGGCGTACTCACCGCCGGGATCGGCCATGAGCTGAACAATCCCTTATTCGGAATCATCGGACTAGGGGAGGTGATGCAGGACGAACAGGATATGGAGTTGATCAAGAGCTACGCCAAAGACATCGTGGCGCATGGCCGCCGGATGGCCGCCATCATCCGCGATTTCACCGGCGTAATAGACCGTGAGACTTCCGACAAGCCGATCTCGGTCTACATGGAACACATCATGGATCAAGCATTGGCCACGGCACAAACCACCATAGATATGAAGGCGCTCGTGATCCACAAGCACTACGCAGGCATGACGCCGGTTTTGGTGCTTCCGGACCAGCTCCGGCAAGCGTTGGTGAATCTCGTGACCAATGCAGCCCAGGCCATGAAAGGAACCGGCACGCTCACGCTGACAACGGCCGTGTCGGACCATACGGCGACTGCGACGATCGCCGATTCCGGCCCCGGCATTTCCAAACAACACCTATCAAAGGTGTTCGATCCGTTTTTTACGACCAAGGGACAGGGGGAAGGGTCTGGCCTCGGGCTCACGGTAGCAAGGCGGATTATCCGAAAGTTCGGGGGCGATCTCCGCATCGAGAGCATCGAAGGTCAAGGGACAACCTGCATTGTCACTCTCCCCATCAATTCCCCACTCTCTCAGGAAGGAGGCCCATGGACAACGTCCGCGTCACGGTCCGAGCCGCAGCCATCGCACTCCTCATAGGAGGACTCTGGGGCGGAGCTTCTCTTCATGCCGCCAAGGAGAACCCAGCCGTCGGCAGCATCTCTCCGGAGCGGGTCGCCGACTACGTACATGCCATCCTGGAGGCTGACCGGACGATCTATACGACGCACATCGTCAACCGTATGCAGGAGAAAGGCATCGTTGCTGCGACGGAACATTGGGAGCAGGACAACGCGCTCCCTCTCCCGGCTCAGTTTCTCCAGCAGTCCGGACGGCTAGTCGCCGAGAGCGGACGAGGCATCCGCTACAGACTCATCGGATTCTCTCCGATCTATCAGCGCAATGCACCGGCTACGGAGTTTGAACGTAAAGCGTTGGACCTTCTTCGGCGGCAACCCGATCGACCAGTGACCGGAATGGTCTCCAGTGGAAAGAAACATTACTTCCAGGCCATTTATGCCGATCGCGCCGTGTCACCCGCATGCGTGACTTGCCACAACAGTCATCCACTCAGCCCCAAACAGGATTTCAAGCTGAACGATGTCATGGGTGGAATCGCGATCACGATCCCGATCGAGTAGCGGAACGGTTCGGGCCTTAAGAAGGGGTGGAGGGACCGACCAGAATAGCCGTGTGCTTGAGGTAATATTCTTCCCGATAGATCTGCACAGCCGTCATCAATAAGCTGACCATAATCGGTCCGATGAAAATGCCCAGGATGCCATAGAGAGCCAGGCCTCCTAGAACGCTCAGCACAAGGAGCAAGACCGGAATCTGCACATCTTGGCCGATCAACCAAGGCCGAAGCAATTGATCGACCATCGATACGACGCCGAGTCCCCAGGCCAGCATGACGAGTGCTTTACCAGTCGCCCCCATCCAGAACAGATACAGAGCCACCGGTCCCCAAACCAACCCGGTCCCCCCGAACGGGATCGGTGCCAACACGACAGTGAGGGCGGTCAACCCGATCGGGAACGGGACATCGAGTGCCAGGTACGCTATCCCGGCTAGAAGTCCCTGAACGATGGCCGTCACCAGCATCCCCTTCACCACCGCCCGGATCGTTTGATCCAATCGAGCCAGAATTTTTGATTTATGCGACTCTTCCATCGGAATCAGATCGTAGAGCACGGAAAGCCATTGCCGGCCATCTTTGAAGAGGAAGAACAGAATCAGCAGCATCATGAAGAAGTTGGTCACGAGCGCAAAGGTATTTTTCAGCAAGCCTCCCATCCCACCGACCAGAAACTGGCTGAGTTCTTTCACCCCAGTCATCACGGACTGCTCCAATGATATCGCGGGGGTACCGGTACCGGACATCGCAGACCTCAGCCATCCGCCGATGAACGGAATCGCCGCCACCTGCTCCGGCAACCGTTGCACTCCCCCGGCTGAAATCCATGCCCGAATCGCTTCTTCGGCTCCGCTCGCTTCCCTGACCAACATCACGCCCATCGCCACCAACGGCACGACCACGATACCCAACGCGCCGACGGTCAGCAGCCCGGCAGACAGTGCGTCTTTTCCAGCAAACAGCTGCGTCAGCCTCTGATGAAGAGGGAACGCCCAATGGGCCAACAGGCCGGCCCACAAGGCGGAAAAGACAAAGGGTCTGAACATCAACCCGATCTGATAGAGCAGGAGGACCAGAAGAGAAAAAAACACCACGGAAAAGATCTGCTGTCGAGTCATGGGAGACGCCAGAGTTTCATGAAGAGGTTCCGAGTAAATAGCAGATCTGGACGCGTCTGTCACGAGAGGAACCAGCAGACTAACATCGACAGGCTGACGGGATGCCCTGAGGAAGGAGTACGAGTAAGGAGTGGCCGACTAGAGATCGACCTCCCTGCCGATCAATGCCACCGGCTTGTTGCGATGAGCATTCATGTCGCGAACATTACTGGGCAACCGCTGAGCTTCTTCGGGCCATCCTGTGACCCCCATATCACTTACCCCCTGAAACTTGGCGCCCTCTTCCATCAGCAGCATGGGACTATGGACTTCACCGATGAGGATGGCGGTTTTGAGAAGCTGCACCTTCCCCGTTGCGGTTACCGTCGCTTTGATCCGTCCACTGCTGACCAGGGAATCGGCATGGATCGCACCTTTCACCACACCGTCTTCACCGACAATCACCTCCCCCTTCGTGTGCACATCACCCTCCAATCTCCCATCGATGCGCACGGTGCCGTCGACCCTGATTTCACCCTTCAGCTCAACACCCTTCGCCAACAACGTGATATTGCCGTCGTCACCATACCCGGTCTTCTTCATGGGACCTCCCCCGTACAGGCCAACCGTCTCTACAAGAGTACCCGAGGACCATGAATAGACCTAACGGTTTGTGGAATCCAGCGGAGGGAAGGTTCCACCCGCAATCAGGGAGAGACTCCAAACGTCTCTTTCAGTTGTTCCAGAAATCCACCTCCATGCACTTCGCAGTAGACAGTCGGCTCCGTCCCCACGATGAAAAATTCCGTGAGATGTTCCGGACATTGTGCCGTGGCGAGTTGGCCGGTTCGCGGATCGATCCGACGCTCGACGATCCCGGGAGGCGGATCAAAGTCTGCGTGCTGTCGTGGAATAAGCCGTACAGCCAAGTCACTCCAGATCGGGAGGGCTGCCTGCGCACCGGTCAGTTTAATCGGGCGTTCGTCGTCAAACCCCACCCAGACGCCGATCGCAAGATCAGGGGTGTAGCCGACGAACCAAGCGTCCCGATACCCATCCGTTGTTCCGGTCTTCCCTGCCACCGGCCCCTGCACCCCCATGGCTCTCGCCTTGGCGGCAGTCCCATGATCCACTACGCCTTTCAACAACGAGGTGACCAGAAAGGCTCCTTGGGGACTGGCAGCCTGATGCCGATCGACCGTCGGACTCCAGATCGTCTCCCCTCCATCCCGCACCAGATTTGAGAGGGCCACGGGATGGACGACGACACCTCCATTCGCAAGCCCTGTGTAGGCAGCCGTAATCTGAAGGAGAGAAACCGCGGAACTCCCCAATGCCAATGACAGATTGTCCGCAAGCGGTGTCACAATGCCGAACGCCTGGAGCAGGCTCGTGAGCGATGCAAGGCCGGTTCGGTGAGCCGTCCGAACGGCAGGAACATTCAGAGACTGTTCGAGCGCCGTTCGAACGGAGACCTGTCCTCGGTACTGTCGGTCGTAATTCTGTGGCGACCAAGACCCCGTGCCTGACTCCAACGTCAACGGCTCATCCGCCAATAACGTCGCGGCGGTCAGCCCAGTCTCCCCTTGATCACGCGCGGCTTCAAATCCGGCCAGGTAGACAAACGGCTTGAACAAAGACCCGGCGGATCGACGGGCCTGCACCGCCCGGTTGAATTGGCTTGTGCGATAATCGCGCCCGCCGACCATTGCCAGCACATGACCATGCTTGACATCCAATACGACGACCGCCCCTTGAAGCGGCGAGTCCACATCGGCCAGCGACGGATAGGTTTTTTCGAGTTTGGCCAGCCCCCGTTGTAAGGCCTGCGCGGCAAGATGCTGCGCGCGAGGATCGAGCGTCGAGTAGACCCGAGCGCCCTCAGGAATCTCCTGCCTGATCCCTTCTTCGATTTCTCGAAGGAGATGATCGACGAAATACGGAGCATCAGTAAGCACATCATGAGCCAACACGACCTTCACCGGTCGATTCAGCGAACGCTTCAATGCGTCTTCGGTCAAGAGTCCCTCGTCCCGGAGTCGGCGAAGCACCACATTTCTCCGCTTGGTGGCATTTTCGATGTTCTTGACCGGCGAATAGACATTCGGTCCTTTGATCAACCCCACAATCAATGCCACCTCTTCGATCGACAGAGTGTCCACGGTCTTGCCGAAATATCGATGAGCCGCCTCACCGACGCCGTAAATGGAAACCGGCCCCGCTTGGCCGAGATAGATTTCATTGACATAGCTTTCGAGGATGTCCTCTTTGCGGTACTTGAACTCAAGCGCCATCGCAGCCACGACTTCCCGAATCTTTCGCCCGATCGTACGCTGGGGAGAGTAAAAGAGGTTCTTCGCAAGTTGCTGCGTCAAGGTACTGCCGCCTTGTACCACGGCACCGTGTGTGAGGTTCGTCCAGAGCGCTCGGCCGACCGCAATCGGATCAACGCCGACATGGGAGAAGAATCGACGATCTTCAACCGCCAAGAGCGCGCGAATCAGGTTGGTTGGTACACGGTTCAAGGGAATCCATTCCCGAACCTGTCTGGTTCCCCCGCGCATGCCGCTGATCAACGCCGGCTCGAGCGACACCAGCGAAACCGGTTGCCCATCGGATGCCGAGAGCACTTCGGTCACCACTCCATCCGATAACGTCAGTTTGATGACTCGAGCCGGCAGCCGGCTTTCCTCTTGAGCATGGAGAAAGATGTCGATGGCATCATTGGTCGCGACATATTCGCCCGCCGCCCGTGGACGACCATTGACTCGCCGATATTCCAAACGCTGGAGGCGGTCGAACAAACCCGCATCCTGAGGATGCAGCCCAGGCGTGAGAAAAAACGGCGCCCCGTAGATCAGGAGCGGAGGATGCTCATCACTCTTCGGCAGTGCCAGACTGCCGGAAAGAAACGCACCATAGCCTGCTAACAGCGCGAGGACGCCCCCCAATAAAACGAGGACAATGAGAGTCAATCGCTTGACGAATGAAGAGAACCGGGAACGAGCACGAGCTAGCATGCCCTCAGCTTACCTTGCAGACTCTAAAAAGGGGAATAGGGCATGGGAAGAAAAGATCGACACGATGTGAATGAGAAACCATTAATCCGGCTTCACGTTTCCCGTCAGATCGAAACCTCAATGGGAATGACCGGCAGATCCAATGTAAAGGTGGCCCCCCGCCTGGGTCCATCACTCTTAGCGCGAAGTGTTCCTCCCAGACTCTTTGCAGCAAGCGCCGCACTGTGGAGTCCAATGCCGTGCCCATCAGATCGGGTGGTAAAGCGCTGAGTAAATAAACGAGGGAGATGTTCGCCTGCAATCCCGACTCCCGTATCGATGATCTCAAACCGAACAAAGCCCGGACGGTCCTTTGCGACGCCGACCTGCAGCGTCAATCGGTGAGACTGATCCGGTACCGCGTCCATCGCATTGTGGGCATTGCTGACCAGGTTGACCAATATCTGTAAGACTTGGTGCCGATCACAAAGCCCCTCAAGCTCCTTGTCGTACCGTTCAACGATCTCGCAACCTCGGCGATCAAGTGCCGGACGGTAGATGGCGAGAGCTTGTTCCATCAACTCACGAAAGCGTACGGGTTCACATATCATTCGCTCGGGTCTGGCCAGGTGGACTTGCCGGTCGACCACGTGGCGGATATGGTCGACGTTCCGGCTCAAGCCGATGAGTTCTGATTCCACTTGGGCTTGGTGCGCGGTCACCGATTCGGCCAGCATCGCCAGGTACGCGGGAATCTGTTTCCCTTGCGCATCTTCAGACAAGTAGTGCACGAGCTCGTGCCGATGTTGTTGCAGCAGTGAGGCAATCACGGCGATGTCGTCGACCGGAACTCGCTTCAGCGCGCGCATGGCAACATCGACGGAAATATTGAGGCTATTGAGCACATTCCCCACATTGTGCAACACCGTTGACGCCACATCAGCCATCCCAACCGACCGCGACCGTTCAAGCAATTTTCGATTCAACGACTCTCGTTCGGCCTGAATCCGCTTCCGCTCTTCAATCTCCTGCACAAGCGTATCGTTGATCCGCTCCAACTGCTCGTTTTGAGCAACCACTTTGGATTGTGAGTGTTCGAGCTTGGTAATGACCTCGCGCAGTTGCGCCTTGGCCTGATCCACATCGGTGACGTCATGAAAGGACACGAGAATGCCCCTCACGGCGTCTCCTTCCTCGAGAATCGGCATACTAGTCACCGAGAGCATGTGGAATGCGTCGTCCAGTCCACGAAACCCAACCCGCATGCCCTGCTGAAGCGTCTTAAACTCAATCGCTCGTTCCCACGGATACACCAGCGTAGTGGAAGATGGTCCGTCAGGGTCCGGCTCCCAGCGAAACTGAGAGAGGGGCCTGCCCAGGATCGATGAGAGCGATTGCTGGCTTAAGCGACAGAAGGCCTCATTGGCCAAGACGATGGAGCCGGACCGATCCACCAGCACTACACTGTCGGTGAGGCTATCAAGAGCGTCTTTGACCCGTGGAGGAATGACCTCTGACGGGTCCAACTGACGAAGCGTCCGTCTCATGAGGGCAAGCGCGCCGAGAAACGTCAGCACGGCAACTACGGCAACAAATCGAGGCCACGCACCGGTCAACCACCTCCCCTCAGGAGAGAGATGGATCGGGCTGAATGAGATCTGCAACACGGCCCAGGGTGAGGAAGCCTTGTGAATGGGAACCTGCATGTGAGTCATGGTGGACTGCCGCACAGGCGGTTCAATCCAATACCGCTCGTGATCACCCACGACCACGAGCCGTTCACCACTGATCAGCTGAATAGCCATGGACTGAATAGCTGTGTCACGAGCCACCAACGCCTTCATAGCTCCCTCAAGAGCCGACTGTTGGCCTGAAGCGGCGAGGATCGCGTACTCGATGGCGAGAGATTCAGACAGGGTCTTTCGCGCGGCAAAAACGTGGGTTCGGTTGTCGGAATCTAGGTCGACCAACGTTGTTCCAATTGCCAGCGCACCAATGGTGATCCCGACCAGACAGAGACTGATCACGAGAGTGGGCGAGAGCCGATTCATACCCTTCTTTCTCTGGGCCTACTAGGCAGTACGTTTGAGAGGAGGTTGTTCGTCCAGCACACGGCCCAACCCTTTGAACTCCGCCGCTTCTTCCTGCTGCGCTCGCGTCGCTTCGTCCCGCCGGTGTTTGCGCTCATTGCGGGTAAGTTTCACCACGGGGAGTGGATCGAAGTGTTGCCAGGCCGGCATGGTGGCCAGCATGCTTGCCAAAATCGCCCCACTGCGTAGTGCCCATGCCACAAAGCCCACAGACAAGGTCGTACCGGTCACCGCCGTCACGCGGGCCATGAGCTCATGGCGCTCCTGCGACTGGCTCACAGCCTGTTCGAGCGAGACGGCCATCTCATCGAGCTTGGCCATCAGCAGGTCACTCACCGATGGTGTGGTTTCCGGAGGCTCCGGCTCCAGTGTGGGAGCCGGCTCCACGGGTAAGACGCTGTACAGCGGGTGCCCCTGGTCATCGTTGACGAAGAAGAGCGGCCGGTCCTTTGCATCCTCCTCAGTCTTACGCGGCTCCTCAGGCACCCGCTCGACGGGACGGTCCGAGGGCGGCACCAGGGTCAGTGGTACCACGCTCACGGGTGGCCCCACCATCGGCGGCACCGTGGGCCCAGGTGGAACTGTGGTTGGATCTGAGACAGTCGCCGGTTCATCCGTTGGGGGCGTCCCTGGTCCGGAAGTCGGCCCACCTGACGGAGGCGGAGGAGTGGGCGTCAACAGAATCGGCGGAACGGCCGGAGGCGGAGCCACACTTTCCACTACATCTGTGACGGTCACCTGAATCGTCTGGGTGGTACTGGCCCCTTGGCTATCGACGACTCGCACTTGTACCACATACACGTTGTCGCCATTCGCGTCGGTCGCCACTTCAAAATCCGGGGGTGCCGTAAAGCTCAAGTCTCCGGTCGTTGTATTGATGGTGAACAGAGCCTGATCGACGCCACCACTGATGCTGTAGGAGAGGGCCTGCGCCGGAAGATCTACATCCGCTCCGGTCACGATGGTCACGGCACTCACGTTTTCCGCAACATTCAAGGACGCGATGGCACCACCTCCGTCACTGGAGATCATCGGCGTATCGTTGACCGGTGTGATGGTCAGCGTCACGGTGGTTGGGCCAAGGGAGCCCCCAGCCCCGTCATTCACAGTGAAGGTGAAACTGTCGCTGGGGAGTTCGGCCCCATTGTGGATGTAGATCAAGCGCCCAGCTGCAATGTCGGCCTGGGTGAAGGTCGTGGCGGAGACACCCGGAGCAGTCGTTAATTCCAATCGCCCATAAAGAGGCCCGGTGCCGATGGAGTAACTCAATTGCGCCGCAGCTTGCTCAATGTCGATCACCGCTAGCTCACTGCTGCTGATCGTAGCGGTCCCACCCTCGGCCACGGTGCTGCCGGTATTAGTCATAAGGATTGGGGTATCATTCACCGGGGTGACGGTTATGCTGATGACTTGCGTCGTGGTAGTGCCCGCGTCATCGGTGATCGTCACGGTGAAGCTGTCTGTCCCGTTCCAGTCCGCATTGGGGGTATAGCTCCACAAGCCCATCGCTGGATCGATGCTCGCCGTCCCGTTCGTGGCATTCGTGCTCACGGTAAACACGGTCCCGTCGCTCAATCCCTCCGCATCCGTCGCGGTCAAGGTCCCGGTCAGGGTCGTATCCTCATTGCCGCTCCCGCTCGTGCCCCCCGTCACTACCGTGGGATCGTTCACGGCCGTGACCGTCACCGTCACGGTCGCGGTCTCGGTCATCCCACCACTCGTGATGGTGTAGGTAAAGCTGTCGGTCCCATTGAAGTTCGCGTTCGGCGTGTAGGTCACGGTCCCGTTCGCCAGGTACGTCACGCTCCCGTTCGCCCCCTGGGTGACACTCGTCAGCACCGGCGTGCCCTCGAAGCTATCCGCCGTCGCCCCGTTCGTCCCCGTCAGCACGTTCGCACTGATCGCCGTATCTTCATTCGTCGTCAAGCTGTCATCGGTGATGTCCACCACCGGCGTCACGGTCACGCTGATCACTTGAGTCGCCGTATTGCCCACATCGTCGGTAATCGTCACGGTGAAGCTGTCGCTGCCGTTGAAATCAGCATTCGGGGTGTAGCTCCACAAGCCTGTGGCTGGATCGATACCCGCTGTCCCGTTCGTTGCCGTCGCACTCACGGTGAACACCGTCCCATCGCTCAAGCCCTCCACATCGGTCGCCGTCAGAGTCCCCGTCACGATTGTATCCTCGTTACTCGTCCCGCTCGTGCCCCCCGTCACCACAGTCCCATCATCCACCGCCGTCACGGTGATGGCCACGGTATCGATGTCACTCACGCTATTACTGTCAGTGCTCGTCACCGTCAGCGTGTCACTCCCATTGAAGTTCAGGG
>JAEURV010000380.1 GCA_016788465.1 Nitrospira sp. | reverse complement strand
ACCGTGCCGACGTTGGGCGTGGAGGGGATTCAACTGGATCTGCAACAACAGACCATCGAGGTTGCCAAGGTGCATTCAGCCGATGCCCGGTTCGATGCCTGGATGGCTCCAAACGGCGTGGTGAATTATCAAACGCTGTTTTCTCCTGTGGGTGGAAAGGAAACCACAAATCCATCGTCGTCGACGAATGCCAAGCAGGAGAAATCGGCCAAACCGTGGACGATCACTGTCGATCAAATTGGACTGAAAAACTACCGCGCATCGTACGAGGACAGGACGCTTCCCAAGCCTGCCCACGTCGACGTTGACGCGATGAATCTGACCGTGAAGGATGTCCAGATTCCATTCAAGAAGCCCCTGCCGATCGACCTGTCGTTGAAGCTGAATGAGACCGGCTTGATCGGGGTGAAGGGAAAGCTGACGGTGGAACCATTAAAGGCTGACGCCGACGTAAAGCTGGAGCATGTTGAGATCCGTCCTTTTCAACCCTATCTCGATCCATTTTTCAACGCAGAAGTGCGGGACGGTGCGATCAATCTTGATGGAGCGGTGCATTTTGCCAAGGAACATACGAACGAGCCCATGTTGCAGTTTCAGGGGAATCTAGGGGTGAGTCAACTGGCGATCGCGGAGCGAAACAACCTCAGCGATGCCGTGGCGTGGAAGGCGTTGAACATCAACCGCGTCGTGTTGGACATAGAGCCAACGGCGGTGAAGATTGCAGAAATCGTCTGGCAAGAACCAAGCGCACAGATTGTCATCGGGAACGACGGGAAACTGAATCTCTCGCGGCTCACCGCCTCGTCTCCGCCGACCGATGACAAGCCGGTGAAGAAAGAGGCTGCAGTCGAAAAGCCGGGCGCCAAGGCGTCGGATCCCATACCCGTCACGATTGATCAGGTCAAATTGGTGAAGTTGGCGGTGACGTTTGAGGACCAGTCCATTGAACCAAAGGTCAAGACCGGTCTTACGGATTTCGGAGGGACCATCAAAGGACTGTCCTCCAAGCAACTCAAGAAAGCCGACGTCAATCTGGCTGGAAAAGTCGGACGAACCGCTCCGTTCAAGATCGTCGGGAAGATCAACCCCTTGAGCGAGAATGCCTTCACGGATTTGGTCATCACCCTTGCCGGCATGGATCTCAGACCGACGGGTCCGTACAGCGGGAAGTACGTGGGGTACGGGTTATCGAAGGGGAAATTGTCGCTGGACTTGAAGTACAAGGTATCTCAAAAAGTCTTGGAAGCTGAAAACCTCGTCCATGTCGATCAACTCTCGTTCGGTGAGAAAACGAATAGTCCCGATGCCACATCGTTGCCTGTCCCGTTGGTTGTAGGACTGCTCAAGGATCGAAAAGGCCAGATCGAGATCGACATGCCGATTCGCGGCAATCTCAATGACCCTGACTTCAAGTACGGGAAAGTAGTGATCTCAACCTTGCTTAATCTCCTGACCAAAGTGGTTGCATCGCCATTTTCCCTGATGGGCAAACTGGTGCCCGGCGGAGGGGAGAATGAGGAAGGTCTGCAGTTCATCGAGTTCCAGCCAGGTAGTACCTCGTTGACCGATGAGGATCTCAAGAAACTTGAGGTCTTGGAGACGGCGCTTGATGAACGAGCCGGACTCCGACTGGATATTAAAGGAACGTTCGATAGGACGCTGGATCGGGCGGCCCTTCAGGCGATGAAATTACACGAGCAACTCCTGGAGATGAGCGGAAAACCCCATGGTGCGACCGAGGATACGCTCTCCTCTCGGGACGAACAACGGCTGATAGAAAAACTGTATGCCAAACTTCCTCCGTCCGATTCAACCACCACGACGGAGTCTGGCCAGCCGACCATAGGGGAGATGAAACAACGAGTGTCGGCAGCTATCGAAGTTTCTGATGCTGAGTTAGAGGCGTTGGCTCGGCAACGTGCGGAGGCGGTCCGCAACCTGCTTCTGGAAAGTGGAAGGTTGACCGAAGAACGGGTCGTCCTCCTGGATTCGGGAGCTGCGGAGTCTGGCCATGAGAAGGTGAGGACACAGTTGGCGCTCTCTGCCGGTTTGTAACGGTGCGTTGTTTGTGAAGCTCCGTTCGTAGTTCGTGACCCTGCAGCGAAACAGTTTTGGAAGATGGGGAGCACTGCCTCGAGCTATTCCCGTTGCTTCACGCTGTAGCGCATCCGTGTTCCATGGAGGAGCGACAGCTCGATCTCGGATGCGTTCAATTCGATTGGGAACAGCACGCCAGAGATCTTGCAGGCGTTGATACTCGCTCCGTCTAGCTTGGCCTTGCTTAGATCCACGCCGCGCAGGTCGGATTGTCGGAAGTAACAATCGCTGAAATCCAGCCCGTCGGCGTCAATCCCACGCAGATCAAGGCCGCGCAGATCGCATCCTCGGAGATCGCATTTGTCTCCGGCGGCTTTCTTGACATTAAACTCCTTGATACAGCCCTCGCGAAGCAACAAGTACATTGGGTCCTTTGAAATCCGGAGTTTGATACGTGAGGGATCCGCGTCCATGGTCCTACTCCATCAAGGGTACTCAGCAGTCATATCGGTTGGGATTCAACAAACTTGAGTGTGTGGGCGGGTTAGACGCCATAAGCGGGACGATCGTAGGTGAGAAGGACGTTCGTTCCATCTCGTAACCCCTTGAACTCATCCGTTATGGCACAGTATGGTAATGATCTATGGTCAAGAGAGGTTCTGTTTCATGACGATGCGATTTTAAGGGAGGTGTCAAATGGCAATTCGATTGGGCGATGACGCGCCGAATTTTACGGCGGAGACGACGGAGGGTACGATTAATTTTCATGAGTGGCTAGGGAGTAGCTGGGGTATTCTGTTCTCCCATCCCAAGGATTACACACCAGTCTGCACGACCGAATTGGGTACGGTTGCCAAAATTGCTCCAGAATTCAAAAAGCGGGGAGTGAAGGTGATTGCGGTCAGTGTGGATCCGATGGATTCTCACAAGGGATGGATCAATGATATCAATGAGACGCAGAAAACGACAATGAACTATCCCATCATCGCCGACCCTGATAAAAAGGTCGCCACGCTCTATGACATGATTCATCCGAATGCGATCGACAACATGACCGTGCGGTCGGTCTTTATCATCGGTCCGGATAAGAAGGTGAAATTGACGCTGACCTATCCAGCCTCCTGTGGGAGAAACTTCGATGAACTATTGCGGGTCATCGATTCCCTGCAGCTCACGTCGAAGTATAAGGTGGCCACTCCGGCGAACTGGAGGGACGGAGAAGATTGCATCATTACTCCCGCAGTAGGTGATGCAGAAGCGCAACAGTTGTTTCCAAAAGGCTTCAAAACCGTGAAGCCCTATCTCCGCTATACCCCTCAGCCAAACCGATAAACTCTCGACGGTTTACGTAGAGAAATCCAGGCAGATGGTTTCCATAACCAACTGCCTGGATTTTTATTTATCAATACGTTACATCTTAAATCCGATCAGTAATGCAGGTATAAATCTCACCGCAACCATTCTCCTGTGCTCTCTTATCGTCGACGACTTCAGGTGTGATGAACCTGGGGTACAGGGATTGCTTTACAGGCGGCTGGATGATATGGCGTTCCAGCCCAGGTTGCCTGGTTTGTGGGCAAGACAAGCTGATCTCTCTTTACTGACGGGGAGAACACTAAATTGTGGGTTTGAACACGGGATCAGTATGGACCCTGTTTGTTTTTCTCAATATGTTTGGACAAGCAGAACTACTGATGTATAGTCGACACAGTTGAGCTACATACGAAAAGCTTCTTGCTTTGTTTCGATGACTTAGGCATAGTCAGCGCCAACTTCCGCGGGGGCAAGAGTTTCTACTCATAAGTTTCAGGTGGGCAGTGGTGGTTTCTTATTACTCACAAGGGAGGGCATCAGTATGAAGGGACATCATGTGAGGCGGTGGAAACAATTTGTAGTTGCTGGAGCCATGGCGGCGCTGGTAGCTGGAATGGGGTCCACGGTGCCCAGTGCCTTTGCTGGTGGCACGATCAAGGCTGACGAGGACAAGTGGATTTCGATCGGGATGGGTATCAGGACCAGCTTCAACTCCATCGAAGGAGCGTCGCCAGCTGGGCATTATAGCAACGACTTTAAAATCGACAACGCTCGTATTTATATCAATGGGCAGATTCACAAATACATCAAGTTCGAGTTCAACACGGACTGCTTCAATTGTAACGTCAATGGCGGAGCTGGAGCGTTCGGTAATGCGGCGCTGACCACGACCTCGCAGAACTTTGGAGGGAACTCGTCGATCGGCTTGCTCGATGCGATCGGCAAGTTCGAGTTCAATGAGATGATGAACCTTTGGGTTGGCCGCATGTTGCTGCCGAGCGAGCGGGGTGAGTTGAACGGGCCGTTCTACCATGCGACGTTTGATGGCTTCAGAACGCCGTTCTTTCCGGCTGACCAGAGTGCCAATTTCAACGGGGTCAGTGCACTGGGGGGCGGCGCCGGTCTCTATGGCCGTGATAATGCCGCCACCTTCTGGGGCAAAGTTCACCCAGGTGGCACGCATCTGTTGTATGTGGTCAGTGTGTCACAGGGGTTACGCGGGGGGCCCAATACGGGGAGCAGCCTGATGTATACGGGACGGTTGCAGTGGAACTTCCTGAACGATGAGCCGAACCCCGGCTATTACACGTCAGGGACCTACTACGGCACGGCTGGAGATATTGCGGCGATTGGCGCGAGTGTGCAGCATCAGAAGGATGGGGCTGGGAATACCGCAACCGGGAATGTATCGGATTTTACAGGGGCGTCCGTCGATGTGTTGCTGGAAAAGGTGCTCCCGAACAACATGGGTGTATTTACATTTAATGGGGAGTTCAAGCGTCACTGGGCCAACTATGGGGCTGGTGCATTTACGAACGTTGGCGGGTTTAATAGCTGCTTCTGCACGTTCAATGGCCACTCATGGACGGTGTACGGCTTATATCTGATTCCTCAGGAAGTTGGAATCGGACGCTTCCAGCCCTATGTTCGGTTCACGAGCATCGACCCACGGTACAGCGCGATGCGACAGGAGTGGGAAACTGGTGTGAACTACATTATTTCAGGGCATAACGCTCGGGTCTCCGCGTACTACCGGTATGGCGACATCAATACGAAGGGGTTTGCTGGGGGCTACGCACCGAGCACGACAGGAGATAAGGTTGATTCATTCCACGTGGCCCTGCAGCTGCAGTACTAGTCACTCTGCTGGGTTAGAAGGGTTAGGTTGAGAAAAGGCCGGAATCCAGTCGATGGATTCCGGCCTTTGTTTTTTCTTTCTCGTGGGATTGTCACAATGCTAGACGAGTACTAATCCGATTGATCTGACCCGTTTCCAATCCTGAGAAGTGAGAAATCGCTTATAGCCTGATGCTGTTCCGGGAAACTCTGTGCCTGCGGCCTGGACGTGTGGATAGAGTTGATCCGGCTGTTGTGGGGTGGCGGCTTTGATCAAGTGCTCCAGCCATTCCGCCTGTGGAGTCGGGAGCATGAGAATCTGGTCATGCTGAGGCCCTCTCAGGATTAGACGCGACTGCGTTCCGACTGACTCACGGGTCACGTTTCCACCGAGCCAAACCAACCGACGTTCTCTCCTCGTTCCATCATCGCTCTTTTGTTTGTTGAGCAAGCGTGTGAGCCAGCCTGAAGATACCGTTGGGCGTGGTACGTCTTCATCAAACCAGAGGCGGACATCAAGATCGAGCCCACGCCGTTCGAGGTAATTAAGGAGCGAGCGTCGAAGGCCTTCTCCGATCCAGTTTGGGGTGTTGCCACGACGATCCGTGTGTTCGAGATCATTTTCCGCAAAACCTTGGAACTTGGGTCCAAGAATTCGGAGACCATGTGCGGCGGGATCCAGACCGACCGGGCTGTGTGCGGTCACCGTGAACCGGTGCCAAAAGGCCGATTGAATCAGATCGGCTCCGATGAGCTGGCGGACGCGTTCAAGTGAATCGATGGTTTCCTGCACGGTTTCTGATGGACAGCCATACATCAGATACGCGTGGATCAGAATACCGGCATCTTTAAACCCTGAGGCCACCAGCGCTGTCTGATCAACGGTAATCCCTTTCTTCATCTGGTCCAGCAGGCGGTCTGAAGCCGCTTCGAGTCCGGCCGTGACGGCGATACAACCCGATGCGGCCAGTAGACGGCAAAGGTCTGGGGAAAAGGCTGGCTCAAACCGGATATTGCCCCACCAGCGGATGGCGATTCGTCGTTCCAAGAGTCCCAACGCCAGTGCTTTCAACGCCGCAGGTGGGGCTGCCTCATCCACGAAGTGAAAACCATGGCATTTTGTCTCAGTAATGAGTTGTGTAATCTGCTGGATGAGCCGTTCAGTCGGGGTCATTTCGTAACGGCTGATATAGTTCAATCCAACATCGCAAAACGTGCACTGTTTCCAATAACATCCATGCGCTACGGTGAGTTTGTTCCAATGGCCTTCCGACCACAAACGGTGCATGGGGTTCGTGCTATCGAGAATGCTCAGATAGCGATCTAATCGCAACCCCCGGTAGGTCGGGCACCCGATATCATCCATCGAGAAGTCAGTGAGACTGGGATCATCGGCATAGACTACTCGATTCTGGTCACGATACATCGTTCGACACAACGCTCGGTGATGTTGCTGTCCAGAGAGATGCTCAATCAAAGAGAGGAGCGGTCGTTCACCGTTGTCGAACGTGATGTAGTCAACGTAGTCAAACACTCGAGGATCAGCCGCTCGACGTAGCTCAGTGTTTACGTAACCACCGCCGATGACAATGGGCAGGTCTGGATGCTGCTGCTTAACCGACTGTGCGATAAGAAATGCACCGTAGAGATTGCCGGGAAATGGGATGGATAGGCCAATGAGGGTCGGTCGAGTCTGTTGGAAGTGGTTCCAGAACAGATCTAGCAGCCAGTCATCGGTCAAACTCCGTGGTTCCGCCAGAGATGCGACGATTTGATCAAACGAAGACGCGCTGCGTCCAATATGCTCGGCATATCGACTCAAGGCGAAATGAGGCGTAATGGTGGCCTGTACGAGATCGGCGAGGTCTTCAAGAAAGAACGTGGCCCACTGTTTGGCGCGGTCGGTGACTGAAACCGAACGAGCGAATGTCTTCCGACCTCGGAATCGTGGTCCCTGAGGTAAGACTCCCGGTTGAATCAAGCGAGGGGCGAGACCGGGATCGTGGCCTTGCAAGAAGGTGATGACCGGTCCGATCATTTCCAGATACTGATGTTCGGCCTTCATCATGCGGATGGCTTCCCTGGGAAGAGGGGCGCGGTTGTTGTGGAGCTGCTTAAAGACGGAACGTAGACCGTCGGCGCTGAAGAGACGGAGCACCATTTCAATACCGAGGTCTGCCTGCTCTACATGCACATGACGTGATTGAAGAAACCCAGTCAGATAGGTGATGGAGGGATAGGGGGTATTCAGTTGGGTTAAGGGCGGTATGACCAGTAACACGCGTTGGGAAGTCATGAGCCGGACATAGCACAGTGACGGACAAGAATGCTACGCCCAGGAAAAGATAACCGCTAGAAGACGCGTTGTCTTACGGCTTGTCGTGGATTGAAGCCGTCGCCCCGTTCGAAAAGGATGAGAGTAAATTGACGCTATTTTGTGAGGTCTAGGATGCTTCCAAGTAGAGAGTTGCCAGTCTTAATGGTCTGAAGATTCGCTTCAAAGCTTCGTTGAGCAACAATCTGCTGGATACTCTCCTCACTAAGGTCGACATTCGACAGTTCAATTAAAAATGGATTGCCGCCTGTATCCCGTAGGACCGTTGGCCCCGATGTATCGTCTTTGTGAACGACGGGGAGCACCCCTCCGCTCTGGACTTCCACAAACTCTGTGCGGGATTTCTTGAAACCCTCAGTGTTGAGGTTGGCGACATTGTGCGCCACAACCTCAATCTGTTTCCCAAAGGCAGCCAGGCCCGAGAGTGCGGTGTGTATGGCGGATATCATAGACACCTCCCTTGGAGAATCTAGTATGCCTCGTCGTGTGCCTTATCGGAGGGTACGAGGAGAACTTTAACCGAAGAAGGGGGCGGAGAACTAAGCTCTATCAACTGGCAGCAACGAACACCCTGATTAAGAGATGACGTCTATTGGAACTTCAGGTGTCTTCTGATTCTGCCGATAGATCTCTGGTTTATAACCTGTGTCGCCAAGAGTCATGATGCAATTTAATAATAGGGCTACTCCTGACTCTGGAACCGGACCACGTGACTTCCTGACAGGAGAGGATGCCAAGTTCCTCCTAGCGTCTGTCCCCGAGGCCATCTTCTTCCTCGATCATGACAATCGCATTCTGCATCTGAACAGGGCGGCACAGCAATTGGTCGGACATGCACGGCCGATGATCGGGGTCGAGTTTCACGATCTGATGGGGTGTCTGACATCCCTGGAAGACAACATCTCACAATGTCCCTTCGGTCGAATGATGCGAACCGGTGAGCTTGTGGTGATTCCTTCTCATATATGGGCTCGCGAGGATGGGACTGAATTTGAGCTGTCGCTTTCATTCTGGCCTCGATCTCAGGGAGGAGTCTTGGTAGGGGCTGTCGTGATTGTCCGTGACTTGACCGATGCCATGGAAATCCAGCGGGATGTGCATCGAGCAGCACGACTGGCAGAGGATGCTCCCAATCCGATTGTGGAGTTTGATGCAACGGGTGCTATGCTCTATGCCAATACGGGTATGTTGAACTTGATGGCACAGTGTGGGCTGCTTGAAGCGGGGATTGAGGTGATGTTCCCTGAGCGTCTCTCTACATTGCTCCGTGAGTGTCTCTCGACTGATGTTTCATTGTCACGAGTGGAACATGCTGTGGCAGATCGAGTGATTGCCTGGTCGTTCTTTCCTCTCCGAAATCTGAAATTGATCAGAGTTTATGGGATTGATATTACTTCAGATGTCGCGTTGCGTCGTGCGAAAGAAGCCGCGGAAGAGTCTGAACGGGCAAAGGGAATTTTTCTCGCGACGATGAGTCATGAATTACGGACGCCTATGAATGGGGTGTTGGGATGCACGCAGCTCCTTAAAGATACCAGCTTAAGCCATCAACAACGTGAGCTTGTTGAGACGATGCATCGATCAGCAGAAGCGTTGCTGACATTGGTCAACGATATTCTGGACTTTTCAAAAATCGAAGCCGGGAAGATGACCTTGGAGGTAGCCAATGTCAATCTACGAGCCCTCATTCGTGATGTCCTCACCTTGATGGAAGGGGGGGCTGCGCATAAAGGTCTGACCGTGTCAGTGGAGATTGATCCGGATGTTCCCGAAGAATTTCGAGGTGATCCGATCAGATTGAGACAAATTCTCTTTAATCTCGTGGGGAATGCGATCAAATTCACAAAACAAGGAGGGGTCACGATTGCTGTCGCTGTAGTCCCCGGGTCCGCGGAGAACACAGACACGGTTGTGTTGCAATGGAGCGTACGCGATACAGGAATAGGGTTGACCCCGGAACAACAAGCTCAGCTGTTTAAAGCCTATGCACAGGCAGAGGCATCAACTACCAGGCGATTCGGCGGAACCGGGCTAGGTCTCATGATTTGCCGTCAGCTTGTTGAGTTGATGGGGGGGGCGATCTCCGTCGTGAGTCAGTATGGGGAGGGCAGCACATTCACCTATACCACGAATCTCCTTCCAGCGATTCATCGTGAAGCCAGTGCGATGTCGATAGGAACAAATCAATCCGTTTTAGGTGAACCGGGGATGCCCAAACGGGTGTTAGTCGTAGATGATAACGAAATCAATCAAGTTGTGGTCTGCAAGTTCCTGCAAAAGTTGGGGTGCCAAGTGGAAGTGGCACGTACGGGATGCGAAGCCGTCGAGGCCGTTAGCCGAACGACGTACGATATCGTGTTGATGGACTGTGAGATGCCGGAAATGAACGGGTATGAAGCAACACGCGAAATCCGTCGTCGTGAGGAAGGGGCGGTGAACCATCTCCCAATCATTGCGCTCACCGGTCATGCATCCGATGAAGACGCGCAGAAGTGCCACCAAGCTGGCATGGACAAAGTGGTGACCAAACCGCTGACTCTGCCTGCCTTACGAGCGGGTCTGCAAGAGTTATTAGGACGACCCTTCTCTTAACTTCACATAACTGTACTGTTCTACAGCAGGTAGAATGGGGGTAGATTCTATCTCACCACTTCGGTAGAGTGGTGTCTATGAGACCTGATTCGACCTCTGATCGTGTGATTCTCTATGGCGACTTTAACTGCCCATTCTGTTATGCCTTGCATGAACGGTTGCATGATGTGGGCGTGATCGACCGGTGTGAGTGGCGCGGAGTTCAACATGCGCCGCAGTTGCCTCGTCCTATGAAGCCGTGGAGCGGTTCATTAGGGGCAGAATTGCGACATGAAGTGACCATGGTACAGCGGTTAGCGCCGGGGTTGCCGATTGCATTGCCGCCCGGGAAACCGAATACGCTTCCGGCGATCGAACAAGCCATTGCGCTCTTACACAAGGAATCCAAGTTGGGGATGGATTTTGTTCGGCGAACGTACCGTGCGTTCTGGTGTAATGGGCGAGATATCTCTGATCCGGTAGTATTGAAGGAGTTGGCAGGCGAGCATTTTGTCGAGGACAGCGACAGGCAGGACCATGTGCTTGCGCAGAAATGGGAAACAGCTTGGCACGCGACTGGTCAAAATGGGGTGCCACTGCTTGTATCGCCGGATGGTGACTTGCTCGTCGGCTGTGTGCCGGCTGAACATGTGAGGCAGTTTTTTCAAGTCTAGAGATACATTGACCTAGATACGGTCATCGACAGCTATTCCTACCGTCTCCACGCGGGCTTTCCTGTGGCCCATCCACCTTGATCTCTGCGCATGTTATTGAGGTCAGCCATGCGTTGATGAGGATCCAAGACGATCAATAAAAGTTAGTTCGGCAATTGCAGATTTATCGAGCTCACCTTTTCCCAGTGCCATCAATCGACGATATTGAGCAAGCGTTGCTTGCGCGACAGGAAGCGAGAGTCCAGCCTGCTGAGCCAGGTCGAGTGCGATGGCAGAATCTTTTGCCGCATGGGCCGCCGAAAAGTAACAGTCGTGCGCCCGTTGTTGCATGTCATCTCCGTCTGTCTCCAGCACGCGAGAGGCGGCTCCCGTTTGACTGAAGACCTCGCGCAACAAGGTGAGATCGATTCCAAGCGCTGCTCCCAGTCCTAACCCTTCAGCCAAGGCAGCGGTATTACTGTTCATTACCATATTCACCAGAGCTTTGACTTTCGCTGCCTCACCGGTTTGACCAATATATCGTACGGTCGTTCCAAGGGCATCGAGAACGACCTTCGCGCGAGTGTAGACTTCCGGACTGCCACCGCACATGAGGTAGAGGGTGCCTTGCCTGGCTTGGGTGATACTTCCTGCCATGCAGGCTTCAAGATACAGCCCACCCTGGGCCGTAACCAGGCCTTCAATGTCATGATGTGTTTGTGGTGACAGCGTGGCGCAATTGACAAAGAGTCGACCCTGAGCACTTCCCAGGAGACTGGTGGGGTCGGCTGCAGAGAAGATAGTACGCATGGCGGTGTCATCAGATACCACGGTGATAACGACGGACGATCGATCAGCGACTTCAGCTGGGGTGTGTGCCTGGTGGAGAGAGAGCTCAACGGCCAAGTCGACGGCAGTGGCGGAATGGCGATCGTAGACTGATGTGAGGTGAAAGCCGCGTTCGTTGAGGCAACGGGCCATGTTGGCGCCCATACGGCCAACTCCGATGAATCCAACATGATCAGCTGGTACAGTCATTCAAGGCCTGCCTGGCACGACCGACAATTCTGCTTACTAGAGCTGACGGCTTTCTGTGGATTGAGATGGTGGGAGTTTCCTCCATTTGAGGTTGGTCTTCCCATCTGTTGTGGTAAACCCCAGATCGTTGAAGGCAATCACGCTCACACGTTGTTGTTTCTTTTGTGTCGGTTGCAGCTGAGGAAAACCATCCTTTGTCTGAACCGTTCCCTTAAGACTGTCCACGATCAACAAGTCCGTCGCAGCCGAGGGTTGAATGACCCACACGAAGGTGGCGGAGCCGCCCGCATAGGTGCCGGACCCCTCCCATTGTCCTACCAGGTCAGGGTCGACCGTCTTTAATTGAAAGACAGGCACGCTGGTCGCCTCGCGTCGTAAGTTCCAGAGTTCTGTTGGAATACGCGAAGGATTTTGATCGGTCACGAGCCGTTTCCAATTCGCCTGAACGCTTCCGCTTGTGGAGAAGGCACTCGGCGCCGTGATCCGATAGGTCCCTTTCCATCCGAGGCCTCTGAATGTGTTTGCTCGTTCCAGGGACCACAAGCCGGATTCGGCATTCAGGATGCCATCGAACTCCATCATCGAGGAGAGGAACCATTCCAAGTTCGGTTTCACGATCAGTAGGAGGTCATGTTGTGTCGTGCCGCGCGAGACGCGTGTATGCCAGGTTCCGATCAAATTGATCGGATCAATGGAGGTAGATTTCTTCGGCCCGTCCTGAGGAGGTTCTGGGGCAAGACGTGTTTGCGTAAGTGTCACGGGGGCTATGCGAGAACCGACGTCGTGCTGGGAATCTTGTTCGGCGATGGGGCCGGGCAATGTGGAAGGGATCGTTGCAGTCAAGGTGGCACCATACCGCTCGGCAACGGTCCGACTCAGTCGGGTGACAGCGTCGGCGAGATGCTTCTGTTTGGTTGAGGCGACGATGACCGTCACCAGCTCATCCTCGTGTAGAAAGGTCAGACGTGAAAGAGAGTCGGAATCGAATCGGACGGCGCCTTCGCCTAGGCCGGGAATCAGTCGACTGTCACGCCGGAGACGTTCTTTGTTGAACCAGACCCGTCGGTCCTGACCGGGGGAGTCGTGAAGTTGAACGGTGACGGTATTGCCTTCACTTCGGCGAGCTTTGAAGAGACAGGTCTTCGGTTCAGTCGGTGTTCCTTCCGCTACCGGTTCTCCAAGCGCCTGTTGAGCATCTGCAACGGTGACCAACGAGCAGGGGTCGGTTTTCGACCCAAACAGGCTCCCGACCTTTCCACAGGAAAGGAGGAAAAGGGGAATGAGCAGACACGTACAGGATCGTATGGAGCGGAGCATTATCAACTCGATCATCGCTGATGGAGAATTGTACCGCGAAGCAGATCATAAGCGCCAGAGGGGAAACAGGGGGTGTGATATTCCCCCTGTGCGACCTACGTAGAGCCTTGTTATGTGGGGCCTCAGGGCCTGACACTTGTGGTTTCTCTTATGGCTTCGGCGGAGGGCGACGAAACCTGTCCTCATCTTGGGAAGCCCTCAGCGGACTTTCGCATTCTTTCAAGACTTTACGGGTCTGGCGTTCTGTACAAGTAGGTCACGTCACCCAGAGCCTTCACTCTGCCACGAATTTCAGTGCTGCTCCGTTGATACAGTAGCGGAGACCTGTGGGGCGAGGACCATCCTTAAAAACATGCCCTTGGTGGCCTTCGCATCGGGCACAGTGTACTTCGGTGCGCGGGATGAAAAGCGTGAAGTCCGTCCGAGTCTCTACCACCCGAGGGTCGAGCGGCTGCCAAAAGCTCGGCCAGCCGGTGCCGCTATCGAACTTATGCATGGACGAAAACAGTGGGAGATCGCATCCCGCACAGTAGTAAGTGCCGGTCTGATGATTCTCATGCAGCGGATTGGCGAACGCTCGTTCCGTATCTTCGTGTCGTAAGACGCGGTACGCTGTTGCGGAAAGTTGTCGTTTCCATTCCTCGTCCGTCTTGGTGAGTTTGACGATAGGATCTATCTGTAATTTGGGCGGCATAGGATATCTCCTTTGTATGTTGTGAGTACTGTCTCAGTGTCGAGTGGGGTGCTGTTGTCTTACATGAGGGTCATCATAGCTGCATTATTGTGTGGCGGTTCTCAAAAAATGGTACGGGGCACGAGTGTGGAATGCAAGTGCCCAGTATGAGGCGTCACAAGCTCTATAAATTGAGCGCATCGACTGGGATTAAAGCCGAACGATGTGTCTAAGACGGATGAGAGGGAATCCTGCGAAGGAGTTTTCGCATGGTCGTGACTGATGGATGAGGTTCGGTGAGCTCAGGTTGGTTCAGATTGATGTGAATAGTGTAGAGCCGGCTGTCGGGGTTCAAGGCTTGGGACACGGGATACCAGCATTCGTATCGTTGTTCCCAGCAATCACGATAGGCCAATCGCAAGTAACATCGGCTCAGCAGCTTCGTACGGATCGGGGCATTCGGTCCAAGGACGATCGGGACGGAGTGTGTCTGATAACGAGGACCTTTGGGATGGAAGGCCTTGACGGAAAAGTTGCCATCCCATCCGCTGAGTTGCAGAAGGAAGTCGTAGGCCACGCCGGGTCCCGTGTTTTCCAACTCCGGGGTAAAGGTGATCGTGTCGTCGGCTTTCAATGTCGATAGGTTGATAATGCGAACAGCCGGGAGATGTTGTTGGTACCGCTCTTTGGTCGCTAAACTGACTCGACGGAGCCACATGATACAGGTACTCAGGATGATCAGGCCGATGAGGATGATAATGATGAGCATAAGCTGGTCCATGGTGATGCGGGCTACGTCACGACTAGTCTCTGGAATGAGAGCGGAGAAACCCTACTCGGCAGGGCGGTGCCTGTCAACAGGGAGAGAGGGGATGAGCCCAGCGTCGCAAGTCAGTGGTCGGGACTATCTCGGCGGAGGTGCGGGTGCCTTGATCAGATCTGAAACAGGGAATCCCAGTTGTTGAGCTTTGGTGACGAGCTGCCCGTAGATGGCCTCATCGAGCTGTCGTGTCCGTGACAGAATCCACAGATAGCGGCGGTCAGGGGTGCCGATCATGGCGATGGTGTAGTTGGAATCCAGGTGAACGATCCAATAATTTCCTTCTCGGGACGGACCAACGAGTCGTGCGAAGAAATTGTCGAATGTCACCAGCAATCTGGCATTGCTGGTACTATCCACAACGGTCGCGACGCCGTCGGCATGGTCCACCGTGTTACGGTTTGTGAGACATTCGTTGTGCACGCTGATCTTGCCATCCTGACGGATCGCATAGATTGCTGTTGAATGAACACAGTGTCGTTGGAACCACATGGGGAGCCGAGCGATCTCGTACCACGTTCCGGTGTACCGGGTCAGATCTACTGTGGCGACAGTTGGCAGCGGTTGTTTCGGCTCGATCCCGACACAACTAGTGCTGATCAGCAAGCAACTGCTCAGGACCAGAAGGGAGACATGCTTCACGGTCGACTCCGGGCATAGACTGAATAAGTAATGAGCACTCCGATATATTTTATAATTTAATATAGTACCTTGGGGCCTGAGTCAATCAAAGAACTCACTACGAATGGGTGTGAGGAGGTTATGTGAAGGGACGGAGGATAAAAACTGTTGTAAGTTGAGTGAGCGATGTTAGGCACTAGGCGGCTCGACGGAGCGGCGTGTGATCTTCTCCAGCGGACGCATCGGCATGGGTGCACGTGGGGGAAGCGGCCAGTTGTTCAAATAGTAATCGCGATCCTGGTTTCAAAGTGAGGTAGTACCAGACCCATTCGGACATCACGCGTACACGATTGCTCAATCCAATGAGGAAAAACAGATGAATGACGCACCACAGCACCCAGGCCATGAACCCAGATGCGTGGAATGGCCCGATTTGAGCCACGGCTTGGGCACGACCGATCGTGGCCCACATGCCATGGTCACGATAGGCGAACGGCGAACGTTCTTCCGGGTTGAGTTCCTGAGTGATAAGCTCAGCGACGTATCGGCCCTCGCTCATTGCGACAGGAGCCACGCCGGGTAAAGGCTTCCCATCTGTTCCGGTACAATGAGCGGCATCACCGATGACGAAAATCCAAGGGTCCCCCGGGATTGTTAGATCCCGTTGAACGATAACCCGGCCGTCCAAATCTTGATCCACGCGAAGAGTGTTCAGGAGGGGTGAGGCCTTGTTGCCTGCTGCCCAAATCACGTTGGTGGAAGGGATCCATTCTTCCCCACGTAGGACTCCATCGGCTCGAACGGCAGTGACGGGTTGATTGAGCTTGATGGTAACCCCCATCCGTTCAAGCATGGTCGAAGCCTTTGCAGAGAGCGCCGGATCGAAGTCGGGGAGGATGCGTGACCCGGCTTCGATGAGAATGATTGAGAGATCTTCCAGACGCAAGTGAGGATAATCCGGCCCCATGGCGTTTCTGCCGATTTCGAACAGTGAACCGGCGAGCTCAACACCAGTAGGTCCTCCTCCGATGATGATGAAGCTGAGGTGATCCTGTTTCCCTGTCTCGGCCCACTGGCGTTCAGCCACTTCGAAGGCGAGTAAGATCCGTTCGCGCCAGTGAATGGCATCCGCCATGGACTTGAGTCCAGGCGCCAGCCTCTGCCACTCGTCATGTCCGAGATAGGTATGGCGTGACCCTGGCGCGGCGATGAGGGCGTCGAATGCAATAGGCGCACTGTCGCGGAGACGGATCACTCGGGTTGTTCGATCGATCGAGACGACGTCATCCATCACCACACGAACGTTGGGTTGCGAACGGAACAACGTGCGAAATGGCCACGCGATAGCACCGGGTGAGAGCGCAGCCGTGGCTACCTGATAGAGCAACGGTTGGAAGATGTGGTGATTGGTGCGGTCGACTAAGATGACATCGACATCACGCAAACAACGCGCCGCCGTCATTCCTCCAAATCCCCCTCCGATAATAACGACGCGTCTGCGGGTTACGGGGTGAGCGAGACGGGCAGATGTATCCACGGGTTCGTGTCCTTACATGAGTCAGGGGGCCTGGCGGGGGCTGCGTGACGAAGCAGCAAGGTGAACAGTATCCACGGCCTGCGGTGACATCTTCTCGTCTTTCATCGGCAGCTTTGGCATTATCTTGAGCAGGATGGATGATAGGACTCCAAGTCTTGGCTTCGGGGGCGATCCTGCTACACTTACCTTGATGGATTATAGTCGCGTGTCAAGCCGTGAGGGGAAAGCAAGGAGTCCGCTTGATGGTTAACCATACCTGTTTACGGATGATCGGTTCTCTGTGTTGTGTCGTTACCGTCCTCATGCTCGTGGGTTGTTCGAGCAACTACTATACGGCCAATGTGAACGGTGAGCAGAAGGTCTATCGGGTAGATGAGCAAGGCGGGAAGACGTTGATATATGAGACCGATCAGCAGGGCAAGATCACTATCCATGATGCCGATGATCCGATGGCTAAGCGGAAGGTTGCCGCCCAAGAGGCAGCTGGAAACCTCAGTCGAAAAACAGCAGAACGGTTTGATCAGGCGAACAATGGGTCAAAACGGCAGTCGAACGAACCCATCTATGTCGATCTTGCGCCAGCTGAATTGGACGAACAGATGCAGAAGGCCGAGCGCGCGAAGGGAGCAGTGGCAGAACAGATTCGGAGTGAGTTTGTCGCGGATCCTATGATTAGACTTATTGAACGGGATCACGAACGATCCGGATTATTAAAGCCCCATCTGTCGGCTGGTGCGGACGTCGAGGTGTCGCCGAAGGTGTCACTGAAGGAGGCCTATGGCCTCGATCGAAAAACCGGAAAACCTGTGAAGGTGTTGGCGGTTGTGTTCGAAGCGACGATTACGTCACAGACGCCTCCTGCAACCTATACGGTGTCGGAGTCTGGTCATGCTCAGCGCAATCTGGAGGTCTCCAAACGCTTCACGAAACAGGTGAAACAAGTCATCCTCGAAAAAATTGGTCCGAACATCCCGGCTCACTGATGCAACATCGGCCCTACCGTGATATGCAGAGTATCTCCCCGCTATTTTCTGGTTTGTGTTTCCTTTTAATAGCAATGTAATAATGTCGGCTCTCGGTGGAGTGAGCATCCAATGGTGAAGCGACCATCGACTGATTCTCGAATCAGCATTGCGGATACTGCGGAGGGACTGCGCATCGTCATGCCTTGTCGGCGAAGTTGGTTCGTGATCTGTTTCCTGGCGTTCTGGCTCTGTGGATGGGCGGTGGCTGAAGTGATGGTCGCACATCAGTTCCTAAAGGGTGATAGCCCACCCGAGGGAGAATTATTCATGGTAGCCTGGTTCGGGGTCTGGACTGTCGGTGGAGTGGTTGCCATTTATGCCTGGCTGTGGCAGCTCATCGGAAAAGAAACGCTCACCGCGCGTGGACAGATATTCACCATTCGACGCGACATCGGGGGAGTCGGGTTCAATAAGGAGTACAACCTTATTCACATGCGTGATCTTCGCATTGCATCAGTCGGATCAAGTCCACTGGAGTTCTCATCCAGCTTCCAATTATGGGGTGTCGGTGGAGGGGTGATCGCGTTTGACCATGATGGCGGGAGAACCGTTCGCTTTGGAGCCGGGCTAGATGAATCTGAAGCGAAACAGGTTGTGAAGGCTATCAAACAGCGGTTCAGAATCTCTGAAGGTGTACTTCCCAACGCCCCAGGGAAGTCAACTGCTTACTAACGGTACGAATATCCAACAAGATTTCTGTAATAACCAGATCGCTGTAATTTAGCAAGATAGGCCTGCATTGCCACGTTTTCCGTTCTAGTGCTACACTCCAACCGCAAGTAGGAATCTGCGACGATCCTGACGTCTCACAGAGGTATGACAGTACCTGCTGAGTATGAATCTCGACCGCTTTCTCCTAACGGTGATGCGTTGGAGACGGGGGTACTGCTCCGTCAAGTTCTGGAGGGAATAGGCACGCAAGTCGGCGAGCAGTTCTTCCCTTCTCTTGTCCGGCATTTGGCTACAACGCTCGGTGTGGACTACGCCTATATTTCCGAGTTCAGTGAGAAACAGCGTCGGTTTATCTCCAAAGCAGGGTGGGGGAAAGGAAAGGAGTTGCCGCCCTTCGATGTGCCGGCTCAAGGTCCTTGTGAGACGGTTCTGACGAGGAAGTGTGTTCACCATTCGGATGCCCTCCGCAATCTTTATCCGCACGTGCGGCTGATCCAAGAGAACGGTGTCGAAAGTTACTGCGGCGTTCCCATTGTCAACTCGACCGACCATGTTGTCGGACATTTGGCCGTCATGGATTCAAAGCCGATGCCGGACGCCATCCGCGTGACATCCATTCTTGGAATCTTTGTCATGAGAGCAGCAGCAGAGTTGGAGCGGCTTCGTATGGAGGCCGTTGTGAAGGAAAACGAAGCGCAGTTGCGTGATCTGTTCGACGAGGCCCCCATTGCCTATGTCAATGAAGGGCTCGATTCCAAGTTTATTCGTGCCAACAAAACGGCCATGAAGGCACTGGGGATCACGCCGGAGCAGGTTGAAGGGATGTATGGAAAGTCCTTTATCCCCGATACGCCGGATGCGCAACGTCGGCTGAACGACGCATTTGAGGCGATTGGAAAAGGGACAGATACCAGTGGGGTCGTGCTTGAGTTACGTCGGAGAGACAACGGCAAACCGCTCTGGATCAAATGGTGGTCACGCCCAGATCCGAGCGGCGCCTATACTCGCACGATGTTCATCGACATTACCGAACAAGTCTTGATGGAGCAGGAGAAGGCCAAACTAGAAGCTCAGAACGTCTATCTGCAGGAGGAAATCAAAGGAAGTCACAATTTTGAAGAGCTGATCGGGTCATCCACCTCCCTCAAGAAGGTGTTGAAACATGTTGAGCGAGTGGCGCCAACCGATTCGACTGTGCTCATCACGGGAGAAACCGGAACGGGCAAAGAATTGATTGCCCGCGCGACTCACAATTTGAGTCCACGTAAAAACAAACCACTGGTAAAGGTTAATTGCGCAGCGATTCCGGTAGGCTTGATTGAGAGCGAACTCTTCGGCCACGAAAAGGGGGCCTTTACCGGTGCATTAACGAAGAAGATGGGCCGCTTTGAGTTGGCGGATAAGGGCACGATCTTCCTTGATGAAATCGGTGAGTTGCCTCTTGATCTCCAATCGAAGCTTCTTCGTGTGCTGCAGGAAGGTGAGTTCGAGCGCGTCGGCGGTATGCAGACATTCAAGGTGAACGTGCGGGTGATTGCAGCTACGAATCGGAACCTCGAACAATTATCCAAGACTGGCCAGTACCGACCAGATCTCTACTATAGGCTCAACGTCTTCCCAATTCATCTGCCTCCACTTCGCGAGCGTGAGGATGATATACCTCTGCTGGTTCAGTATTTTATTCAGAAGTGCGCTGCCAATCTCGGCAAGAGAATCGACCGGATTCCGGAGCGAATGGTCAGAATGCTCAAGCGATATCAGTGGCCGGGCAATATCCGTGAGTTGGAACATGTGATCGAGCGAGCCGTGATTTTGAGCGAAGGGCCGGAACTCGCGTCGATCGACTGGCTCTCACAGTCCGACCATACGACGGGCACTGGAAAAGCTTTGACGCTCGAGGAAATGGAACGACAGCACATCATCGATATCCTCGAACAAACCAATTGGCGCGTCAGTGGTGAGAGGGGAGCTGCCACTATTCTCGGCCTAAAGCCAACTACATTGGAAGCCCGCATGAAGAAGCTGGGCATTGCCCGAGGAAACGGTAAAAAGTGAAACGTGAAAAGTAGATCAAGTCTCAGAACGTCACGGTCCAATTCCACTCTTCTTTCGCCATAAGCGATACGCCATCAATCCGTAGCGTTTTTCCTATCTGGAATTCCCAACTAATTGGGAGCGTCCCAATATGTTGGGAATTATCCCCTTCCTATCAGTGCCACCTTTCTGAACCGCCGGTCTAAATAGCTTCATTCTATCCAACGCTTACAGTGTTGTTCTCCTGTGCGATTACCGTGGCATTCCGGTTGCTCAGTAGGTCTGGCATCACGTTGTGACAGGAGGAGAGGCAGCGATGTTGAAGATCACCGTCGTTCAAGAGAGTCAGCGAGAAGTCCTACTCAAGCTGGAAGGGAAAATCACGGAACAATGGGCGGCCCTGCTCGATGGAGAGTGCCGGGCCTATCTTCGGAAGCGGAAGTTCGTATGTTTGGATTGTTCCCATGTTGAGTACATCGATGGACGGGGAGTCGAAGTCCTCAAGGCATTCCCCCATTCACATGTCACTTGTGTGAGCCCTCCGGCCCTGATGACGGAGTTGCTCCAGATTGGAGGCCGGTCATGAACATGAGTGTTGTTGAGGCTACGTCAGTGAACTATCCGATGGGTGTTCCTCAGGAGGTCAAACAGAGTCAGTTACCACCGGGAGTGAAGAAAGATATGGCGCTCTTGGGCCGACTTAGGCAGGGCGATGAAGGGGCGTTCAATGAATTGGTCACACAACACCATGGCGCATTAGTCAGAATGGCGATGGGCTATGTAGCGGATCGGGAAGTCGCAGAGGAAGTCGTCCAGGATACCTGGATGGCTGCGATCGAGGGGCTGGACCGATTCGAAGGGCGATCTTCGCTGCGCACGTGGGTCTTTGGGATCATGATTCACAAGGCCAAAGATCGCGGGGTGCGAGAGAAGCGCCACGTCAATTTCTCGTCTTTTGAGTCGGTCGACGAGGAAGGCGAGGAAGCGGTCGATCCCTCGCGCTTTCATCAGTCCGGTGAATGGGCAGGGCATTGGGCCTTTCCTCCACAGCCGTGGGACGATCAGACTCCGGAAAAACTCCTGGCTTCAAAACAGGCGGTCAATGCGATGAAGTGGGCCATTGAATCATTGCCACGGACCTTGAAAGAAGTACTCATCCTCCGCGATATCGAAGGGGTTGAGGCCAAAGAAGCCTG
>JAEURV010000377.1 GCA_016788465.1 Nitrospira sp. | reverse complement strand
CGTGTGCGATCCGTTGGCGAGCTGCTCGAAAATCAGTTTCGCCTTGGGCTCGTTCGGATGGAGCGCAGTATCAAGGAGCGTATGAATCTCCTTGATATGGAGACGGTTCTCCCGCACGATCTGATCAATGCCAAGCCAGTGGTCGCGGCGGTTAAAGAATTCTTCAGCAGCAGCCAGTTGTCTCAATTTATGGATCAAACGAACCCTCTGGCTGAGATCACGCATAAACGCCGTCTGTCCGCCCTCGGTCCTGGCGGGTTGACCAGAGAGCGTGCTGGTTTTGAGGTCCGGGACGTGCACCCCTCCCACTATAGTCGTATTTGCCCGATTGAAACTCCGGAAGGTCCAAACATCGGGTTGATTACCTCACTGGCAACATACGCAAGGATTAATCAATTCGGGTTCATCGAGGCACCTTATCGGAAAGTTGTGAAGGGGCGTGTGACGGATGAAATTGAGTTTCTGTCGGCGATCGAAGGCGATAAATACATTATCGCTCAGGCGAACTCGAAATTGGATGGGACGAATAAGCTGGTATCGGAAACAGTGTCTTGTCGTCATGGTGGAGACTTCGTCTTAGCTACGCCGGATAAAATCGAATACATGGACGTATCGCCGAAACAGGTGGTGAGTGTTGCGACGGCGCTCGTGCCGTTTTTGGAGCATGACGATGCCAACCGCGCGTTGATGGGGTCCAACATGCAGCGGCAGGCTGTTCCTTTGGTCACGTCCGAATCTCCATTGGTTGGGACGGGCATGGAGGCAGTGGTCGCCAGAGATTCCGGCTACGTAATCCAAGCCAGGCGGCCTGGCGTTGTCGAAAGTGTCGATGCGACTCGCATTGTAGTGCGGGCTGAATCAAAGGATGGCAAAAAGGGTAAAGATTCCGGCTTGGATGTCTATGACCTGATTAAATTCCAACGATCGAACCAAAACACCTGTATTACTCAAACTCCGGTGGTTCGAATCGGCCAGCCGGTCAAGAAGGGGCAGGTGCTCGGAGACGGCCCGGCGATTGATCATGGGGAACTGGCGCTAGGCAAGAATGTGCTTGTCGCGTTCATGCCTTGGGGGGGGTATAACTTCGAGGACGCTATCTTGTTGAGTGAAAAGTTGGTCCGTGAGGATGCCTTCACGTCGATACATATTGAAGAATTTGAGGTGGAAGCTCGGGATACCAAGTTGGGCAAAGAGGATGTGACGAGAGATATCCCCAATGTCGGAGAAGAGGCCCTCAGGAACCTGGATGAGAGCGGGATCATCCGCATCGGGGCTGAAGTAAAGCCTGGCGATATTCTTGTGGGTAAGGTGACGCCGAAAGGCGAGACGCAATTGACTCCGGAAGAGAAATTGCTCCGAGCAATCTTCGGTGAAAAGGCCGGCGATGTGAAGGATACATCGCTCACGGTACCTCCTGGCGTTGAAGGCATTGTCGTCGATGTGAAAATCTTTTCACGCAAGGGACTCGATAAGGATGAGCGCTCGAAGAGTATTGAAACCGATGACCAAATGAAATTGCAGCGTGATCACCATGAAGAGCTGCGGATCATTGATGAAGAGAAGACCAAGAAGATCCGGAAGCTCTTGCTCGGCAAGGTGGTGGGGCGCGATCTGATGGATCCCGAGAGCGGTGATGTGATCCTGAAGAAAAAGGGGAAATTAACCGCCGAAATTCTGAAGCGATTGCCAGACGACACGGTGCGGCACATTATCCTGAGCGATCCTGACGAGCAAAAGGAGCTGGAGGATGTCGAGCGGCGGGCGAAGGAGCAAATCGAAATCCTTCAAACGCTGTATGACGAGAAGGTCGGCCGGTTAAAACGGGGCGATGAGTTGCCGCCGGGTGTCATCAAGCTCGTCAAAGTCTACATTGCGATGAAGCGCAAGATTCAAGTCGGAGATAAGATGGCCGGGCGTCATGGTAACAAAGGCGTGGTATCTCGAGTATTGCCAGAAGAGGATATGCCGTACTTGCCGGATGGAACTCCGGTCGAAATTGTGTTGAACCCGCTTGGCGTGCCGTCTCGTATGAACGTAGGGCAGATCCTGGAAACCCACCTCGGGTGGGCGGCGAAAGCATTGGGCATAAAGGTCGCAAGCCCGGTATTTGATGGGGCCTCTGAGAAGGAAATTAAAGAGTTGCTCAAAAAAGCCAAGCTGCCAATGAGTGGGCAAGCCAATCTCGTTGATGGAAAAACGGGAGAGCCATTTGGGAGCCCGGTTACGGTTGGGTATATGTATGTGCTCAAGCTGCACCACTTGGTCGACGACAAGATTCACGCTCGGTCTATCGGCCCCTATTCGCTGGTGACCCAGCAGCCGTTGGGCGGGAAAGCTCAATTTGGGGGTCAGCGTCTAGGGGAAATGGAAGTATGGGCGCTGCAGGCGTATGGAGCAGCATCGACATTGCAGGAATTCCTCACGGTCAAGTCCGACGACGTCCCGGGACGATCTCGTATGTATGAAGCGGTGGTCAAGGGTGAACCGTTCCTTGAGCCGGGGCTGCCTGAGTCGTTCAATGTGTTGGTCAAGGAGTTGCAGAGCTTGGGGCTTGATGTCGAACTAGTCAAGACGCAAGACTAACCGCTTGTGTGTCGGCAAGTGGCCGGCATCAGAGGAGGTCATTACCTTGGAAGGCGTATATACACTATTTGAAAAGCAACGGGATTCTGTCTCGTTTGATTCGATGCGTATTCGCATCGCCTCGCCCGAGAAAATCAGGTCCTGGTCTTATGGTGAAGTCAAAAAACCGGAGACGATCAATTATCGGTCATTCAAGCCGGAAAAAGATGGACTGTTCTGCGCCAAAATTTTTGGCCCGACGAAGGATTGGGAGTGTAACTGCGGAAAATATAAGCGGATGAAACATCGCGGAATCGTCTGCGATAAGTGCGGTGTTGAGGTCATTCAATCGAAGGTTCGCCGTGAGCGGATGGGGCATATCGAATTAGCTGCGCCTGTCGCCCATATTTGGTTTCTGAAGGGCGTGCCGAGCAGGATCGGAACCCTGCTCGATATGAGTTTGAAACAGTTGGAAAAGATTCTCTATTTTGAAAGCTATGTGTGTGTGGATCCAGGGTCAACGGATTTGTCTGAAAAGGAATTGGTTCCGGAGGACAAGTTGCGCACCCTGGTTTCGGAATATGGGTCGAGCGGTTTTAAGGTTGGGATCGGGGCGGAGGCTATCCGTGAGTTGTTGCGAAAAATCGACATCAATGCCCTGTGGGACGAATTGCAAGTAAAAGCCAAAGCGTCCACGTCCGCTGCGATGAAGAAGAAGTATGCAAAGCGGCTTAAGGTGCTTGAGGCATTCAGAAAGTCAGGGAATAAGCCAGAGTGGATGATCATGGATGTCATCCCGGTCCTTCCCCCAGAATTGCGCCCTTTGGTTCCCCTGGATGGCGGAAGATTTGCTACGTCCGACTTAAATGACCTTTATCGACGTGTGATTAATCGCAACAATCGGTTGAAGCGCCTCATGGAGCTGAAGGCGCCGGGCGTCATTATCCGAAACGAAATGCGGATGTTGCAGGAAGCGGTCGATGCCCTTTTTGACAATGGCAGGCGAGGGCGTGCCATTCGTGGACCAAACAAACGACCGCTGAAGTCGTTAAGCGACATGCTCAAGGGAAAACAGGGCCGGTTCCGGCAAAATCTGCTCGGAAAACGCGTTGATTATTCGGGCCGTACGGTCATCGTCGTCGGGCCGGAACTGCGTCTGCATCAATGTGGGTTGCCTAAGAAAATGGCATTGGAATTGTTCAAGCCGTTTATCTTCCACAAGCTGGAAGCGCGAGGAGCGGCGACGACCATTAAAAGTGCGAAGCGGTTGGTGGAGAAGGAGCGCCCAGAAGTGTGGGACGTTCTTGATGAGGTCATCCGTGAACATCCAGTATTGCTGAATCGGGCGCCAACTCTCCACCGGTTGGGCATTCAGGCGTTTGATCCGGTCTTGGTAGAAGGGAAGGCGATTCGCTTGCACCCGCTGGTCTGTGCGGCGTTCAACGCTGACTTTGATGGAGATCAGATGGCCGTCCATGTGCCGTTGTCTGTCGAGGCTCAGGTCGAAGCCCGTGTGTTGATGATGTCCATCAACAACATCCTTTCACCGGCTAACGGCAAACCGATTGCGGTGCCCTCACAAGATATGGTGTTGGGATGTTATTGGTTGACCAAAGAGCGACTCGGGGCCAAGGGTGAGGGGAAAGTATTCGGATCAGCTGAAGAGGTTCGAATTGCCTTTGACGCCCGCGAAGTGGAGGAGCATGCGCGGATCAAAGTGCGCTTGTCTGGCTCGCTGGTACAGACGACAGTCGGTCGGGTGCTGTTGTCTGAAATTCTTCCGTCAGGGCTGCCGTTCGCCAATGCAAATAAGCTCATGACGAAAAAGGAGATGACCAAGCTGATCGATGCGGTCTATCGGCAGACTGGCCATCGCGATACCGTCGAATTTTTGGATAAAATCAAGGATATCGGTTTTACCTATGCCACAAAGGCCGGTTTGTCGATCTGTATCGACAACATGCACATTCCTAGTAAGAAAGAGGATTTCATCGGAAAGGCGCAGCGAGAGGTCAACGAGATTGAGAAGCAGTACTCTGAGGGGTTAATTACGAACGGAGAGCGATATAACAAGGTCATCGATATCTGGGCTCACGTCACGGAACAAGTTTCAAATGAGATGATGAAGGAGCTTGGAGCCGGAGGTGATCCTGGCAAAGTCGAATCGTTTAACCCAATTTTCATGATGGCTGATTCGGGTGCGCGTGGCAGTTCGCAGCAAATCCGTCAGCTAGGCGGGATGCGCGGCCTAATGGCGAAACCATCAGGTGAGATTATTGAGACACCCATTACGGCCAATTTCCGTGAGGGGTTGACGGTGTTGCAGTATTTCATTTCGACCCACGGTGCCCGTAAGGGTCTTGCTGATACTGCGCTGAAGACCGCCAATTCGGGGTACCTCACCCGTCGGCTTGTCGACATCGCTCAGGATGTGATTATCCACGAGATTGATTGTGGAACACGTGATGGCATTACGGTCAGCGCGCTCGTGGAGGGCGGAGAAATCATTCAGCCGCTGGAAGAGCGTATCCTTGGCCGTTTGGCTGCGGAGGACATCCGTGACCCTGTTACAGGGGAAATCATCGTCTCCTGGAACGAAGAAGTTACAGAGGATCTGACGAAGTCGGTCGTTGAAGCCGGGGTTGACCGTGTCAAGATTCGATCCGTGCTGACTTGTCAATCCCCGCGCGGGGTGTGTCGCGCCTGCTACGGGCGTGACTTGGCACGCGGGCGCCTGGTTGAGAAAGGTGAGCCGGTCGGTGTGATCGCGGCGCAATCAATCGGAGAGCCGGGAACGCAGCTGACGATGCGGACATTCCATATCGGCGGTACGGCTAGCAAGGTGGTCGAGCAGACAGTGCTCGAGGCTAAGCATGCTGGCCGGATCAAGTTCATGAGTTTTGATGCGAAGAAGAATGCGGACATTCACAACGCGGGGATTGCTGTTCGCAATAAAGAGGGTGAGTGGGTGGTGATGAATCGGAACACGAAGATTGCCATCGTGGACGATAGTGGCCGCGAACGAGAGAAATATCCCGTTGTCTACGGCGCAAAGATCAAGATTAAAGACGGCGATCCCGTTGTCGTGGGTCAAAAGTTGGTTGAGTGGGACCCATACTCTCTCACGATTTTGACCGAGGTTGGAGGACGGGTTGCTTATGGAGACATCGTCGAAGGCGTTACAATGAAAGACGAGTTCGACGAAGTGACGGGATTGTCTCGTAAAGTGATCATTGAACATACCGGTCAGACGCTCCGTCCTCGCGTGTCAATCAAAGATGAGAGTGGTAAGACCGCCAAGGTGCCCGGTGGTTCGAATGCCGTCGCACGGTATTTGCTGCCGGTTGGGGCCCACATCTTTGTCGAGAAGGGGGCGACGGTATTCCCTGGTGACGTTTTGGCAAAGATTCCTCGGGAAACAACGAAGACGAAAGATATCACGGGAGGTCTTCCGAGGGTTGTGGAGCTGTTTGAGGCCCGCAAGCCGAAAGAGCAGGCTGTCATCACAGAGATTGATGGTGAGGTTGCTTACGGCGGATTTGTGAAAGGGCAGCGCAAGGTGTTGGTCGACAATAAGATGGGCGATGTAAAGGAATATTTTATTCCCAAAGGGAAGCACGTGAATGTGCATGAGGGGGACTGGGTACGTGCCGGTGAGCCTCTCATGGATGGGTCGGCGAACCCTCATGATATCCTGGATGTTCTTGGTCCCAATGAGTTGCAGAAATACTTGGTGGATGAGGTTCAGGATGTCTATCGATTGCAGGGGGTATCGATCAATGACAAGCACATTGAGATCATTGTAAGGCAGATGTTGCGCAAGGTGCGCGTTGAAGACCCTGGGGATACCCAGTTCCTGCCTGGTAGTCAGGTGAGCAAAGGGGTCTTCGAGAAGGAAAATGAACGAGTGCTTTCGAAGGACGGAAAGCCCGCTTTAGGGAAACCCGTGCTCCTGGGTATTACCAAAGCGGCGTTGACGACTGACAGCTTTATTTCAGCGGCATCGTTCCAAGAAACTACGAGAGTCCTGACCGAAGCCGCTATCAATGGCCGTGAGGACAATCTCTTAGGATTGAAGGAGAATGTTATTGTCGGACGCCTTATTCCTGCCGGGTCAGGATTTGAGGAGTATCGAGATACATTTGTCATGAGTGAAAAACCGGAAGGATTGTCTGTTGGAACTGGCGCGCAAGCACCGGTGCTCTCATCAGAAGCAGTTGCGTCAGTGGCTTCAGGAGAAAATGTGCGATCGTAACCAAGTAGTGGACAATCACCACTTGACAGCTGGTGATCGCATCACTATAATCCGGCGGCTTTGCAGATGATGCAGCGTGTTTGATTTCTTGAAGAGGATCTGAACGGAATGCCTACGATCAATCAATTGGTTCGCAAGGGGCGGGTGTTCGTAAAGGCGAAGACCAAAAGTCCGGCTTTACGCTCTTGTCCGCAAAAAAGAGGGGTCTGTCTTCGTGTTTACACAACGACTCCGAAGAAGCCAAATTCAGCATTGAGAAAAGTTGCTCGCGTGCGTCTGACGAATGGAATGGAAGTGACGACTTATATCCCTGGTGTGGGGCATAATCTCCAGGAGCACTCAATTGTGCTTGTCCGTGGTGGTCGTGTGAAGGACCTTCCGGGTGTTCGCTACCATTTGGTTCGTGGCGCATTGGATGCGGTTGGGGTCGCTGGGAGAAAGCAGAGTCGTTCGAAGTATGGTGCGAAGCGCCCAAAGTAAACGTCTTGTTCTGATGGATTTAATCTAGATATTGAAGATAGGTCACTATGCCACGCAGTAGATTTTTAGGACAGCGGGAAGTATTGCCGGACGTTCGTTACCGTGACAAGCTCGTGGGGAAGTTCATTAATGCGCTGATGAGTAGCGGGAAGAAGAGCACCACTGAGCGCATATGTTATGGTGCCTTCGATGTGATTCAGGAGAAGACTGGTGGCGATCCGCTTAAGGTGTTTAAGGCAGCGGTGGATAATGTAAAGCCAATTGTCGAGGTTAAGTCTCGTCGGGTTGGAGGGGCCTCTTATCAGGTTCCTGTTGAGATTAGGCCAGCTCGCCGCGTTTCGTTGGCTTTGCGTTGGTTGTCGCAGTTTGCCCGTACTCGTGGTGGTAAGAGTATGCGTGAGAAGCTCGCAGCCGAATTAATTGATGCGTCGAACAACACTGGGGCTGCGGTGAAGAAGCGAGAAGACGTGCATCGGATGGCTGAGGCGAATAAGGCATTCGCCCATTATCGCTGGTAACGTCGTTCTGTGCTGCAGTTGAGCCGTGCTGCGATTCGCAGATCGGGGTGCTCGTACATCGCAGCAGTGTGATGCGGCTTGATCTGCAGCACTGGTGTTTTTAGAGGGGTAAAAGTGGCTCGTCAGACATCTTTAGATCGCACAAGAAACATTGGGATCATGGCTCACATTGATGCCGGAAAGACCACCACTACTGAGCGGATCCTTTACTATACGGGAATGACCCATAAGTTGGGTGAGGTTCATGAGGGTGCGGCTACGATGGATTGGATGGAGCAGGAGCGAGAGCGGGGCATTACCATTACGGCCGCCGCAACAACCTGTTTCTGGCGCGATCATCGGATTAATATCATTGATACCCCCGGTCATGTGGACTTTACAATTGAAGTTGAGCGCTCCCTTCGAGTGCTGGATGGAGCTGTCGCGGCATTTGATTCAGTGCAGGGGGTTGAGCCTCAGTCTGAGACAGTTTGGCGTCAGGCTGATAAGTATCATGTCCCCCGTATCGCTTTCATGAATAAGATGGATCGGATTGGGGCTGATTTTTATGGCAGTGTGCAGTCCATCATCGACAGGCTTGGGGCCAAGCCTGTCCCTATTCAGATTCCTATTGGTCGTGAGGCTGAGTTTCGGGGCTCTATCGACTTAGTTAGGATGAAGGGATACTTTTACGACGATGAGACATTGGGTGCGAAATATAAGGTAGATGAGATTCCATCGGATCTTCTCGCTCAGGCGAAAGAGTATCGAGAGAAGATGCTTGATGCCGTGGCGGAATTTGATGACCAAGTGATGGAGAAGTATTTGAACGGTCACCCGCTGACGGAAGAGGAAGTTATGCGTGCAATTCGGGCAGCGACGATCTCAATGAAGATCACGCCTGTCCTTTGTGGTTCCGCTTTCAAGAATAAAGGGGTGCAGCAACTTCTGGATGGTGTCGTTGATTATCTTCCCTCCCCGCTGGATATCCCGCCTGTAATGGGGGTGGACCCTAATACGGGTAAGGAAGTTGAGCGCAAGTCTGATGATGCAGCGCCTTTTGCGGCATTGGCTTTCAAGATTATGTCTGATCCGTTTGCTGGTCAGTTAACGTATTTTCGTGTCTATTCTGGAACGCTGAAGACCGGAACCCCGGTTCTGAACGTCACCAAGGGGGCTAAGGATCGGATTGGTCGTCTCTTGAAGATGCATGCCAATAAGCGAGAGGAAATCGACGAGGTTCATGCCGGAGACATTGTTGCGGCAGTGGGGCTCAAGGGTGCCACGACTGGAGATACTCTCGCAGATGAGAAGCAGCCGGTATTGCTGGAAATTATGAAGTTTCCTGAGCCGGTCATCGCTATGGCGATCGAGCCGAAAACCAAGCAGGATCAGGAAAAAATGGGCTTTGCTCTTCAGAAGTTAGCGCAGGAAGATCCATCATTTCGGGTGCGGACCGACGAGGAGACTGCCCAAACGATCATTGCTGGGATGGGCGAGCTGCATCTCGAAATTATTGTGGATCGGATGTTGCGCGAATTTAAAGTGGAAGCCAATGTTGGGAAGCCTGAGGTGGCGTTCAGGGAAACAATCAGGCGTAAGGCTGAGGCGGAGTCGAAGTACATTAAGCAGACGGGAGGGCGCGGGCAGTATGGGCACGTTGTCCTGACTGTCGAGCCTTCCGAGCCGGGGAAGGGCCTGGAATTTGTCAATAAGGTTGTTGGAGGGGCGATCCCCAAAGAGTATATTCCTGCGATTGAAAAAGGCGTTCGGGAGAGAATGGAGACCGGTGTGGTTGCTGGTTATCCGCTCCGCGACGTGAAGGTCACGGTCATAGACGGGTCGTATCATGATGTGGACTCGAACGAAATGGCCTTCAAGATTGCTGCTTCCATGGGCTTTTCTGATGCCTGTAAAAAGGCGGATCCTGTTTTGCTTGAGCCGATTATGAAGGTTGAAGTGTTGGTTCCCCAGGAGTTCATGGGCGATGTCATCGGTAATCTAAATGGACGAAGGGGTAAAGTTCAGGGCATGAAGGTTCGGGCTGGTGCTCAGGCGATCGATGCAGTTGTTCCGCTGATGGAAATGTTCGGTTATGCAACCGATCTTCGGTCTCGGACTCAAGGTCGTGCCACCTACAGCATGGAGTTTGATCGCTACGACCAGGTTCCTAAGAATATTGCGGAAGCCATCATTAAGAAGTAGTGATTGGTGAATCAGGAAGGGAGTTAGGGTATGGCGAAGGCGAAATACGAGCGGAAGAAGCCGCACGTGAACATTGGGACGATCGGACACGTGGACCATGGCAAGACGACGTTGACGGCGGCGTTAACGAAGGTGTGCTCGGATCGAGGGATGGCCAAGT
>JAEURV010000360.1 GCA_016788465.1 Nitrospira sp. | reverse complement strand
AAAACTTGGGGAGCATGGTTTGTGATGAAAGCCACGGTCATTCCACAACACAAGCTCGACCTTGCCAGTCCCGAGCCTGTATTCCACGCCGACGCAATCCGGTCACAGGTGTTTCCGTAGATGCCTTATTGTGAAAACGGCTCTCGTCTCGAGGCCGACAATTAGTTCATCGGAATGATGGTGGCGGAGACTTCGTTGGGGCGCAGTAGGGTAGCCATTGCGCGGTTCTGTTCGTCCGGTTGGATCAAGGCAAACAACGGCACCGGCTGAGGAACCTCTCCTGGCGGCATCGATAGCATCGCTGGAAAGTCGATCAACGGTGAGAGGGTGGCCTGGCTGGCGATGCGCAAGAAATAATCTAAGGAGGGGAGTAGACCTTTGGTTTCTTTCTGAAGCTTCAAATTAGGCAGAAATCGTCTGTACAATCAGTGGCAGTTTGCTGAGTGTGAGCTGCTTCAGTTCGACCTTTCGGCTCGCGTTGTCGATGTCGATCCCCACAAGATGTCCCGCAGCATCGTAATCGAGAACGATACCTTTAGTGATCTCTCGACTTTCGACGCTCGGTTGCTCTGAAAGATCGATATACAGCGAATCGGTATCAGGATAATAATTGAGCTTCATGGCTTGCACCCTCTGAGCGGAAAAGCGTTGTGTGGTCTTATCTTCGATGTGAGCACCCTCACTATCCTTCCCTCAAGCTCCTCAATCCTATCTCAGAAGCGGTATCGATTTCTCTCTTGTGAAATATATAGGGTCGGATACCTTTATAATTCACCATTGCCTTATTGGCAAATGGGAACCTGTGAACCCTACAGTTGAGTGATGGCTGCGAATTCTGTGTTGTGCAGAAGGCGATATCTACAGATACAGCAGTTGGTTGACCACTTCATTAGCTGTGAACCGATTGAGGAGTGTCATGATGCGGCGGGCAAGCTCGAAGTCCGAGGCGCGACGGTTGGCGACCAAAATTCCGGTATGAGTTCGCTGTGCCTCGAGAGCCTCGGCATGGAGTTGCTCGAAATCAACGCGGTTATGGGTGAGGATGGCTCGTTGGTGTTCCACGGCATACTGCAGTTGTGCGGCATCTGAGTTCCCCAATTGCTGGGTCTCTCGTGTTGTGAGCACGTCAAAGCCGTGCGCTCGCAATAGTTCCCCGACGAAGACCGATACATCCTCATCGAAGTAGAGGCGAATGAAGAGCGCGGGGTCGCTCACCGGAGGCGGGGATGGATCTGGTCGTCGGAGATGCGCTGACGCGCAATATCCTCGTCAATGGCGCTGCGTTGGTCCTGGTAGTAGCTCAATGCATCGAATACCTGCGCGAGGGTCAGATGGGGGAGGCGGACAATAATCTCTTCAGGTGTGACGCCAAACTTCCACAACTCGGCGATGGCTCGCACCGGTGTGCGAGTTCCCACCACAATGGGTGTGCCGTGGAGAGTATTGTCAGAGGAGACGATGTAAGGATGGCTCGTCGCAGTGGTCATGCTGCAAGCCTACTAGAGGGCCTGAAGGAAGTCAATTTGCTCCGATCTGACCGACGTGCAGTGTGTCTATGATCTGGCGGGTAATCTGAGCCAGTTCTGGATCGCCAGAACCAATCAACCACGTTCGAGTATGACGCGCTCAATTTCAGGACGACGTCGATCTCTCTCAACGCACGGCCACGTTAGCCGTTAATTCATCGGAATGATCGTGGCCGAGACTTCGTTCGGCAGTAACAAGGTGGCTACGGCGCGATTCTGTTCGTCCGGTTGAATCAACGCGAACAAGGGGACTGGCTGTGGCACCTCGCCTGGAGGAAGCGCGAGCATAGCCGGAAAGTCGATCAAGGGCGATAGCGTCGTCTGGCTGGCGATACGGAGGCGAAACGCCATCAAAACATCACGCAACCGTTGAGCTTTCTCTTCATCCGAGATCGATTCACTGGGGGCAATCCCAATCTCCCAGAGCGGCTTCGTCACTGTGACGGGAAACGTCAGGCCGAGTTTTTGCGCGACCGTCGACACATCAATCAGCAATCCGGCTTGAATAGCTTGTTGGCGATTGGCGGTCAGCTGTTTGGCTGACACATCGGTGACCGGTTGCTGTGTATCTTCAGATATTGCAGGATGTTCAAGTTTTGGCTCATCTGTTGTTGGAGTCGGCACTTCAGATTCCCGTTGAACTTGTTTGGCCGGACTGTTCTCCTCCCGTCCGACAATGGGCTCATCCGGAAGAGTGGGAAGCGCATGGATGAGACCTTCATAGACTCGCTTGGCCGCTTCAGACCAAGTGGGATTCAATGGGCGGCCGGCAAACGCTGCGTCTGCAGCCTTTCGCTCATCATGGGTCAGGATTCGTGGGGTGCGTGTTGTATCCATGGTAGGGGAGATAATCCTAGACACCCGCAAGTCAAGGGCT
>JAEURV010000331.1 GCA_016788465.1 Nitrospira sp. | reverse complement strand
GGAGCCCAGGGGGCTGATGGGATTCCCGATACCTACTTCGAGTCAGCGGATGCCGATGATCTTCGGGATAAGTTGCTGGCTGCGATCACCAGCATCTTGCAGCGAAGCGCCTCAGGAACCGCGGTATCGGTGCTTGCGACGTCTTCGACCGGTGATGGGTCCCTCTACCAATCCTTTTTCTATCCCCTTATCTATGAAGGAACAAGGGATATCAAATGGACCGGCTACACGCAAGGACTGTTTCTCGATACCTTTGGAAATCTACGAGAAGACACCAACGACGATGGGCGATTGATCTATAACCAGGACAAGATTATTCGGACCCGGTTCGATACGGCGACGAACAATGTGTTGGTCGATCGGTTTCACGACAACGACGGGGACGGAAAGGCGGACAGCTCGACACCGTTTGAAACAGTTGGATTACGCGATATCAACGGTATCTGGGAGGCCGGCAAGCAGTTGGCCTTGACCAATCCAGACGATCGGACAATTCTCACGTGGGTCGATGATGGAGATGGGGTGGTCGAATCGGGGGAGCAACTTGCCTTCACCACGGCCAACGCTTCCACCCTGAGCCCGTTTCTAAGGGCGGGAACGGCTCCCTATACCGCGAACAATATTATCAACTTCATTCGCGGCACCCAGGTAACCGGTATGCGGGATCGGCAAATCACGGTCAACGGATCGTTGGCGGTGTGGAAATACGGTGATCCCATTCATTCGACACCGACCATCGTTGGACCCCCGAGGGAACGGTTCGATTTCCTCTATGGGGATGCCACCTACACGCCATTCTTTCAGAAGTACAAGAATCGCCGCCAGGTGGCCTATGTTGGGTCCAACGATGGGATGTTACACGCCTTCAACAGTGGATACTATCACCGTGGGGACGATGCAAGCACATCAGGAGTTGAACGTGGGTGGTACACCAAAACACCAACGGATAACTCCGGGGGCAAAGAATTGGGCCAAGAACTGTGGGGATTCATCCCCTATCAATTGCTGCCCCATCTGAAGTGGCTGACGCAGGCTGACTATACCCACGTCTATTATGTGGATCTCAAGCCGAAAGTCACAGACGTGAAGATCTTTGCGGACGATGCTGATCACCCTAATGGCTGGGGCACGATCCTCATCGGTGGCTTCCGCTTGGGGGGCAGTTGCGGCGCCTGTGTGGCCTCGACCGGTGCTCCTCCGATGACAGTCAACATCTCTGGGACGTCTAGGACCTTTTATACAGCCTATTTCGTGCTGGACATTACCAACCCAGAAGTGGAACCAAAATTACTGTGGTCGTTCAGTTCGTCCGATCTTGGACTTTCCACGAGTTATCCGAGCATTGTCCGGACAAGCCCAGCGAATGATGCCAAAGCGGACCATACGAACGCCAAGTGGTACGTGGTATTCGGCTCTGGCCCGACTGGTTATGACGCCGCTGTCAAGACCGGAGGAACGAACGGGCAAGGAGCGAAGCTCTTCGCGGTAGATCTGATAGCCGGTCCTGGGGCGAACAACAGTCTGGTCAAGTCACTTCCGGTTGGTTCGTGGACATCCTTCATGGCCGATCTGATTACTATAGATAAGGACTTAGACTTTCGATCGGATTCTGTTTATGCAGGGAGGACGATCGATCCGAACGGGTCAAACGGGCGAGGGAGTGGCATCCCGTGGACCGGGAAAATGTATCGGCTCACGATGGGATCTTGCGGTGGCGCAGTAACATGCTCGACGTCGACTTGGGGAGTTCAAAATGGTAGTGACCGGGTACCGACCGAAATTCTTGACACCTTCCCACCCTCCGGTACGTCCTATTACATGGGTCCCATCGTTTCGGCACCCACCACGACACTTGATGATGCGGGCAACGTCTGGATCTACTTTGGTACAGGTCGCTACTTCAGCGCGTCCGACAAGACGAACGCAGAAACACAATTCTTTTTAGGCATCAAAGACTCCGTCATGAGTGGGAGCTGCACGCAGACCAACATTACGAATTGTACCGATAACGATTTGGTGAATGTCTCCAATGCACAGGTCTGCGTGACCGGAGTTGGGAGCTGTACGACCACAAATCAGGTGAGCGGCATGGGGACTACGACTACCTATCAAGGGTTGGATGACTTGATTAATAAACCGCAGGGAACGAGCCCTGAAAAGGACGGGTGGTTCACAACGCTTCCAGGTTCACGAGAGCGGGTATTAGCGAATCCGACATTGATTGGAGGGATCGCTTTCTTCCCCTCATTCACCCCTGACAATGACCTATGCACGTCTTCAGGCAGCAGTAATCTGTATGCGCTGTTCTATCGCACGGGCAGTGCAAATAAATCGCCAGTTATCGGCACAACGACCGCGGGATCCAATCAGACTGTCAACCGATCGATCGGTCTTGGGACAGGCCTTGCCGCCCAAATGGCGATCCATCTTGGAAGCCAAGGCTCAGGCGGACAAGGTGCCTGGGGTGCGGGTGGTGGCGGCGGCGGGGGTGGTGGTTGTCAGAGCGGCGTTGGAGGTTTCATCAACACCAGCTCGGGAAACATCGTGCAGGCCTGTGCCGGTCTGGCTTCAAACGTGCGGAGCCGCTACGTGTCCTGGATCAACCAGCGGGAGTAGTGACGAGACGAAGGAATGAACAGATTCCGTCCTAGGCGGGTAAGAACTGAGGCGGAGGGGAATCCTCCGCCTCAGTTCTTTGGAGGCGTGATGCGGGTGTCCGTTCTGTTGGTCTTGGCTCTATTGATCGATGGATGTACGGCTGAAGCGCCGCACGAAGGTGTCGTGACCTCTTCCGTACGTGGCAATCATGCCCCGGTCATTCACGAGGCCACAATTACGCCAGCTCCCCTCACACTCGATATGCCGATATCCGTGCATGTTACCGCAGACGATGCGGAACGGGATCCCTTGACCTTTACGTATAAGTGGGTGGTCAATGGGCATCCGCTTGAAGGGCAGACCGGCGTTCTCTTGCCGCCGCAACTTCTGAAGCAAGGAGATAAGGTCAGCGTAGAGATTCTCCCCGACGATGGAAAGGCAACGGGTGCAATCTATCGCTCTCAGGCTGTGACCGTGATGAACACTCCTCCGATCATCTCGTCCCTCTTGGTGAGTCCTCAGCCTGGAGTCCCGGGAGACAAGCTGGAGGCGCGCGTCGAGGTGGCCGATCCAGATGCGGATCCGACACGTATCGTGTTCCGTTGGTGGCGAAATGGGGCAGTGGTGAAGGAGGGTGAAGACCCGACGCTTGACACGGATGGCTTCTCAAGTGCCGATCAGGTGGTGGTGGAGGCTATTGCTTGGGATCAAAAGGCTGCAGGAAAGAGCGTGAAATCCGGGAGGCTCCTTACGTCCAATAGCCGTCCTGCCATTACTTCAACCCCGACAGTTCCTAGTGCGGGAACGCCATTCGAGTATAGAGTGACGGCGGTTGATCCCGAAGGGGACCCGTTGAGCTATCGGCTCGAAATGGCTCCTGCAGGGATGATCATCGATGAAGCGACGGGGCATATTCGCTGGCCAGTTGCACAAGCACCCACAGGCATCTATCACGTTCGTGTGGTCGTGGAAGATGCAGGCGGAGGCCGGGCGTTCCAAGAATTCGACCTCAACATTCCGTCTCCGCTGCCTCCGAATTCGAATGGTACTTAACCCGATGATGGACGTGGCCTGAGACATCAGTTCTTGCAAGAGCTTCTCGCCGTTTGTTAAGATTTTGGGTAGGCTTCTAGGGAGGGATACAACCTCGCACTCGTGCGTAAACTCAAACTACGAGAAGGTACCAATACTGCGGTCCTGTTCGGTTACCATGACCGACACCTCAAGCTGATCGAAGATGAGCTAGGCGTACGACTCTCCGCCCGGGGGGAGGAACTCACGCTCGATGGTTTACCTGAGGCTGTTCGCCAAGCAGAGCGCATTCTCCTCGAACTTGCTTCCCTGACGAACGAAGGCATCACTCTCCAAGCAGAAGATGTCACCCATGCCCTCACTGCGTTGCGCCGAACGCCGGAGGCCCCACTCCGAGACCTTCTCGATAAGTCGGCCATGATTGTCACCAAGAAGCGGTTCATTGGTCCCAAATCTCCCACTCAAAAAGCCTATATTGAAGCGATCGAGCAGCACGATATCGTGATTGCCATCGGACCGGCTGGGACAGGCAAGACATATCTCGCCATGGCGATGGCCGTGAGCGCGCTCATGAATAAGGAAGTCAGCCGAATCATCCTCGCCCGGCCTGCGGTTGAGGCAGGAGAAAAGCTTGGTTTTCTGCCGGGTGATATCTATGAAAAGGTGAATCCCTATTTGCGGCCGCTGTATGACGCGCTCTTCGATATGATGGAGATGGAGCGGGCAAATCGATTGATTGAACGGGGCGATATCGAAATAGCGCCGTTGGCCTTTATGCGCGGGCGTACACTGAACGATTCATTCGTTATTTTGGATGAGGCACAGAACGCGACCGCCGAACAGATGAAGATGTTTCTGACGCGGCTCGGATTTCATTCGAAAGTTGTCGTTACCGGCGATGTCACGCAGGTGGATTTGCCGAACGACCGAGTGTCCGGACTCATTCAAGTCAAGGACATCCTTCGTGGCATTGAAGGGATTGCCTTTGTTTATTTTGACGAAAAGGATGTCGTACGGCACCGGTTGGTTCAGGAGATTATCAAGGCCTACGATCGTCACCAGACAACGCAGAGCAGTGATCCGCGAGCGACGAGAGAACCGCGTCCGTCCTACCAACGCCACAATCCTCGCCCACGCACCTCGCCTACGGCAGGGCCATCGGACTCGACTGATGTAGAAAGTTCACATTGATGGCAGTCTGTCTTCGTGTAAGGCTCACGAGACACCTCGTTCGGCAGGTACGGTTGGTGGAGTTGGCTCAACGGGTGCTGTTGCTTAGTGGTGAGGCGCATTCGGAACTCAGTCTCGAACTCATCGGCGATCGTCGTATGCAACGCCTCAATCGTGAGTATCGTCACCGGGATCGCACAACGGATGTGCTGGCATTTCCCACACGCGAGGCGATAGTGCCTAACGGGCTATCCTGTCGAACCAGCCTGCTCGGTGATGTCGTCATTTCATTGCCGACAGCCATCCGTCAAGCCAGGGCGATGGGGCGATCGGTCGATGAAGAGTTGGCGATCCTCTTGGTGCATGGGGTGCTCCATTTGTGCGGCTACGACCACGAGCGAAACATGCGAGAAGCGAAGCGGATGTCTCGACGGGAACGGACTATTCTGCGTCTCATCTCTCCGATCCCTCACATTGTGACTCTACGCAGGGAAAGACGGATAAGGGACAATTGATCATGGGATGGTTTCAGCGACTGAGCGATGGGCTTGGCAAGACGCGGCACGTGGTGCAGCAATCTCTGGATCGCCTCCTTGGGCGCACGCCGGACCAAGAATTACTGGAAGATCTCGAAGCGGCGCTGCTGTCGGCTGATCTCGGTGCCCGAGTCGTCGACCGCTTGATGCGAAAGGTAAATGAAGAAACACGGGGGGCTGAGGGAAAAACGTCTGAGGGGCTTCAGGATGTCTTGAGTCGTGCACTCTACGGAATTTTGAAACCGGTTGCGGATGTTACGCTCGATCGTCTCATCACCGAGGGCTCTACGCCGTTTGTCTTCTTGGTCGTCGGTGTGAACGGGGTCGGAAAGACCACCACGATCGCCAAGATGGCACAACGAATGGTACAGTCTGGGCGGAGGCCGCTGTTGGTTGCGGGAGACACCTTTCGTGCCGCAGCGATCGAACAACTGCAAGTGTGGGGGGACCGTATCGGTGTGGAGGTTGTGCACCAGCGACATGGCGCTGATCCTGCCGCAGTAGCCTTTGATGGGATTGTCGCGGCAAAGGCCAGAAAAGTCGATGTTGTCCTGATCGACACGGCAGGACGGCTGCATACCAAATCAAACTTGATGGATGAGTTACGGAAAGTGAAACGAGTGATCGGTCAGGAGTTGCCTGGTGCGCCTCATGAAGTGCTGTTGGTGCTGGATGCAACGCTCGGGCAGAATGCGCTGGCACAGGCTCGTCAGTTTCAGGAGGCGGTCGGAGTCAGTGGCCTTGTGCTGACGAAGCTCGACGGGACGGCCAGGGGAGGGATTGTGGTGGCGATCGCCGAAGAGCTGAAGATTCCCATCCGTTTAATCGGTGTTGGAGAGGGTGTGGAGGATCTGCAGGACTTCAATGCCGAGGCTTTTGTGGCTGCCTTGTTCGGGCAGGCTGAGAACCGCTCGTAAACCGCGCATTATCTTCTCCCATTTCCACATCTCGTGCTACGCTTGCTTACGGCAACCGACCGTATTCTGAGAATAATGAGGGTGGATGATGACCAAGCTCTTGATCGTCGACGACGATCGAATGAATTGCGAACTCCTGCAGGATCTGTTCAGTCGTCAAGGCTATGATGTCATCGTCGCAATGAGCGGGAGAGAGGGACTCGATCTATTCCGAACGTCCAACCCGATCGTGACGCTGCTGGATCTTCGTATGCCGGAGATGGACGGATTAACGCTGTTGAAGGAAATCCGGGCCATCGATCCGCACGCACGGGTGATCATCTTGGGGGGTGGTGCGACCGACGTACATGAAAATCAAGCGCGAGCGCTGCAGGTCAATGACTTTATACGGAAAGGCTTGTCGCTGGACATTCTTGTCGAAGCGGTCAATCGGGTCTCAAAACTTCCGGGGCCGGGGGTGGTCACACAGCCTCCGATTCCGGACCAAGAGAGTGGACAACAGAGTATGGAGTCGGTCCTGGTGGTGGATGATGAATCCCTCGTCTGTGATCTGCTCGTCCAGTTCTTGAGTCTCCGGGGGTATCGTGCGTTCGGCGTGAGAAATGGACAGGACGCCCTCCGAATGGTCGACGAGGTGCACCCGGATGTCGTGTTGGTTGATATGATCATGCCAGGGATGGCGGGGATCGATGTGCTCAGAACCCTACGGGATAAGGGCTATCCTGGCGGCATCATCATCATGACCGGAAGTCACAACGAAGAGTTGTTAGGAGAGGCGTGGAGTCTAGGTCCTCACGAGCTTCTGGTGAAACCGGTTGACCTTGATCGTCTCTTGATGGCGATCCAGCTTGTACTCGTCTGCCGCGAGTGTTAAAACGCTTCCTTGATGTTCATCAGGATACAAGCGTTCCCGATCTGTCTCATTGCACTGCTCTTGACCGGTGCCGTCAAGGCTCAGGCTGTGACCTCTCCGGCCGATCAGGAGAGTTCACTCCTTCATCATCACCTCTCCGTTGAGTTGACACCAAGCACACATGAAATCACAGTAACCGACCGAATCGAATTGGAGATGGAGCCGAACCGTCCGTCACTCCTCTTCACCCTTGCCCCTACGTTGAGGATCGAATCGATACGGATGGAAACACCGTCTGCGGTGGGTAACGAGGAGACGGCCGGTATGGCCGTGCCATTCGCCAGGATGCGTTCAGAAGAGGGCGCCAGTGCGCAAGTATTTGTGACCCTTCCACGGGATTATCCCCGGAAGATGACGTTGATCTGGGTGTACCGTGGGTCCCTCAATGATCCACCGAGGGAGCCTCGTCACCTGCGATTCGTCACGCCGAGTGAAACGGCGGGGCATATCGGGGAGGAGGGGGTGTACTTGAGCGGGGAAACCCAGTGGTACCCGGATCTTCCAGGGGCATTCGGGACCTATCGTATGACGGCTCAGGTTCCACAAGGGTGGACGGTCGTTGCCTCCGGGAGGAAGGAAGGCGAAGTAGCGAGTGCCGGGAAGGTCTCCTCCTCATGGTTTGCGCCGGATCGATCGGAAGCATTCACGCTGGTGGCGAATCGCTTTGTGACCAAGTCGCGAGTGTGGCACAGCGGCACTGGGCAACGGATCGACCTCCAGACGTATTTCTTTCCCGACAATGCCGCATTGGCTGATGAGTATCTTGACGCGACCGCACAGTACCTTGAGACCTACGTCAGGATCTTGGGGGACTATCCGTTCGATGCATTTGCTGTCGTGGAGAATTTTTTCGCCAGCGGGCTTGGGATGCCCAGTTTCACTCTTCTTGGGAGTGGCAGCATCAAACGACACTATGTGCAACCGTATGCCTTAGGCCACGAAATCGTTCACTCTTGGATCGGTAATTCCGTATTTAATCGTGATGACACGGGGAATTGGGTTGAAGGGTTGACCACCTATCTGGCGAATTATTATTGGCATGAAGTGGTTCACGATGACCGCCAAGCCTTGGAGCAGCGTCGCATGATGCTGCAGAGCTACAATCTCTACGTTCAGCCAGAGGATGATTACGCGGTCTCACGGTTTCTCAGAAAACACGACGAGAAGGATAATGCCATCGGGTATCAGAAGTCCGCGTTTGTGTTTCATCTGCTCCGGCAAGAGATCGGAGAGGAGCCGTTTTGGCGTGGGCTCAAGACGTTTGTCCAGGAGTATCGCAACCAGCCGGCGGATTGGGTAGCGATCGAAAAGGTCTTTTCTCGAGAAAGCGGACGAACGCTCCGATGGTTTTTCGATCAATGGGTCGAACAGTCCGGTGCACCGGTTCTATCATGGGGCGATGTCAGTGTACGTAGACTGAACGGAGAGAAGAGCAAGGAAGCCTGGCAGTTGACGGTCCAGGTTCATCAGAGTGAGGGACCCTTTCGAATGACGGTTCCTATCCGCATCATCATGAAGGGATCGACCGAGACCCGGTCAATCAGGCTCAGCCTCTCACCATTGAGTGAGACTGAATTTGTCTTGTACGATCAACCGTTACGAGTGGAGATCGATCCAGACCTGATGACGTTTCGCCGTTTGGCTCGACAGCAGTTGCCCCCGATGCTGAACGGCTATGTGACGGATTCACACAAGGCCGTTCTGCGGGCATTTTCTGATGCTGCGTCTCCGTTGCAGCAGATTGTCTCACGCCTTGCTGATCATGAGTTGCCGGAATCCAAACGCACGACGAGTATTGTGTCGGACCAGTCGTTGCTTCCTCAAGAAGGATCGGTTCTCGTCCTGACTGGCGCGGGGCAATCTCAGGCCATTTCCAAGCTTGTGCGAGATTCTTGCGGAGAACGAGTCGATCTCAGGGAGACGGGGTTCCAGATCGATGGTCAAGCGTATGAAGGACCGAAGATGGCCGTCCTCTTCTCCTGTCCCAGAGTACATGTGCCGGGCAGTGTCATCACGGTCCTGTATGGCGTCACCCCGGGTGCAGTTGAAAAACTGTCGAGGTTTTTATTCTATTATGGGTGGCATAGTTACGTGCTCTTCCAAGATGGAACCGTCACGAAACGCGGCTTATGGTATGGAACACCGGAAGTGAAGGAGGTACGGGTTGATGCGACGTCGTAGCACCAAACGGTATTGTCTATTGTTGATCTGTCTCTTGATGGGGACGTCGCCATTCGCCTTGGCGGGTGAGCGATCTCAGGATCCTGCTTCTCAGATTCGTTCCAGCGAGCGGCATCTGGCCAATATCCGCCAATTGACAGTCGGACGGCAAAACGCCGAAGCCTATTTCTCCTTTGACGGGACCAAACTCATCTTTCAATCGACCAACGATTGGTCGAAGGATTCGCAGGCGACCACGCGTAAGCCGGCTGACAGCGGCCTGGGGTGCTATCAGATGTATGTGATGGATCTGGAAAGTGACACGGTTCGTCTCGTCAGCACGGGAAAGGGGGCCACAACGTGTGGGTATTTTTTTCCAGGCGATCGCCGGGTTTTGTATTCCTCAACCCACGCTGTGGGGAATGAGTGTCCACCGAAGCCAAAACGGGACGGCGCCTATCGGTGGGCACTCGACGACTATGATATCTATTCCGTTCGACTCGACGGGCAACAGATGCAACGGTTAACCTCTTCATCGGGGTATGACGCGGAGGCGACCATCTCACCTGATGGGAAAACCATCGTGTGGACGTCGGTCAAGGATGGAGATCTTGATCTCTATACGATGAATGTGGACGGTACGAACGTGCGACGGCTGACGGATGATGTGGGCTACGACGGTGGCGCATTCTTTTCACCGGACAGTACCAGGATCGTCTATCGTGCAGCCCATCCGAGTGATCCAGCCGAGGTCTCCAAGTACCAAGATTTGTTGGCTCAGCGGCTGGTCGAACCTGGACAGCTTGAGATCTTTGTGATCAATGCCGATGGTTCGCACAAGCGGCAGGTCACCTCGAACGGCGCGTCGAATTTTTCTCCCTACTTTCACCCCGATGGGAAACGCATCATCTTTTCCTCCAACATTGAAACGAGAGGGGAAGGCGGTCGTCCTAGCTTCCATCTGTACCTCGTGCATGATGACGGGACGGGGGTAGAGCGCCTCACCACCGAAGGGCACTTCAATAGCTTTCCCATGTTCTCTCCTGATGGCAAACGACTCGTCTGGGTCTCCGATCGAAATGCGACGACACCGGGTGAATTCAACGTATTTCTGGCCGATTGGGTTCCATGAGTCTCAGCGATCCGGGTGTGGGGAAGCCTTCTCGCAGGCTGTAGAGAACTGATCTTGACCTCTGTAGCCGTCACGGATAGTGGGGATGAAGACAACACCAGGCAGCCACGCAGGGTGCGCAAGACGGCTGGCGGCAAGGTCGGTGTGAGTGAAGCGGCAAAGCCTGTACTCTGTACCGTATGACGAGCCGCTGAGCGATGCGAGAACGCCGGTGGCAGTCCATTGTGCGCATCCCGCTAGGTCCTCGGTTCAAGTTGCAGCTCAATGAGCGTCCCGTCGCAACCATCCAATCCTACGATTGCAGCCCTTGCCCAGGTTGGTTGTTCCTGTTTGGCGTTGGGCATCAGCGTATTCGGCTTAGCACGGTTTGATCTGCCGATCACCAAGTATGTTCGTTCGGTGACGATTCATCTCCCTTGGGATCAATTGACCGTTCCATGGATGGCATTCACCAGCGACATGGGAGACTGGATCGGTCAAGGGTGGCGTCTGGCGTTCTTGAGCATGTTTCTCCTTGCCATCGCCTGGGCGTTTGAAAGACCGAGTATCAAGCTCGTGGCGATTCAGACGCTGATCGCCCATGGGATTGCGGCATTGCTGGCCAACGTGCTGAAGCACCTCATCGGAAGACCCCGTCCGAAATTTGTGCACTCGGGAGACTGGCAGATGAACTTCTCGTTCGTCTCCGGACTCGACTCCTTTCCGTCCGGCCATAGTACAGCGAGTTTTGCTATCGCGACAGTGTTGGCGAAACGATTTCCGGCGGTTGGCCCGTTCTGTTTGGCGATCGCCGTATTCGTCGGGATCAGTCGTGTGCTGCGGGGATCGCATTTTCTAACCGATGTGGTGGGAGGGGCCATTATCGGGATCCTCAGTGGCTTCGTCGCGACGGCTCCATTGCGGCAATGGCGATCCTCAGTTGAGGAGGGCTTATACTATGCCGCGATTGCCTCCTCGATCGTGCTTGGTATGCTGTGGACCTTGTCTCACAGGATGGACGATGGCATAACCGGTCTCGTGTTCGTGACCGGGGGGATCATCCCGGTCGCCTGGGGATTGTGGGGTAGGAAGGACTATTGGGTAAGAGGCAATCGTTCCGGTCCGAATCCATGGCAAGCCACGGTTTCCAAGGTTCTTATCGCATTTGGGGTTGCTATTATGACGACGTCCCTGCTCCTGGTCGCTGCGGTAGGCTGTGTCTGCGTGGCGACCTGGTTTCGGAGCCTCAGGTATTCCCATCAGGAGGATGAGCGGGCCACACAATGGTTTGTTCTACGAGAAGGCGCCATTCTGGGGAGTCTTTTTCTGGCCCTGTTTATTCTCGGGAGTGCGCGAGGGATCTTGCCCTTTCAGTAACCACCATCTCGTGTACGGCTTCTGATTTATCCGGGCACTATTCTCATAGAACTCCGATCGAAGAGTGGAACTGCAGACCTGACGAGAGCCTAATGGCTCAAGGTCTCGCTGGCGAAGGGGGACCGGGATCGACGCTCTGAGGTGCCGCCACGACTGGCTGATTACTGAGCAAGAGAAAGCCGTACCGTTTGAGAATGGGCTGAAACGCTGCCGCTTCTCTTGGCAAGGTCTCCTGAAGGTATTCCGGAAGCAGGATCATGGTGCGCCCGTCCTTGGCGAGGGCGGTGCGCAAGCGGTCAAGCTCATTGGATGGGATGAAGCTCACAGTCCGTCGTGCGTAGAACGCAAAGGAGGGGCGCGTTGAGCCGAAGGCGATGAGTTGGTCCTGTGGGTCAAGGTTCAGCCCGGCTGCATAGGCCAGTTCTTGAGGCGGTGCAATGGCATAGCGGTTGAGTCCCGGAACGATAGTCAGGATGGCAACGAGGAAGACGCTCGCCAGTGCGCCTCCGGCCACGCCGAATGCGAGTCCGCGTTTTTCGTCATTCAGTCCGAAATATCCGACCAATCCCATGGCCAGCACGACGATTGTTGCGCCAACGTATGGTCCAGGGCCGAGGTCGAACTGGGTGGCGAGAGGGAACTCTTTCACCATTTTGCCTGAGAATTTGGCGAACAGGGCAGGAGCACCTGCGAATCCAATCGCGAGGAGGTACCCGACGCCCATCAAAAAGTGGATGGAACCTCGCAATCCCTTGGTAAACGGGTCCTGTAAGCCCTGAGTCCAATAGGAGGTTGCGAGGACCGCGCAGGCGGGAAATAACGGGCCGATATAATGGGGTAATCGAGTGGATGACAGGCTAAAGAAGATGAACACACCGACAATCCAGATACCCATAAACCAGTCCAGCTCGTCGTGAGAGGCTTCTGATGGCTGTGACTCCTGTGGGGTGTAGGGCTGGTTCTGTTGAGCACGGAATGCGCGCCAACTGACGTAGGCATGATAGAGCCCGGCCGGCAAAAAGCTACTCCAGGGATAAAACCCGAGCAGTAACACAGGAAAGTAGAACCACCAGCCCACTCCATGTCCTTCCATCGGAGCGAGAAATCGTCCTACGGTATGAACCTTTGCCTCCGTTGAGTAGGCATCGCCGTGGATCAGGAACATGGCGGCATACCAAGGACCGGCCAGGACGAAAAAGAGCAGCGTGCCGGTCAGGGGAGCGCCCCGTTCCCAGAAAAGCCGCCATCGACGAGTGGCGACGAGGTAGAGAAGCACCGTGATCAACGGAACGGCAAATCCAACCGGCCCTTTCGTCAAGGTGGCCAAGGCCATGCCACCATAGAATCCCCAGATCCAGTACCGTCCTGCGGTTGAGTCGTGAAGACCGAGCCAAAAACTATAGAGCGACAGCGTGGTGAAAAAGATCAAGACACTATCGGTGATGGCCATACGCCCGAGCGCCAAGATCTCGATGTTCAGCAGCAACATGAGGGCGCCGTACAAACCGACCGTCGGTCCGCGTAGCCTGGTGAGAAATAGATAGTGCATCACGATCAGTGCGACCCCGAACAGCGCGGATGGAAATCGGGCTGCAAACTCATTGACTCCAAAAACCTGATACGACATCGTCATCAGCCAATAGACGAAGACCGGCTTGGCGACGCGGAGTTCTCCGTTGAAGGTGGGGGTGACCCAATCACCGGACGCGAACATCTCGCGGCCGGCTTCGGCGTTGCGGCCCTCGTCACGATCGGTCAAACCCATGCTCCCGAGGCCGATGAAAAAGAGCAGGCCGGACAGAAGGAGCAGGAGTAGGAGCGGTATGGGCTGAGGTGATGGGCGATCCATAGTCATGATGGGTACTATCAATGGGAGCAGGTGGGTGGTGCACAGCCACCTGCGTCCTACATGATCATGTTTGCGGTGTAGACGGGTTTTTAGTTTGGTCGGTTCGGTGAATGAGGGCGAGGTTGCGGAGATAGACCACCGTTCCGACCCCTTGCCCGGAAATGAACACGGGATCCTTTCGATAGATGGCGTAGGCGAGCGTGATCAGCCCTCCGATCAGACTCATGTACCAAAAGGAGATCGGGACACGGCTTTCGGCACTCCGCTCAGAGGCGATCCATTGCACCAACCAGCGGCCAAAAAACAAGGCTTGTCCAAAGAAACCGATCCCGAGCCAAATGGTTTCAGTGGTCATGAGGTGCTTGAAGGGAGATGCTCAAGGTCTGTTCTTGCAGCAGCGTTTTCAGTCTAGAGGGGTTCGGTTGTGGGCTCCGGAATTTGTACTGGATCACACGCTGTTGCATCCACCGCACCGCGATCAGATCGTACAACGATTTGAATAGCCGATTGCCCATGCCATATTTCGATACTCCGTGGATGCGGGGGTAGTGACGAACGGGCACTTCGGTGACCGTGAATCCATGCATCAACGCGAGGGCTGGGAAAAAGCGATGCATGCCCTCAAACAGCCGGATTCGCTCCAACACCGGACGGCGGAACACCTTGAGCGGACATCCCGTATCATGGACTCCGTCGTGCGTGAAATAGTTGCGGAAGCGATTGGCGATCAAAGACGAGATTTTTTTGACGAGCCCATCTTGTCGCTGTTGCCGCCAGCCACAGACCACGTCGTGCGTCGCGGTATGAGGAAGCAATTTGAGGATATCTTCGCTGTCCTGTTGGAGATCGCCGTCGATTTGAATGATGATCTCGCCTGACGACTGATGAAAGCCGGCCTCCAGTGCACAGGTCTTACCGTAATTACGGTCGAAGTGATAGACGTGAACCCGTTTGTCTTCCTTGGCCAATCGGTCCAGTTCCTCACTGCTGCCGTCGCTGCTCCCATCATCGACGAAAATAATTTCGTAAGGACGGGACTGTGAGAGCTCATACGAATCCATGACGTTCGTCAGCCCGGCCATGAGAGGAGACAAGTTCTCCCGTTCATCCTTGATCGGGATGATGACAGAGGCCCAAGGGGATGGTGAGGTCATAGTGCGCACAAACCGGAGACGGCAATAATGTATTGGACAGCGCATTCTAGCGGAAGGGGGAAAGGGGGTCAAACGCTGGAAGAGAATGATCCGGGGGAGTGAAGGCGTAGGAGGTTACTCGTCGGGAGACAGGACGGTGAAACGCATCGTGCCCATCAGGCTCATTTCGTTGATTTGCTCGCCGGTATGGATCTCAACCTTGTACCGTCCGGGTTTCCATCCTCCCTCGGGCGGCGACAATCTGAGATAGCCGCTCTCATCCTCTAAGGCGATGCGCATAGCATCCTCGCTTACCACGGTCTCCGGCGAGAGACCTGCCACCTGTTCAGGTGTGCAACGGCCAAATACTGTGAAGGCCTGATAGTGTTGATGCAGGGCAAAGACAATCACAACGGCGTCCACATGCGCAGAGAATCGGTCTGTCGGCGTGATCGGCACGATCTCATGGGTACGCTGGAAGCCCAAGCGCTCTTCAAAATCCTCCGCCAGCGTAATCGAACGAAACAGACCCTGTGGAGGAGCATCGAAATCATAGACCTTGACGTCTTCCGTGCGATTCTGAAACTCGGAGATCGGTACATTTTCCGTGAGAGGGAGTTCTTCACCGCTCACAACTGTGCCCGCAAGAAGGGCTGCCAGCACCATCCAGCCGGTTGCGGTTGATCGGTCCGTCATCATTTCTGTCTGCTACACCCGGCGCCATCGTACTGTCAAGAAACCATGGAGCAAACGGCCCATTGCGACGTTTTCCAGGCATCTGTTAGGATTTCGTCCACGCTTGGTCCGATGACGCGAGAACATTCAAGATCATGATGGAACACTATGTTGCAAGACGCTGATGCCCTGCCGCAATTGATTGGCGACTACAAGCCACTTGACCAGTGGCAGACCCATCTCAACCAGGTGTTCTATGGGTTACGGGGAAACCAACTCCGATCCTATTATCAGACCTTTGCCTCTGCCGACTTTAGGCTGGCCCATGCACTGGCAGCCGACTACTTCGAGCAAGTCACGAAACGCGAAAAAGTGTCAGGCGTCAGGCGTCAGGCGTCAGGTGAGAATGGGGCAGAGTCACGGCTCACCCCGCAGGGCTCATCCCTCACCGTCTTAGAGTTGGGCCCTGGTAATGGGAATCTGGCTGCCTGCTTTCTTAGTTATCTCAAAGCGCTCGATACACAAGGCATGATCTATCCCCGTGTCCGGTATGTCATGGTGGATTGGGAACAGCCTGTATTGGATGGCGCGTTGGCCCATCCGGATCTAGCTGCACACCGAGATCGTGTGGATGGCCAGTGCGGTTCAATTGAATACCTAGCGGGCCTGGCTGAGGGGACCGTTGATCGCATCTTCTGTAATGAATTGTGGAACGATCTGCCGACAAAACTATTGGCGAAACACGGCGGAGAGATCGAAGAAGAATATATCCGTCCGAACTTGAGCGAGTTTCTGCATGCCAAGATTGAAGATTGGTCAGGGTTCGTTCGGGCGTTTCAGGAGAAAGACCTCGCGGTGCTCAAGACCTTCCCGCCGTTTTTGGATGAACTGGTCTGGGAAAAGGAGTATCGGAAGGTCGAGTGGAAGGATGTGCCCTATCGGAAGACGATTGTGGAATTTCTTCAGGCCATTGATCAGGAAGTGCTGGTGCCGGTCAATCTCGGCGCCTTTGCCACACTGAAGGAAGCCAAACGGTTGCTGGCTCCGGACGCAGTCGGACTCAGCGTGTTCGATGCTGGGACGGGCGACATGAAAGTGCTCAATGATCCTGAGAAGCCCTGTTACGGCCAGTTCGGTGGGCAATACAGCTTCATGATCAACTTTGCGTTGGTTGAGGCTGTGGCCAAACACTTGGGCTTCAAGCAGACAAGCCTGGAGCCCCAGCGGGAATTTGTGGGACGATCATTGAACACGAATGTCATCACCCTGATGGATCTCTTGGCAACCCATCCGTCGGCAGGGCCAAAGCTCCAAGCCTGGGAACAAGATCGGCTGGTGCTGAAAACCATCAAGGCACTGAATGAAACGTTTGAGAGCCCCTATCACCATCGGCTTGAATTTCCGTTAGGTACCAATCTGCCTCCAGAGGAACGTGATACGTCGAGCGCGATTTTGCGGTCATTGAAGGACAACGGCATTCCTGACACCGTGGCCTATCTGAGCGAGGAGGAACTCGCTCGTGCGCAGAGGGATCTAGAGGAAATCGGTTACGATCCTGATGTGATCGCAGTAGCTCTGAGTGCTCCTCCCGCTCCGATCGAATATTGCCACTTTGCTTGTCGGTAACAGGCAGTGCTTGTTGGGGCTCGGGTACATTCTGGGTGATGACACATCCAGAAGAGAAAACAGATAAGGAGACGGCGATGAGTTCCTTCGGTACAGGGATAGCAGGACTTGTAGGGACCGTGGTGTTCCTGATGGGTATGTTGTCATTTTGTCAAAGAAGATGGCTCGTTGGCTGTGCCTGGCTGATCTCGGGCGTGTTCCTGATCGG
>JAEURV010000323.1 GCA_016788465.1 Nitrospira sp. | reverse complement strand
ATTACGCACAGTTTTCCTGGCAACTGCCTCGTGGGCACGACGATCATCCCAGGCCAGGAGTGGGAGCGCTGGTTGGTTCGGGAACACCGATCACATCGTGAACGATGAGAAGCGAGTCGCCTTCTGCTCAGTGTGCGTGTTCAGGGGAATAATGCCCGTTCCCGTTGGAGTAGGCAGCAGTTCCATTCCCTCGTTCATAACCTGACGCAGCATGCGCGGTGCCATTCCCATTCATCTGCTGCCCCTTGCCGTTGATGCACTCTACTAGGGCCCACAGTCGCAAGGGATTCACCCGTTGATTTCTGGCAATGCGAAGCGACGTCCCCTCCAACACGGTGTTCAGAGAGAGATCCGTACGCCAGCCCAGGTGCTTGGTCAGCGGAGAAAGCGCTTTTTCCACGGCGGCAATCACCTTATTGCCGTTGCTGAAGTGATTCAACATGATAATCCGTCCACCGGGGCGACAGACCCGAATCATCTCGTTGACCACTTTTCGATGGTCCGGCACTGCTGTAACGACATAGGCGGCAACGACCGTATCAAAGCTATCGTCATTAAATTGCATCGCCCCGGCGTCCATGCGATGTAGCTCGACGTGGTCAAGCTGGTGAGCCTCCGCCTTTTCCTTCGCCCTGGCCAGCATCCCTTCGGACACATCGATACCAACGATACGACAGTGGCGGGGGTACATGGGAAGGGCCAATCCTGTCCCGACACCAACTTCGAGAACCTGTTCATTCGGCTGCACATCCAAATTTCGAATGGCTGATTCGCGGCCCTCGTGGAACACTTTTCCAAATACTTTGTCGTAAAACCCCGCATAGGAGGTGTACACACGCTCAATCTTGTCGGGATCCATGTTTGCCTCCAAAAATTTGGACGATCCGGTCTCTCCCCACTGCAACCCTACAGAGGGAAACACCGTCATGGTGACGCGGGGAAAATCAATATTGAGGCGGGAAAATCAGACAGCTCACAGCCCGCCGGAAACATTGCCCGGCGTACTGTAGCCAAACTTCTCCGCATGAGTCAACAAACTTTTCAGGGACGGAGTGAGGAGAAGTTTTCGCGTGCACCAGCTCGTTCATGATCGGTTCTGCTCATGTCCGTCTTGATTCAGCGCTCTTCCCTGTGTGATAGCTACACTCATGCTCCTCGCAGGTCTCTTCGCCGGTGCCCTCTTTCTTGGACTGCTCGTCGGAGATTGGGTCTATTTTATCCGGCTTACTCCTGATGCGATACGATATGGCTGCCGCGTGGCGAGTCACCCAGATGAGTGGGCTGGCGCAACCGTGGAGAGCGTTCGCCATCGTTTCAGCCCTGATGGAGTCTTGATGCTGCCGCATGGTGTGGCCTGGTGGTACCCTGACCTGTCTCAGATCGCCATTCGCCCGCAATACCGCCTCTTCTCCAGACGATTTCGGACGGCCTGGCCGGTGAAGGGTCTCATCCACCTGTCCCCTCAGGATCAGTCTTTGGGAACGCACTGCGTCAAACGAATTCCCTGGTCATCGGCGCTCATTACCGTAATCTGGTTTGCCGTTGTGTTGTTGGGATCACTGACCTTTGTGGTGCAATATGCCCTGGAAGGCGGATTCACGACGCTTGGCGGCGCGTTCTTGGGCATCGGCATTATCGGACTTGCCGGCATGGTCGCGCTGTTTGGAATCGTGACGGTGACCTTGTCCTACCGCTTAGAAGACAGCCGCCTCACACAGGTGTATGACGAACTCCGGACAGCCATGACGCTACCCAACGCTTCTTGAGAAACCCAACCACCCTCATCAGCCGCGAAAGCAGTTCAAGAAGTGATCGTACTCAACCGGCAAGTTCACGGCATCGCGATGGCGAACCAGGCCGGTAATAATCCCACGATGTTTCTTCACCAGCCCCGAAGTTTCAAATGCGTTGCGGAACTGCTGCCATTGCAAAGCAGGATCGGCTACAATTTTGACTTGTTCATCGTGAGGAAGCGCATGCACAATGGTCGTCAAAGTGCGAACGGCTTTTTCCACACTCTCGTAAGGGGGCGCCAAATTGAGTCGGGCATAGAATGTCTCCAGATGCCGGCGGAATTCCTCCTTCAGCACCTGCGCCGGATCTGAGACAGTAGGTCGCGCTTCTGCCATATTGGATTCAGAGATGATACGGTAGGACAAGGGTACGGAACAACTCTCAAGGGAGGATAACATGAATCGGACATTATCGGGGCTCGTCGGTGTACTTGCTATCGTGACCTTGGTCGGATGCTCATCACATCACCGTCACCACGGCATGATGAGCGGGGGCCACAGCGATGCCTACTGGCAAAAAGGACAACAGGATATGGAGGGGCTGATCAATCGGACCGTCCAGGACCCCGAGAAGGCGAAGCAAGTGAATATGCTCGCCGGAGAAATCATCAAGGAGCTCAAGGAAAGCCGTGAACGGGAGCGGGCCTATCACCGACAACTCTACACCTTGAACGCCAGTTATGACGCGGAGGCATCGGAGTTTTCCAAAATCATCAACGAGGCGAACATCCAACGAATGCAGAGCTCAGCCACTGTCCTAAGTCTGCGGTTTAAGATGAAGAACCTCATGACAGCCGATGAGTGGAAGGCTCTTTCGGACCGGATGATTTCGTACAGCAGCCGGTACCAGGGCGGGAGCGCGGGGGCAAAGACTGGATATTAGGCGACCCGTGAAGCGTCGCTCGTAGGAGAGAGACCAATACAAGTCACGGATTCCGAGTCGGCGCGGCTTTGAGCGGTACAGCCGTCCAGGTCGCGCCGGCATTGGTCGAGCGATAGAGACCACTGCCGTTGGTGCCGGCGTAGAGAGTTTGCACGTGTCTGGGATCCATGGCCAAGGCTCGAATGTTCAACGTGGCGAGCCCTTGGTTCATGGCCTGCCAAGTCTTTCCTCCATCAGAAGTTTTCCAAATCCCGGCCGGGCCGCCGATATAGAGCTGAGATGGTTCTTTCGGATGGAGGACCAGGCTGCTGATAAAGGGATCAGAGATGGATTGACC